>JBCCRH010000271.1:0-8484 GCA_039208045.1 Bacteroidota bacterium
ATATCGAAATTCAAGTGCTGGCAGATACGCATGGCAATGTGGTACATCTCTTTGAGCGGGAGTGCAGCATTCAGCGCCGACACCAGAAAGTGGTAGAAGAGGCGCCTTCAGCTGTGCTTACTCCCGAATTGCGAGTACGCATGGGCCAAGCAGCGGTAGATGTAGCGCGATCCTGTGATTATGTGGGCGCAGGTACGGTAGAGTTTTTGCTGGATGCCGATCATAATTTCTACTTCTTAGAAATGAATACGCGGCTACAGGTGGAACATCCGGTCACGGAGCTAATCACAGGGATTGATTTGGTAGAGCAGCAAATTCGAGTGGCTCGTGGAGAAACGCTGGCTTTTAGCCAAGAAGATTTACAAATTAAAGGGCATGCGATGGAGCTACGTGTGTATGCCGAGGATCCGCTCAATAATTTCTTACCAAGTATTGGTACGCTAGAACAATACCAGATTCCAGAAGGGGAGCATATCCGAGTGGATGGTGGCTTTGAAGAAGGGATGGATATTCCGATCTACTATGATCCTATGCTTTCCAAACTCATTACCTATGGTACCAATCGGCAAGCCGCTATTCACCGTATTTTAGAAGCTATTGAAAACTATCAAATTGAAGGAGTAGCCAATACGCTTGCCTTCGGAAAGTTTGTATTTGAGCACGAGGCCTTCCTAAGCGGCAATTTTGATACGCATTTTGTTAAAAAATACTTCACGCCTGAAGCTATACAAGCGGATGAGGCCGAAGAAGCAAGTATCGCTGCTGCCCTGGCCCTACACCTATTAAAAAAGGATCAAGAGACGCTAAAAGTGCCACAAGTTACGAATGACGATTGGTACCAAAAGCGATAGTGAACCGAGCTAGCGAAGGAGAAACAGATCGGACGTTTCTACCCTCATACTGCCGGAAGGATCACCATTAAGTCGGTACTTTAGACAGACCAAGTAGGTACCAATATTGGCGTTCGCGCCATTGATTTCGCCATTCCAAAACGAGGAAGGATCGCTAGAGCGAAATACCTGACTCCCCCATCGGTCGTAGATTTGCAATTCAAATTCTTTAAAGGAGTAATTAGAGTAGACCTCAAAATAGTCATTAATCCCATCATCATTAGGAGAAAAAGCATTGGGGATAAACAGACTAGGTGGTATACAAAATTCGATAGCTACTGCTATCGTATCCTCTAATAGGCATCCATTACTTACAGCTTCTATTGAATACAGACCAGAACTTGGAATAGGGCGCAGCGTGATCGTATCGCCATTTTCCCATTGTGCTTCATCCACAAAAGGCGGAATAGTCAATGAAAAACCGTCTTCTGCACAGGCAAGGGTGTCAGGTCCTAAAATGTCTTGCTGCTCTTCTGCTGACAATACAAGTTCTAGGGCTGCATTATCAGCGAATACCAATTGAAGGTGTGCGGCAATAACTAGGTACTGATAAGACTTGATGGGCTTGAAGCAAGCAGTGTAAGTCGTATACAAATTACGACTCCCGATTTGTCCAATCTCAAACAACAGCTCTGCCCCAGCCAGCCCCTCACTAGCACTAAAGGTATTGTCGGGGTCTAAAACAGGGGGCGATTCCAGCCCATATACACGAATGGCTCCGCTCCCCGTAGCACTTCCCTGCAACATCATATCCAGCGAAAACTTGTACAGACCTCCTGCCTGCAAGGGCTGCGCTAGCTGCTGCCCAACAGCCTCTTCCAACTTTTCATCAAAAAAGCCAGAAGCCATAAAAATAGCACCATCTCCTTCATCAGGAAAAAAATCACTCCAGAACGGATTCTGGAAAGGAAAACCATCGACGTGCAAAAAATCAGGGGTGAAGCATACCCGATCCCAGCTGTCCAGCTCTTCAAAAGAAGCTTCTACTAATGGAATCGCAGTGAACGACTCAAAATCAGGGTTTTGGAATAAATTTTGCGAAAGCAAAAGAGTACTTACACCTAAAAAACAATACGCACTTGCAAAAACTATCTTCATGATCAACGGACTAACGTTAGACTCTGCGTAATTTGCTCCTGCCCATCTGCTGGGTCACCCGCAATCTTGTACTGAAGCACCAACGTGTAGGCCCCTATCGGTGCGTCCAATCCAAAAGCCTTGCCATTCCATTGTTCGTCTGGATCGGTAGTGGAAAACAACAGCGCGCCCCAGCGGTCAAATATCTTCAAGGCAAAGGTTTCGAAAGGCACATTGGCAAAAACACCTATCTCATCATTAAAACCATCAAAATTGGGGGAAAAGGCGTTAGGAATGTATATACTAGGCTCTACGCAAAGCTCCGTTTCGAGCGAGACCGTATCTTCTGCCAAGCAGCCATTTCGTTCTACTGTGAGGCTGTACGTACCAGGATTTTGAATAGCCCTAGATAAATTCAAATGCTCATCACTCCAAGTAAAGGCATCAACTGCAAACGGAATCGTGGCTATCAACTCATCCCCACCACATATAGTCGTATCTGCTGGCAGGAACCCCTCTCCTACTGCCACAGGAAATACCTCCTCTAGCGATACCTGATCGATGTAGATCAAACGATCGAAGCCTGAAATGACAAAATAGGGAAAATTGGCTGGTGCAATGAAACAGGTAGAAAACAGGTCATAATTATCAACATCAGCCACATTGATAATATCAGCAAGAAAGACAGCACCTGGCAAACTTGCCGCATTCTGAAAATCATCGGGATTGACAGCAGGCTTTTCTGGTAAACCATATAGATGGATACCTCCAGAAAAATTCATCTGAATATGTAGCTTCAGTGCCGCTGTAAATTTATACAGGAACCCTTTTTGAAGAGGCTCATCTAAGGTTTGCCCAATCGCTTCCCCGAATTGATCCATACCTGTGACCTGCGCGCCAAAGAACATACCAGCATCCCCTGAGAACGGAAAAAAATCTTCGTACGCACCAACATCGGGAGGAAACCCTCCCTCATGCAAATAATCAGGTGAGCTGACTGCAATATCCCATTCACTCAAGACATTAACTTGTCCGTTGGATAAGGGTAAAGCAGTATTTTCTTCAAAATCAGGATTTCTTAATAGGTTTTGGGCCAGCACGGGAAGTGATGAAACAGCTAGAAACCAGAGGAGTACGAAAAGCTGCCGGAGCATAGCTAAATTAGGTTTGTAGGTTATGGAGTCATCGTTTCAAAAGATACGATTTTTATAGGAGTCCCCCACATAAAAATGGACATATCTTCTTCTACTTCTTTAGCCACAATCTTGACGGACTTCCCTTCATATTTTAGCTGCTCTGGAAATCGTACCGGGCGATATTCCTGACCGTCGTTTCCAATAATTCCCCAAAAGCCACCACTCAATTTTTGATAGCTCACCTTTCCTTGAATGCGAATCTTTGCCATATATTTTTTTGGGTTTTATTTAGACTTTACCCGTTGAGATTGGATTAAATTTTCGATGGTGGTATTCAGATTTTCGATTAGCACCGATTGCTGGCGAATAGTCTGCTTAAAATCTCGCACTTCCTCAAATAAGTAATTCTTGATGTTCTGCGGAGAAGGCAAGAAAGGACTTACCTTGGCACGCACATACCACACCTCCCGAATATCGCCCACATTTAATGTGTAGGTTTCATAAAACGAATTATCGGATAGCAAGATCAACTGTTTGTTACTTTTTAGGCGATTCGTCACCCGCTTCACCACTACATCACCCCTTGTAACAATCACATAAACGTAATTATCCTTAATGGAAGATTCCCACAGTGTAGGCTCCAAAAAACTACACACCACTTTATCGCCTTCAAATAAGGTAGGCTCCATGCTATCGCCAGAAACATCAAAAGAGCGGTGCGTTCCCACTTTATACTTGTAATCTGGTAAGGTAAAAGTAGGTAGATCCTGGATGAAGGTAGGGTCAGTCATTTCCGCGGCATAGCCCGCCTGAGCTGGGATAGGCACATGGACAATGCGCTCGTCATCTTGTGCATTGGTAACTATGGTAAGCACCCGAAAGCTTTTATGGCCCTCTTCGGTCATAAACATCGGCCCCTCTCCTGTGAAGATGTATACAGGATTGATTTTATACTTTTCTACCGCTTTGCGCAACAGCTCAATAGTGACATCACGACGACCTTTCAGGATTTCGCTTAAACTTTGGGGCAAGTACTCCAACGATAAGGCAAATTGGCGACTCGAACGCACTCGATTGTCAGCACGTAATTTATCATGGCACTTAATAAAACGTTGGGTTACAATACTATTCATAAGGAATTGCACATTTTGATGAACACATCTAAACAAAAATAGAAAAATTGTTCATAAAATGCGCAACTTTAATAAAATATTTAGGCAAATAAGTGATACTTTTTGGTGCTACTTTTAGCGCTTAGGAAAGCTCTCTACAATAGCCAAAAAATCTTCTGCCTTAAGCGAAGCTCCACCAATCAAACCGCCATCTACATCTGCTTTCGCAAAAATCTCCTTTGCATTTTTCGGCTTGACCGAACCACCATACAGGATAGTCAAATTATCTGCTACAGCTGCCCCATACTTGACAGCTACCAACTTACGGATGTGTGCGTGCATTTCCTGCGCTTGCTCTGGGCTAGCCGTTTTACCCGTACCGATAGCCCAAACGGGTTCGTATGCAATAACGATTTGTCCCATTTCTTCGGTACTGAGGTGAAATAAAGCCTGTTCTACCTGCTTACTCACCAAGGCCTCTTGCCCATCTGCTTCGCGCACTTCTAGCGGCTCTCCACAACAAAAGATCGGTTTTAGGCCACTCCCCAAGGCTGCATCCACTTTGCTAGCCAATAATTCATCACTTTCGTGAAAATACGCTCTCCGCTCAGAGTGCCCAATAATGACGTACTCCACGCCTACCGATGCTAGCATCGTAGCCGAAGTTTCCCCCGTATACGCCCCACTTGCTGCCTGATGGCAATTTTGAGCACCTAAAGAAAGATTGGATATATCTTTGATCGCACTGCCCATACTATTGAGATGGATAAATGGCGTACACAGCACCACCCCTACATCAGAAGGTTGCAAACCCGATACAATCGCACGCGTAAGGTCGCGCCCCTCTTGATAGGTTTTGTTCATTTTCCAATTTCCAGCAACGATAGATTTACGGCTCATGAATTTTATTTTTTAACTGATTTGATGTGTTGGTTTACTTAATTTCTTCTTGCTTGCGCAAGGCGCGACGCTTCTCCTTGGCCAGCTGTGTATATTTTTTATTGGCTTCTATGGTGTGCCCAGGGCGCGACCATTTGACGGTTTCATTTAGCTCTTCCTCAATGGTATGTGCATCCTTCGTTTTTGGCTGCGGGTGCTTAGCAAAAGCATCTGTTGGGGTCAAGCCTAATTGATCGAACATATTGAGGTCACCATATACTTCTGGGTTCGGAGTGGTAAGCAGTTTGTCGCCAGCAAAAATGGAGCCTGCACCAGCCATGAAGCAGAGCGCTTGCCCTTCTTGGCTCATTGTTTTCCGCCCTGCGGACAAACGTACTGTAGATTTGGGCATCACAATACGAGTGGTGGCCACCATGCGTACCATTTCCCAAATCGGTACCGGCTTTTGCTCTTCCATAGGGGTTCCCTCTACCGCCACCAAGGCATTGATGGGTACCGACTCTGGCTGCGGGTCTAGCGAGGCTAGTGTTAAGAGCATTTTACAGCGATCTTCCTCGGCTTCACCCATCCCAATAATTCCACCTGAGCATACCGTCAAGTTAGCTTTCCGCACATTATCCAAGGTCTTCAAGCGATCTTCATAGCCTCTGGTAGAAATAATTTCTTTATAGTAATCTTCAGAAGTATCCAGATTGTGATTATAGGCATAGAGTCCAGCATCAGCCAGCCGTTTGGCCTGGCTCTCGCTGAGCATTCCTAGCGTACAGCACACCTCCATATCAAGGCTATTAACCGTCTTCACCAATTCGATAACATGATCAAAATCTGCATCATCTTTTACATTGCGCCAAGCAGCTCCCATACACAATCGAGATGATCCCATAGCTTTAGCACTAAAGGCTGCGGCCCGCACTTCTTTAACCGAAAGCAAGTCATTTTTTTCAACACCCGTATGATAGCGAGCTGCCTGAGGGCAATAGCCACAGTCTTCAGGGCAGCCTCCTGTCTTGATAGATAAAAGAGTACTGATTTGCACCTCATTCGGATTATGAAACTGACGATGCACCGTCGCAGCTCTATATACCAGTTCCAATAAAGGCGTATGATATACCTGTAGTATTTCCTTTAGGGTCCAATCTGTTTTAATCTCCGCACTCATTAGTTTGATTTTTTCTCGTTAACAAATCGTGAATGGCTACACTTCCAATTGTTTTTTTCGGGTTTTCCTCAAATGTACAATTTCTATTCCAGCACCCAAGGCTAAGGCACCAAGCATCATTCCCAAATTCCAATACCATTCGAGTGGCGCTTTGTCCACTTCTATAAAGATAGGCTGTTCATCGAGCGTGTAGCCTTTATCTAGCAGCTGCTGTAATTGATTCTTCTCAGCTGGAATATCCCGTGTAATACCCTTTAGTGTGACCTCCTGCTGAGGCAAACAACTCTGATCATCCAGGCAGTTTACATCAAATAATTCGGTCCAAGCAATCAATTTAGCTACTTTTTCTCCGCTATTTATCTGTTCCTGCGTCTGCACCGGGTAGATCAAAATCGGTCGATCAAATTGCCGGACCGCTTCTACATGCACATACTCGCCCGTTTGCCACGCTTGCTGTATTTCTACAAAATCAGCATCTCCTATCCCCTCTTCGGCTATCTCTGCCATCTGATAGGTACGCAGCTTGTGAGTGCCTACCTCTTGCGAGATGAGGCTATTGCAGCCATTGATGAACACGACAACGCAGCCGAAAACGATGAGTAAGCGGAATAACATTTATTACTATTTTTTTGAAGGCATTGCCTGTAAGTTTGCCAAGTACTTTTGGTCGAAGCTTTCTCTTAGCATTTGCCTACGGCGTGTTACTTTTTCAGTCGCAAAAAAGTAACCAAAATGCTTGGTAAATTTAAGGCTCTACGCAAAGCTGGCACCCGCACCCACTAAATTTGCCAAACCACCCGCTCTGTATCAAGCGTAATACACACCGAGCATTTTACTTCGCCAAAATAGAGAATCTCTTTTTAATAAAATTATAAATAGCAAGAAAATTTTGCCTGAGTAAAAGTAAAAATAAAATGAATTAAGCAGATAGGAGAATAGAAATGGCTTGTCCGCCGAAGCCTACGGCATTGACGAGGATGGTGCGGACGGGGCCTTTGGGGGTGCTTTTCATCCAGGGATTGGGGAAAAAAGCTTGGTTTTGCAGCATGAGCAGGGCCATTTCGATACTGAGGCTTCCCGATGCGCCCAGGGCATGCCCTAGCTGCCATTTATTGGAGGTAATAGCAATTCGATCTAAGTCGAATACGGTCTTGATAGCGTTTAGCTCGGCGCGATCGCCTTTGATAGTGCCGGGAGCATGGGCGATAACGACGTCAACCGTATCCAGCTCAGCTTCTGCTAGGGCTTGCTGCATGGCAACTTGAATGCAAGCGCCATTGGATTTGATGGAGGTGGCTGATGCCAAAACTTCGCGGCCATAGCCGATACCTCGGATGTAGGCGATGGCATTTTTAGGGTTCCGTTCTAGGCAAAAGCTAGCAGCGCCTTCAGCGAGGATCATAGTATTTTTCGCTTTCGCTAAATGCAAGGACTGGCAGGGAAAATCGCCTGCTTCTTTGGAGTAAACGCGCAAGGCTTGCATTTGAGCAACAGTGAAAGGAGTGAGGGGCGCTTCGGCACCACCTGCCAAAAAGCGCTGGTAGCGCCCGGATTCTAGCCAAACAGTGGCATTTGCGAAAGCTTGTAAACCAGTACTACAGGTGATAGAATGCTCAAGCACTACCCCACTCGACCCCAGGTGATGGGCCGTCCAAGAAGCGATATTTCCTAGGGTGGTAGAGGGGGAGGCTAGAGGAGATAGCTCTGAAGGCGAGTCGCGGAAGGTATCGTAGTGCTGCTCCCACTCTCCTGTGGCCCCGCGCGATGCACCGATATTCACACCAAAAGCAGTCTCATTTGCCGAAAGGCAGGAAGTAACTGCTTGCTGACTAGCATACATAGCCATTAGCGTAGTCTGATCTAGCGCACGATATAGGCGACTCGACTGGCGCAAGCTGTGAAGCAATTCTTGATCAGACCTACTTAATGCCCCTACCCAAGTTCCTTCATCATCTTTAGTAAAAAGAGGCTTTCCATCTTGATAGGCTTGCATCACCTCTTCTCGGCTGCTCCCTAGCGGCGATACACTCCCCCACCCTACAATGCCAATATCAACCTTCGGCATGCTCCATCGGCAATTGTTGGTTGACAAACAGCTCTAGTGCTTCTTCGATCACGCCATATACTTGTTCCAATTGTGCATTGGTGATGCAGTAAGGAGGCAGCACATAAATCACATTGCCCAAAGGCCGCAACAATACACCTCTAGA
>JBCCRH010000272.1:0-8464 GCA_039208045.1 Bacteroidota bacterium
TAGTACCGTTATCTACGGTGGCCGCCCAGGAATCAATGTTTCTATTGATTCGGTGATGCTTTTTTGGCAGACCAATAATGGCTGTGATAGCGAACCCATCGTAGAGGAATTGCCCGATACTGACCCCGATGATGAATCTACCGTCACTAAATTTACCTATCAAAATTGCGAAGATGGCTTGGAGGTGCAGCTCTTGCGCGTCAATGGTGGAGCGCATACCTGGCCGGGGGCTACCTTTGCCTTTGATGTAACGAATCAGGATATCAATGCGAGTCGAGAGATTTGGAATTTTTTCAATCGCTTTAGCTTAGATGAAGTGACGAATACGACGACTGCTGTAGCACAGGAATTAGTGGACGTTTTCCCTAATCCTACGACAGGTCTAATTCAAATTCAGACTACATCAGCCGTGTCGGTGCAGTTATTTGATAGTTTTGGGCAGCGTATTTTGCAAGAGCAAAACCTGACTCGTCCGTCGCTTGATATTAGTGCGTTGCCTGCGGGCTTGTACGTGTTGCAAGTGCGCGCGGAGGGAGGACAGCTACAGAACTTTAAGGTGGTGAAACGATAATAGGGCTAGCGCCGGGCCGCACCCCTGATGGAAGCGGTATGAGGTAGGGCAAAAAGCTAGCTTGTAAGTGCTTGGGACTGCCCCCATGCTGCGTGGCTGAGCGAAGACTTGGAGCGAAGACGCGCAGCATGGGAATGGCAGTATAGCTTTTTGCCCTGCCGAATTGTAGAGCATGTTTGGACTTCACCCTTTCGACTGCACTTGCCAAATTTTATCCTGCACTGCGTTGCTCTTTGGTCGCGTAGCTAAGGCTATGCTCCCGCATCGCGCCTTGTTCAGAACAGAATTTGACTACATTCGCTCGAAAAGCGAAGTCCAGACATGCTCTTAGCGGACAGCGGGAAAAGGTGCCCAAAATAGATCTTAAGAGCGCAGAAATGCCAAGGCTGCTTTGTTGAAGCGGTCGTACTGCTCGATATTACAAATGTGACCACACTTTTCGAAGATGACGATCCTGGCCATGTGGCTGTGTTTGTTCACAAACTTCTGTGCGGCCTTAAAAAATACGTGATCTTCTTCGCCCATTACCACTAGGCTTAAGGTCTGTAGTTCTCGATTAAAGAAATTTTTCAGGAGGCGGAAAAAATCTTTGTACAGCCCTACCCACTTCAGGTATTCATTAGGTGTTAGCTTTTTGGACTGTTGCCGGAAAATCTGGCGGCTAAAACGGTGGTTCTTCCTGGGCAATACCACGAACGAAAATAGATTATAGATGGCTCGATAGGGTAAGAAATAGTTGAGGAACTTTGCAGAGTGCACAAAGGCTTTGATCTGAAAGGTAGCCCGAAATACCCCACCTGCCATAATCATCCGGTCGATCAATTCTGGACGTTTTTCATCTAGCTTTTGCAGGATAACACTCCCTAGCGATAGCGACATAAAGTGTGCTTTCTCCAACCCAAGGTGATCGATGACCTCCAAAATATCATCGCAGACGATGTCAAAATCATAGTTTTTATAGGCGGGCTCGATATTTTTAGATTTTCCATGATCGCGCAGATCGAGGAGTAGCAAATTGAAATAAGGCTTGAAGGCCTCTACTTGATACTTCCAAGTGGCAATACTCCCCCCTGCACCATGAACAAATACTATCCAGTCTGCCTGATCATCCAATTGATGAATCTGATAATGTAATAGTCTATTTTCCATTTGTTCCTCCTTTTTTTGGTGGCTCCATGTTTTTCACTTCTTCCAATTCAAATACCGTTGCTGTACCGTTAATGTTTTGGAAGCTCAACCGGATGAAGCCGTATTCTTTGTTGAATAACGCTACTAGGCTGCTTCTACCAATAAGTCCTCCACCTGTTGCTTTCACTTCAAAACATTCTAACAGTCCCAACTTAGAATCGATTTGCTTTTTTTCTGTAATCTCATACGTATATTTCATCGCTTCGGGCTCCTGCCACTCTCCCCAACGAGGATCGGTGAAGCGATTGTGCACTTCGTTTTCCCACTCCCACGTATTGCCCACCTCAATGGGGGCTCTGACATAAGGATAGGGACTAGAGTGCAATAGATTAAACAGCTGAGAGCGAAAAGGGATTAACCATACATTTTGACTATTTTCCACCATGCCAACTAATGCTCTGAACTTAACATCTCCGGTATAGGCCAGATTTTCATAAACGAGAAAGGTACGATCTTTGTTTTTTAAAAGATTGCCTCGTCGGCCAAGGCCTTCTGCTACGCTAAACCTTACTTTTGTGATCGTCTCGTCGGTCACTTCATCAACAGGTTGGTAAATCCAAGCTTTATCCCTAGGTACTCCTTTACCAGAGCTATATACGGACCGGCAGTATATTGGCGTGCCATCCTGCCGATAATGCACATAACTGTACGTAAATGATCGATTTTCCAGAAAAATCTTATTGTCTAGGTTGTAGGGATTCTCTTCTTTTAGAGCTTCGGGAGTAGGGCGCTCTATGTATACTCCTTTTTGAATTTTGAATCCCTCTTTAGGCGCTAATGGAGTCGACCTAGCAGGCTCTACCTTTTCTTTTGGCTCATTGGTAGTGACGGTCGGAGTCGTAGCAGGGTTATTTTTATCGTTATCACAGGCTTGCCAGCTAACAATAGCGAGCAACAGCAAAAAGAAAAGAGGGTAAGAAGATTTCATAGATTCTTTAATTTATAGCGCAAAAATATAAATTTCGGCTTATCGTCACTCTACCTTCTTCAGTACCTTTGAATTCTTATCGAATGTTTTGCGTATTTGTCGGAGTTGTTCTTGAAAATCGGCTTCGTCTTCAAACGTAATGACTACTCCTACTCTTGTGTTTTTCCCTTCTTTTTGGGTATACGGTTCATAGCCTGCTTTGTAGATCCGTTCGATCATTCTTTCCACATTGCGCTGCTTGCCAAACAGGCCTACTGCCACGATGGCATAAGCTTGATCGGGATTTACGGTTGCCCCTTCGGTATCGTCGACAGTATCTTCCTGCACATCAGTAGAAGCATCTTCTTGATCTTCGGTGGCGGAGGGGGCTTCAGCAGGGGTAGTGGAAGCCTCTGGGGTCACTTCAGCGGGTGAGATGTTTACGCGGTCTGAAGGATTGGCCGCTGTGGGTTGGGATTCAGTAGGCTCATAAAAGAAGATCAGATAAACGCCGAGTGCAATAATAGCTAAGGTGAGCACCCCAATAACGGGTAGTAAGCGCTGAAACCAGTTCGAAATATTTTCAGTCACTACATCCTGCTCTGCTCCTGATGCAGGGGGTTCGTCGACGGCATAGGGGATATTAACTCTACTGATCGGCTCAAATTTCAGGGTAGGAAGTCCGTACACTTCTGTATTGAAATTGATCTTATCCGGTAGCAACTTAATAGTGCCCTCATAATCGACATACAAGCGCCCCAGCTGGTCAATTTCGACAATATCGCGTTGGTCGAGCTTGTTTTTTACGCCCGTCACAAAAGCTTGTACCGCATCCTCTGCATCTTTTACTCCTACTTGATAGGCTTGTTGCACTTGTTTGGTGAGTAAGCCATCATTAATGGTTTGCTGCTGATTGAAGGAGATGGATTTAGAAGGCGGGCTCAGGGTTCCCTCAATATGGTCAATACCTGCTTCTTTGTATTGGGCTTCCAATACGCCTAAGCCAGGAATGGCAACTTTATCTTGGTCGAAAAGTAAGCGAACGATTTGTGCGCCGACATCCATCTGCATGTGTAGAAATCTTTATTATAAAGGTATATTTTTTTTGGGAAATACCGTGTCTATATCCGCGCTAGGCTTCTCCCCACTACCTTTTACGGGTGATTGACATCTTGACTTTTGATTTTTGGTATTTTTGCATTTGATCAATTTTAAAAATAGTTAAAAGACTTTTGAAGCTGCGGAGCACACGACTCCGAGTTGTAATGTACAGTAATATGCAAGTAACTAATATCATAAATCGAAGCCAATCGGCTCAGCTATTTGATGAAGCAAAGCACTACTTCCCTGGTGGGGTTAACTCACCGGTACGTGCGTTCAAATCCGTTTCTGGCCCTCCCCTATTTATTAAGCAAGGCGATGGCTGCCGTATTACCGATGAAGATGATAATACCTATATTGATTTTTGCTGCTCTTGGGGGCCGCTTATTTTAGGCCATAATAATGCTAAAATTCGAGAGCTGGTGATGGCTACCGTACAGAAAGGGACGTCTTTTGGAACTCCTAATCGCTTGGGTAATCAGCTGGGCAAACTTATATTAGATAATAATCGCTATATCGATAAAATCCGCTTTGTCAGCTCTGGTACTGAGGCCGTTATGTCAGCCATCCGCTTAGCAAGAGGCGTGACGGGTAAAAGCAAAGTGATCAAATTTGAAGGCTGCTACCACGGCCATGTCGACTCCCTTTTGGTGAAGGCAGGCTCTGGCCTAGCTACCTTTGGCGAAAGCACCTCCGCAGGTATCCCCCCTTCTTTTGTGCAGGAAACCTTAGTGCTGCCGCTCGATGATCGCGACTTGCTCGACAAAACGCTCCAAGAACATGCCGATGATATCGCTTGCATCATCGTAGAGCCAGTACCTGCAAATAATGGGCTACTCTTACAAGACCGCTCTTTTTTGGAGTGCTTACGCATTAAATGCTATAAATACGGTGTATTGCTCATCTTTGATGAAGTGATTTCTGGCTTTAGAGTAGGTTTTGAGGGCGCAGCGGGCTATTACAATGTTCAGCCTGATATCATTACTTATGGTAAAATTATTGGGGGTGGAATGCCTGTGGGTGCCTATGCGGCCAGCCATGAAATCATGGGTCATGTAGCTCCTGATGGAGGAGTGTACCAAGCGGGTACGCTTTCTGCCAACCCAGTAGCCATGGCAGCAGGCTATGCTGCTTTATCCCAACTGCTAGAACCTGGCTTTTACGAGCAGATGGAGCAGAAAACACGGCAGTTTATACAAAAAGTACAGGGTTATTGCGACGTAAAAGGCTACGAAGTATCCATCCAGCAAATTGGTTCTATCTTTTGGGTTGCTTTCGCAAATGATCGGATCAAGCGGGCAGATCAGATTAATCCTGCCAGTATGGAAAAATTCAAAATACTGCATCACGAGCTGCTCCAGAATGGAGTTTACCTAGGCCCTTCTGGCTACGAAGTAGGCTTCGTTTCTGCGGCCCACACGCCTGATGATTTAGCGGAAGCGGCAGAAAAAATGTGCGCTGCTATGGATGTAGTATTCGAGTAGAAACAAGCCTTATTGACTAAATTTAGCTAAATATGGTCAACAAACTGACTAAATTTAGCTAAATTTAGTCAAAACAGATGCTATGCTACTAAAACGAGCCATCGAGGATCAAGTACTGAAAAGCCTGGTTCCCAACAAAGTCGTTATCCTCCTGGGGCCGCGCAGAGTTGGGAAAACGGTGCTGATTAACCAAATCATAAAGCGCTTGAATGCCCCCTTTCTCTTGCTCAATGGAGAGGACATGGACACCCGAAATCAGCTAGCATATAGAAGTAAGCAAAACTATCTCAACCTACTCGGAAATAGCAGCGTACTTATTATTGATGAAGCTCAGAAAATTCCTGAAGTTGGCCAGATTCTGAAGCTACTGGTCGACGAGGTGGAGGGGCTGCGTATTTTAGTAACTGGTTCTTCTGCATTTGATATTGACAAATACACTGGCGAACCGTTGACGGGCCGAAGAAAAAGTTTCAACCTTTTTACATTGGCAGAAACAGAGTTTGATCAGATAGAAGATACGATTCAGAAAGCAGCCAATCTGAAAGAGCGCTTAATATATGGTAACTATCCAGAATTATTGCAGCTGCCCGAGAGGGAAGATAAGAGGGACTATTTACAAGATTTGGTGGATGCCTACCTCCTTAAGGATATTCTGGCCTATGAAAATGTAAGAAACTCTGATAAAATACTGAATCTACTTCGATTAATTGCTTTTCAAGTTGGTAGTGAAGTTTCCTACACAGAGCTTGGAAAAAAGTTGGGGATCAGCAAAAATACCGTTGAAAAATATCTTGATCTGTTATCAAAAGTCTATGTTATCCACTCTGTTGGGGCCTTCAGTCGCAATTTGCGAAAGGAGATTGTTAAAGGAAAAAAATGGTATTTTTATGATAATGGATTACGAAATATTCTTGTAGGTAATTTAAATCCTGTCGATCTTAGAGATGATATTGGCTTACTTTGGGAAAACTATGTAATTAGTGAGCGAATGAAGTTTCAGCGGTATAACCGAATGCTGGTTTACAACTATTTTTGGCGCACTTATGACCAACAAGAAATTGACTGGGTGGAGGAGAGAGAAGGTAAGCTATTTGCCTACGAATTTAAGTGGAACCCTAGAAAAAAGGCTAAAGAGCCCGTAGCTTGGCAGCAAGCCTATGACAATAGGGAGTTTCACGTAATAAACAGTAGTAATTACCTCTCCTGGATAAGGTAATGGACTGAACAAGAATCAAACATGGTACAAAACAGACGCCTCCGGCTCCTTTCTTATGTTGTAATTTTTTATATGCTACTAGCGTGTGCTTGGTGGTCGGTATTACTATTTACCAAAAATAGAGATGCGTTTGCTGCCAAGCGCGACAAACTTCGCATCTTGATGATTGCCGATGGAGCTGTCAATGATGACCAAGCTTTTTTCCAATCGGCCCCCTATATCGATCTCGAAAAACACTATAAGCAACAGGAGTGGATGATTATGGGAGAAGCCTTGGTGTTTATCATCATTCTGGTTATTGGAATTTGGCTCATCAATAGGGGCTATAACAAGGAAGTTAATTCGGCCTTGCAGCGGCGCAACTTTCTTCTTTCTATTACACATGAGCTCAAGTCCCCCCTTGCCTCCATCCACTTAGTCCTCGAAACCTTACAAAAGAGGCAACTTAAAAAAGAACTTGTCGAGCGACTGACTAGAAATGGCCTTATCGAAACGGAACGCCTCAACATGCTTGTCAACGATCTGCTCCTATCGGCACGCTTTGAGACAGCCTACCAGCCTAATATGGAACCACTCAACTTGGCTGATTTGTTGGCTACTATTGTCGAACGGCAGCAGTATAAACACCCCAAAGCTACCATCAGCTGGATATACGATGATTCACTATCACCTATCATAAAGGGAGATCAAAACGGCTTGACCTCGGTAGCTAATAATCTGATTGAAAATGCCGTGAAGTACGGCACCGAAAATCCTACTATCGATGTGCATATGAAGGCTAAAAACGGGAAAGTCCTCATAACAGTAGCAGATGATGGTATTGGCATCTCCGATCGAGATAAGTCCAAAATATTCGAAAAATTCTATCGCGTAGGTAACGAAGATACCCGTAAAACAAAGGGTACTGGCTTAGGCCTCTACATCGTTGCAGAGATTGTGAAGGCCCACAAGGGACAGATTACAGTAGCAGATAATAAACCACGAGGGACGGTCTTTAAGATTATCCTCCCTGCACCTGGCGTGAAGGCTGCACAGCAAGCGAGTGTACTGGCGAGCTAGCGCTAAAACTTTCTCCCCATTGGCACGTTAGGGACAGGTATGAACATGCAAACACAAAAAAAGCTACGCTTACCCTCCACGCGTGTCCAAGCCTACCTCATCTTGGTCTTCCTGAGCCTCATTTGGGGTACCTCCTACATTCTGATTAAGAAAGGAGTAGCTGTTTTCTCTCCTTATCAAGTAGGCTACCTGCGTTTGATGGTTTCTGCTTTGGCGTTCACCCCTTTTCTCTTTTTCATTTGGAAAAAGATCGATTGGTCAAAATGGCCTTACTTTTTACTGGTAGGACTTACGGGTACGGCTATCCCTTCTTTGTTGTTTCCGCTTGCGCAAACGGAAATTAGCAGTTCTATAGCAGGTATTTTAAATTCCTTGACCCCTCTATTTACCCTAATTTTGGGCTTACTGTTTTTTAAAAATCGCTTTGCCCGCAATAAGCTACTGGGAGTACTCCTGGGTTTAGGAGGAGCTGCATGTCTGATTTTATTGGGGAATGAAGTGGGGCTACAGGGCAATTTATGGTACAGCCTGTTTGTGCTACTGGCCTGCTTTTGTTATGCCACCAGCTCCAATGTGGTGGGCTACTTTTTTCAAAATACTTCTTCGCTTACCATCAGTGCCGTTTCTTTTATTATGGTTGGAATCCCGGCTACAATAATGCTCTTTACTACTGACTTTACCACTGTCTTAGAGACGGACGAAAATGCCTGGGAAGCGGTGGGCTATATTGTGATTCTGGCGCTAGCCTCTACGGTACTAGCCAGTGTTATTTTCTTTAAGCTTATTCAGATGACAACGCCCTTGTTTTCTTCTATGGTGAGCTACTTGGTGCCCGCTGTGGCGGTCGGTTGGGGTTTAGTAGATGGTGAGTCGATTACCATCTTACACTTTTTAGGTATGTTTCTCATCTTAGTAGGTGTCTACTTGAGTAGGTCTAA
>JBCCRH010000273.1:0-8462 GCA_039208045.1 Bacteroidota bacterium
CCAACCGTCGTCAGCATCGCGTTTTTTACGCCAAACAACCACATCAGTGCCGCTAGCGGTCGCCAACAAAGGCGCCCGTCCAACATTCAGGTAGCGAGGGTCTGATGCCTGCGCAGTGTGGGTGTAGGAGGTAGGGGAGGGGGTGGTTTGAGGGTTGAGGGGTTTGGGGGTTGAGGAGGTTGGGGGTTGAGGAGGTTGGGGGTTGAGGAGGTTGGGGGTTGAGGAGGTTGGAGGACGGAGGAGAGGAGGAAGGGGGACGAAGGGAAAGTTTAGTGTACAGTCCCCAATCCCGTCCCAACCCTTAGGTGCCCCTCAAGTGCCTTATGTGGTTTAAAAAAGCCCAGCCCCCACGCGCACGCAAGCAAAGCAATCAACAAAAACAACTTAACTAAATATGAAAAAACTCTACCTGATTTTATGTCTATTTCCCCTATGCCTGCCCGCGTTTACGCAAGTGGAAAAGGCGCCCGAGCGCGCCCGAGGCGATGGCCCATACCCACAACTCATCATACGAGGTATTACGCTTATTAATGGCGATGGGGCGCCCCCGCGTGGGCCAATTGACGTGGTAGTAGAAAATAATATTATCAAGCAGATTAAAGTAGTGGGGTACCCTGGCGTACCTATTGATCCAGAGAACCGGCCGAAGCTGAAGAAAGGAGGGAAAGAGCTAGACTGTGAAGGCATGTACCTCCTCCCCGGTTTTGTGGATATGCACGGCCATATTGGAGGAAAGTCGCAAGGGGCGGATGCCGAATATGTATTTAAGCTATGGATGGGGCATGGGATTACGACGATTAGAGACCCTTCTTGTGGGAATGGGCTAGACTGGGTGCTAGAGCACAAAGCCAAAAGCGCTGCAAATGAGATAACAGCACCCCGCATCTTTGCCTATACGGTATTTGGGCAAGGTGAGAAAGAAGGGGTGAACTCCCCAGAAGAAGCGCGAGCGTGGGTGCGAAAAAATGCAGAGAGAGGGGCTGATGGTATTAAGTTTTTTGGGGCACCACCCGAAATAATGGCCGCAGCGCTGGAGGAGAATAAGAAAATAGGACTGCGCTCTGCTTGCCACCATGCACAGATGGATGTTGCTCGCTGGAATGTAGTCAATTCGGCGAAAGCTGGACTAACCACCATGGAGCATTGGTATGGACTACCAGAAGCGCTATTTGAAGATCGTACGGTGCAGAACTATCCATTGAATTATAATTACCAGAATGAGCAAAATCGATTTGAAGAGGCAGGACGCTTATGGAAACAGGCCGCCAAGCCGTTTAGTGAACATTGGAACGAAGTGATGGATGAGCTTTTGGCATTAGATTTCACACTCGATCCTACTTTTAATATTTATGAGGCGAGCCGCGATTTGATGCGGGCAAGGCGTGCAGAGTGGCATGAGGAATATACTATACCTTCTTTGTGGCGTTTTTATATGCCAAGTAAGATTTCTCACGGCTCGTACTGGCATTTTTGGGGAACCGAACAAGAAGTCGCTTGGCGCGAAAATTATAATTTGTGGATGACGTTTATTAATACCTATAAAAATCGAGGCGGCAGAGTAACGGCTGGTTCCGACTCTGGATTTATCTTTCAATTGTATGGCTTTGCTTATGTGCGCGAGCTAGAATTGTTGCGGGAGGCAGGCTTTCACCCGCTAGAAGTGATTCGCTCGGCTACGCTAAATGGAGCAGAAGCGCTGGGTGCGGATGATATGATCGGGAGTGTTCAAGTGGGCAAATATGCTGATTTCGTTATTTTGGATGAAAACCCGCTTGTTAACCTAAAAGTGCTGTATGGAACGGGGGCAATCAAGCTAAATGAGAAAGATGAGATAGAGCGAGTAGGTGGTGTCAGCTATACCGTGAAAGATGGTATTGTGTATGATGCTAAGCAGCTATTAGAGGACGTAAGGGAGATTGTTAAGCGTGCCAAAGAAGCGGAGGATTTTGAGATCACCCAACCCGGAGTAAA
Organism: Bacteroidota bacterium; assembly: GCA_039208045.1. Classification (GTDB taxonomy): domain Bacteria; phylum Bacteroidota; class Bacteroidia; order Chitinophagales; family Saprospiraceae; genus JBCCRH01. The sequence continues at coordinate 1,972 of JBCCRH010000273.1, forward strand.
GAAGGTAAAGCCTTAATAGACAGTTATTTACAATGGAGACTGAATGCAAGTTTTCTCGAAAATGAACATAAAAAAAGGGTAGCCAAAAAAAAGTGCTACCCTTTAAAAACGCGCTCTCTCTAAACTGTATCTTACATCCATCCTGAGGACGGAATTATTGTCTTCTTAACAAAAATACAAATTTTTTCTTTGAAGGTTCAAAATTAGTTGGCACTAACTAGTGTAACTGTCAAATCAAATTCATCATAAATGGTTTTGTCGCCCAAATTTTCGAAGAACGAACCTGAACCATAACGTACATTGAAATCAGAGCGATCAACCTGAATAGCAGCAGTTGCTACCATAGCGCCTTCCTCTTCTTTTACACTAGTGTTGAATTTTACTTCCTTCGTAATTCCTTTGATGGTTAAATCTCCTACTACTTTATAATCGCCCGGAGTACCGCGAGGAGCTACCTTGGTAATTTTGAAAGAAGCCGATGGGAATTCTTCTACAGAGAAAAAATCTGGAGAATTTAAGTGCCCTTCCAATCTTTCTTTCATTTTACCCTTCAAATCTGTCACTAGGATGGTTCCCATATCCATTTCGAATGAACCACCTACTAAAGCACCACCTTCCATCATTAGTTCACCATTCTTGATGTTTACGGTACCTGAGTGCTCACCTGTTACTTTGTATGCTTTCCATGCTACTGTACTTTTTGTAGTGTCTACTTTAACCGTTTCTACTGCGGTAGTGAATGCAAGCGTCATAGCCGCTGCCAATAGTAAAAGTCCAAATGCCTTCTTCATAATCTTTTGTTTTAGTTATTATGTCATTAGATGTTCAAAACATGAAGAGAACAGGAAAGGCAAATTAAAGTTTAAACAATTAATGTTTAAACATCAAATTTTAACATTTGATTACTCTGACTGACGCATTTTATTGAGCAACGCATTGAGTTGGGCTGCTTCGGTGGGCGATAAATCACCTAATTGGTATTCGAAGGTTGCCGACATTACTTTGGAGACTTCTTCTAGGAGTTTTTGGCCATTTTGGGTGAGCTGTACGTTCAACTGCCGCCTATCTTCTACGCTAGTTTTGCGCTGCACCAAGCCTTTAGCATGGAGTTTTTCCACGAGTCATGAGGCGTTCGACATTTTATCGATCATCCGTAAGGTGAGCTGCTTGATGGTAGCAGGTTTTGGATGTATCCCTTTCAGAATACGCATGATATTGAACTGCTGCCAAGAGAGATTGTAAGGCTTCAGCACCGCCGTAGCTTTGGCGCTTAGGCAGGAGGCAGAATATAAAATATTGATATGTGCTTTCTGGAATTCAGTCTTAAACTGCTTATGGCGTAATTCTCGCTCTATATTCATAATGGTCTGTAAATCAGGGAACGCTATAGAAAATCTCTGATAAAAATAAATGAAGTATCTGAATCTTACCACAAATCGGGTGTTAAAGCTAGCTTTCAATTACACTATTGTTTGGAAACTTACAAATAGCCCTTACTTTTGCGCCTCACAGCCCTACCGACATTCTTAAAAGATTTGTTCCGCTAGTCATCAAATGGCTGCAAGCGGCAAATTTTACCCTGTGCTTCGTTAAAAAGCCTCGCCGATGCTCCCCGATAGCTATCGGGGTCGCCTACGTTTTTTGCCTTGCCCAAGGTAAAATTTGCTGCGCTTTCGCTCATTCATGACTAGCGGAACAAATCTAAAATTGACGTATGAATATTCTAATTATTGGTGGTGGAAACATGGGACTAACCTATGCCAAAAGCTTTTTGCGTTCCCATATCACAAGCAAGGAGGCGATGATGATTTTGGAAAAATCGCCAGAAAAAGCAGAGCTACTTGCACAGCAAGACATCGGTAAGGTATTTGGTACGCCCGAAAGGTGTATCAAAAAAGCAGACCTCATTATTTTGGCTGTAAAGCCACAAGACACCCCCAAGCTATTCGCTGCTATTCAGCCATTGGTGGATCCTCAGCAGGTCTTCCTGTCTATTATGGCGGGGGTAAAAATGGAAACGATCGCTCAAGGAGTGGGAGCCACTAAGATCATTCGGGCGATGCCCAACTTGCGGGCACAAATTGGGATGGGGATGACGGCTTTCACTTCTTCCGATGCCGTCACGAGAATTGAATTAGTGATGGTGCAAAACCTGTTGAATACCACTGGAAAAACAGTATACGTGGAGCAAGAATCTGCTATTGATTCAGCGACAGCTATTTCTGGAAGTGGCCCTGCTTATGTATGGTTTTTTATGAATGCCATGATGACGGCAGCCAGTAAAATGGGATTTACGCCATCCGAGGCAGAGCTATTGGTAAGTCAAACGTTTAGAGGGGCTATCGATTTGTATAACAAAGCAGACTTCTCCTGCGAAGAGTGGATTGAAAAAGTATGCTCCAAAGGAGGTACCACGGAGGCTGCCCTCAAAGCCTACCGCGATAATGCGGTACACGATGACATCATCACGGGAGCTATTGCTGCCCTAAATAGAGCAGTAGAACTCGGAAAACAGGAAGTATAGCCGACAATTACATATTTTTGGTCGATTTGGAGTAGGTTTTAGTAGATGCTATGCAATGTGGCATTAAACCCCATGCGTTGTAGATACATCCAACTACAAAATATACATGAAAACCCCTATATTCATTATTTAATGTAAAGCGTAGTGGCCCTCAAACCAATGGTATGGATGTAAAAACAGTCATCGCGGCGGTCAGAAAGCACATCAAATCGGCAGAACTAGAGGAGGCTTTCTTAGAACTAGAGCGCTTTTTTGCTACTCAGCCAGCTAAATTTGCTGGAGCAAAGGACACTTTAGTACAAATTCAGGCACAATATAATAAGACCAATAGGGACGCTTCCTTGGGTATTCTTTCTTCGGATGAAGCCAAGCGCAGCTACAATCAGAGCATCAATCAAATCCTTATTTTGCTGGACGATATTGAGGTGACGCCTGCGGAACGTGCTCAAAGTAGCAACAGAAGAAGCCTATACGCTATACTAGGAATGATGATTTTGGTGGTGGTTGCGATCGTTCTCTATCGCACCTTAAACGAAAATACAGAACCGACTATTCCACCAGATCAAGTACAGCAGAATGACTGCCCTAGCTACGAGATGGAGTCGATTTTCAATATCATGATTCTCCCTTTTCGACCTTTTGATGGTAACTTTTTAAACGTACATAAGGGCATACAGGAGCGCTTGGGGGTGCTGAGTGATGAAGAGAACATTAAGATCAGTCCCAAAATACTTCCGATTGATGTCAACGACCCCAGCTATCCTAAAACGGCCAATGCTGCAAAAGCCATCGCTGATAATTGTAAGAATACTCGGCTGGTCATCTGGGGTACTACAGAGCAAGCGGGCGACCAAGTGATTACGCGCACGCGATTTAAGTTCTTAGATATTGGTGAGTTCTTAAAATTCACAAAGCTGGAAATAGAAGACAACTCCTTGGTGGATACCATTTCTACCATCTCTAGCATTCCGACAGAAGGGCAAGTAACAGGCGAAATTGAAGCCCTCATTTTAGGAATTATTGCTCACATGACCAATCGCAGCGATGCTGCTATTGCTTGGCTTGAAGATTACCACCCTACTGATTCTAGCGCTATTCTGACCAGAGGAATGATACTGGCAGACAGTTACCTGAAGCATGCTGCCCCCGATAGTGCGATGGATGCCTATAACGAAGTCCTAAAAGTACACCCTCAATACGCCCTGGCGCGCAACAACAGAGGGTTACTCTATTTTAACAAAGGAGATTATACTTCTGCCATTGCCGATTTGGATGTTTCCATTGAAAAGAATCCTACTAACTTGAATGCGCTGGCAGCTCGGGGTGTTTCCTTGCTTAAAACCGACCATTTAGCGGAAGCGCAAAAAGACCTGAAAGCGGCGCAGGAGAAAGCACCTGACGACTTATTCATTCGGGGAAGATTCCGAGAGACGGCATCCAAGATAGAAGCACAAGTGCAAGAGCAACAAGCTGCCAAGCGCACCTTAAGACGTGCGCCCAATAACAAGGAAGCCCTCAAAAAATTAGCAGAAAGTAGCGCCAAGATTGGTGACTACGAAACCACCGAAAAAACAGCCAACCGACTGCTTGAAATCGATCCCAACAGCCTACCTGCCTTTATTAGCCGTATTAAGGCTGCCCTTGGCAGAAAAGATATTGCTGAAGCAAAGAGAATCTATGACCAAGCCATCGAACTAGGCATGAAACCAGAGGAATTACTAAAGGGAGAGCCGATGTTGAAAAATATTATTCCGCTATCGAAGGATAATGCGTTGAATGCACTACAGAAATGATGAGGTTTTAGGGAATATTAGACCTTTCATGTAAAGATTTGGCGATTTTCTTTACATGAAATGGCCTTATCTTCTTTCGTGTATACTTTTTGGCACTATTCTTTACATATACTTACTTAGGGAAACTATTCCCTATCTATATCCTAGCACGCGCTCAGCGGATTTGCAATCCCCTATGGGGTATTAAATAATACTGTAACAAAAATAAGTTTTAGGGCCACGCGGATTACAAATCCACTGAGCGCGGGCCTAGCTTTAAAGAAAAAAGCCTAGCACGTGCTCAGCGGATTTGCAATCCGCTATGGGGTATTAAATAATACTTTTGTTACCGGCTAGTAAGTTCATCCCAACGCTAAAGAACTATCATCAATCTGATAAAAATCAATTCTCCTTCCTTAAATTACTTACAATTACGTAACTTAAATGCGTCTTATTTAGGTATTTGATGATAAACGAATCGAAATGCTGTCGGCGCAATTATCACTTTTGTTATTAGGTAGCTTTTTGGGGCTACTAATCGGGCTGCTGCTGGGGTGGCTGATCGCTAGGCTGCGCGCGCAGGCTACTACGGTTACCAAGGCGGAAGTAGAGGCGAAATACGTGGAAAAAACACTCTACCAGCACTTGCAAGCATCTTTGGATGTATTGCAGGCAGATCAGCACGAGCTGGATGAGGAGATCAAGCTACTCACTAAAAATTTGGCCACCAAAGACCAAATCATTGTCAATTTAGAGGGGCAGCTAGCGCAGCAGCAACAAAACCTCGAACATCTCCAACAACGGCTCCATACTGAATTTGAAAACCTTGCCAATCGTTTGCTCGACGAAAAAAGTCAAAAATTTACCGCTCAAAACCAAACGCAGCTCCAGCACTTACTAGACCCCCTGAAGGAAAAAATTAAAACATTTGAAGAGCTTACGGAAAAGCGATTCCTGCAAGAAACGCACGACCGTATTTCACTCAAAAAAGAAATTGAACAGCTGCGCCACCTCAATCACCAGCTAAGTGAAGATGCCAATAAGCTGGCCAGTGCCCTCAAAGGCGACAACAAAACACAAGGCGACTGGGGGGAACTACAGCTCCAGCGCATCCTCGAAAAAGCGGGACTCGTGAAGGGCATCCACTTCCAAACCCAAGCTTCCTTCAAGGATGATCAAGGTAAACTTAAGCGCCCCGACTTTATCATCCATCTGCCGGAAGGCAAGCACCTTATTATCGACTCCAAGGTGTCACTGGTGGCTTATGAGCAATTTCATCATGCAGAAACTAGCGAAGAGCAAGCCACCCATCTCAAAAATCACTTACAAAGTATTCGCCAACACCTCAAAGATTTGTCCAGCAAAAACTATCAACAATTGTATGATATTCACTCGCCGGATTATCTACTGCTATTTATACCCATTGAGCCAGCCTTTGCAGTGGCGATGCAGGGCGATCAGCGAATCTTCTTAGAGGCCTTAGATAAGAATATCGTTATTGTTAGCACCTCTACCCTACTGGCTACTATGCGCACCGTTTCTTTTATTTGGAAGCAAGAAAAACAGAAAAAGAGCGTGCTGGAAATCGCTCGCCAGAGTGGGTTGCTATATGATAAATTTTGTGCTTTTGTGGAAGATTTGAAGGCTATTGGACATCGCTTAGATCAGAGTCAGCAGTCCTACCAGCAGGCAATGAATAAGTTAGTCAATTCCAAAAAGTTTGGGGATACCTTGATCGGTCGAGCCGAAAAGATTAAAGCGCTGGGGGCGAAAGCCAATCGGCAGCTACCCAGTGAGCTGCTACCCGATCAGGAGGCAGCGGAAAAGCTCGACTTAAATTGATCGCGTAGTTGACGTAGCTCTGCTAACTCTGCTTTGGTCAGTAAGTCCGCCTCGCGTTGGGTTTTAAAGACTTGCCAGGCATCGTGGTAGCGTAGTGCAAAATATCCAGTCAACGGCATGAGCACCAATAAGGAGTAGTACAGTCGGCTGTTGAGGGACAATCCAATTAATAGCGCAAGCGTGTAATAAATGAGGCCAAACATGGAGCCTGTAGCCCACCATACCGGCGAGTAGAACTCGATACTTTTGGTCTTGCTCGCTGCCTCTTTAGCCAGCTGCAAGGGCAGGTAGTGCAGGGCGTAGCCCAGAAAAGCAGGAATGGCTCCCAAGGCGAACAAGAATAAGGACAAAAA
>JBCCRH010000274.1:0-8457 GCA_039208045.1 Bacteroidota bacterium
TCTGATTACTAGAAGAAGTTATGCCATCATTAGCATACAATTGTGCAATAGGGTTGAATCCATTAAATCCAGCAATAAGTACATCAGGAAAATTATCTCCATTAAGATCTGAAATCCCTATCGAACTACCATTAACGCCTTCAAAAGGGGTATCTTCTATTCTAGTAAAAACGCCTGTTCCATCATTAAGGTATAAATCTGCGACTCTATTGAACGGAATCGTCCCTGCCAGAAGTATATCAGGATCATCATCGTTATCAATATCCGTAAAAACGCCTTCACCCAAATAAAGAGGCGGGAAAGGTGTATTTTCTATCTCTGTAAATGCTCCAAGTCCATTATTCCTATATAACTGTGAGACAGAAGTAAAACCTCTCCTTCCATTCAATAAAAGATCCTGATCACCATCTCCGTCGATATCAGCAAAGGCTACTGAGCCCAAATAAACACTTGGAAAAGGGCTACTCAATACAGAAGGGAATACTCCTATTCCATTGTTAAAATATAATGCAGAGGTGGATATTCCTTGGCTATTTATCCCAGTAATCATGATGTCCTGATCATTATCCCCATCGACATCAGCAAAAGCAACTGCACTAGCGACTACCCCTGGAAGATTTGTAAAAGGTAATGCTGTAAAATTGCCTTCTCCATCATTAATATACAATTCAGTAATACGATTAGATGTGTTACTCTCCCCAGTTATTAAAACATCAAGGTAGTTATCTCCATTGAAATCTTGAAAATCAACAGTACCATCTGTGACCGCTTCAAAAGGTATATCTTCAACTTCCGTAAAATCGCCTTCACCCCCATTTTTATATAATTTCGTTACATAACTACTTGGAAGTGTATCCTTTTGTCCAATAATCAATATATCTTGATCTCCATCACCATCTATATCTCCAAAGGCTACATCACTAAACTCAACACCATCAAATGGAGTGTCAACACGTTCAGAAAATATCCCATTACCATTATTAAGGTACAACTTAGCTATTGGGCTATCTTCTTTATCTCTTCCAGTAATAACTAAATCTTGATCGTTGTCCCCATCCACATCTGAGAAAGTGATTGAACCAAAATAAATGCCTTCTAAGACACCTATTTTAATGAATTTTCCCGAGCCTACATTGGTATATAAATTCGTTGTTGAATTAAAATCTTTATCTAATCCCGTTATTAATATATCAGTATTGTTATCACTGTTAACATCCGCAAAAACGACAGTTCCTAAATTTACATCTACCAGTGGGGATTCCAATACTTCCGTAAAAGCCCCCTCTCCATCATTAACATATAACTTAGTGACACTACTTCCCATAACGAAAGAAGGCGAACCTGTAATGATCAAGTCGTAGTCATTGTCCCCATCAATATCTCCAAAGCCTACATCACCACTTCTTACCGGCTCCAAATCTGTATCTATTACCTCCGTAAAGGTACCAGAGCCATTATTGGAGTATAACTTAGCAATCCGATCTCCAGAATTATTTAATCCTGTAATGAGTACATCTTGATCATTATCTCTATCAATATCTGCAAAAGCAATAGATCCTAGTCGTACAGGTTCAAAAGGAGCATTGATTACCTCTGTAAATACGCCATTACCATCATTGATATATAATTTTGAGTGCTGGGTACTTGTCATGTCTTGCCCTGTAATGAGCACATCTTGATCATTATCTCCATCTACATCTGCGAAGGCAATAGAGTTTTCTTTCACTCCAACAAAGGGGGTCTCAGTACTTTCCACAAAATTCCCGAGGCCGTCATTCAAATACAGCTTAGAAATTGTCCCTGATGAACCATTTCCAGATAGTAAAATATCGATATCATCATCACCGTCTATATCTGCGGAAGCAATAGCACTATCCGTAACAGGTTCAAAAGGGGTATCAAATATTTCCGTGAAATTTCCTGTTCCATCATTAACATAAAGTTTAGAAATATTAGATGTAGTACTACTTTGACCACTGATTAATACATCTGGGTCATCATCCCCATCCATATCAAAGAATTCAATCGCACAAAAATAGACAGCTTCAAAAGAGGTACCCATAGCTTCAGTAAATCGTCCTTCTCCATCATTTAAATAAAGCTTAATTGATGGATTAAAAGGAGATAAATTACCAGAAATGAGCACATCTAGATCATTATCCCCATCTACATCTGCGAAAGCAGTAGCTCCTTCTCTGATATTTGTAAATGGAGCTGGCCTTAGAATTTCTGTGAAGGTTTGACCCATCAAACAGGGAGTAAAAAAAATTAATAACAATGATAATTTAAAATTCATCAGTAAATAGTTTAGCGCGTTTAAAAATAATTTCTCTACAAAAAAACGTAAAAAATTAAATCGGGCCAAAAAAAAATGTCCCGGCGCCCAAAGGGCTGCCGGGACAACAAGCTTTTCAAATCGTATAGTATCGTTTACTTATCGTCTTCGTCTTTCAACTGCTCTTTCAATTGTGAGAATACATCCAAATCACCAAGTGTAGATTTCTCTACATTAGACTGGGTTTTCTTCACGGCAGCACGAGTCTGACGACGTTGTGTGTCACGCTCTGCTCTCACCTTCTCATCTGCCTCACGGCGGATGTCGTCTAGATAACGCAAGTGAGAAACCAAGATACGCTTATCATCACGGTTGAATTCGATTACTTTTATCGTCAATACTTCTTCTGGATCAGCTACTGTGCCATCTTCCTTGCGGATGTGCTTGATTGGCGCAAAGGCCTCCAAACCATATGGCAATTGTACGATAGCTCCTCTATCATCACGACGCAAGATCGTTGCTTCGTGGTAGGAACCTACTGGGAAGACATTTTCGAAGGTATCCCATGGGTTTTCTTCCAATTGCTTATGACCTAGCGATAGCTTGCGGTTATCTTTATCAATCTCTAAGATGACGATGTCAATATCCTGCCCAACTTTCGTAAACTCAGATGGGTGGGAGTAACGCTTCGTCCAAGATAAGTCGGAGATGTGTACCATACCACCGATACCTTCTTCTAGCTCAACGAATACTCCATAAGGCGTCAAGTTCTTCACGCCACCAGAGTGGCGGCTGCCGATTGGGAAGCGCACTTCGATGTCACTCCAAGGATCTTTGCTAAGCTGCTTGATACTGAGAGACATCTTGCGATCTTCGCGATCGATAGTAACGACCTTTGCTTCGTATTCTTGGTTGAGTCGGAAGTATTCTTTGGAGTTGATAGGCTGGTTGCTCCAAGTCACCTCTGATACGTGGATCAAACCTTCTACACCAGGCATGATTTCCAAGAACGCACCATAATCTTCGATATTCACAATGCGACCTTTCACGGTGGAACCTTCCTTCACCTCTGCATCGAGTACTTCCCATGGGTGTGGCTGCAATTGCTTCAAGCCCAGAGAAATACGCTTCTTGTTCTCGTCGAAATCGAGTACCACCACGTTGATCTTCTGGTTGAGTTCCAAAATCTCTGATGGGTGATTGATACGACCCCAAGAAATATCGGTAATGTACAATAGACCATCGACGCCACCCAAATCTAGGAAAGCACCAAAGTCGGTGATGTTTTTCACCAAACCTTCCAATACCTGACCACGCTCTAAGCTCGCGATGATTGCTTCACGCTGCTCTGCTAAGTCGCTTTCGATCAATGCCTTATGTGATACCACTGCATTCTTAATGGCTTCATTGATTTTCACGACCTTGAACTCCATTGTTTTACCAACGTATGAATCGTAGTCGATAATCGGCTTAATATCAATTTGAGAACCAGGTAAGAAGGTTTCTAGTCCACCTGCATCTACAATCAAACCACCTTTGGTCTTACTAATGATGGTGCCTTTGATTACAGTACCATTATCGTAAGAGTCCACAATACGCTCCCAAGCGCGCAGCAGCTTAGCTTTTCTGCGAGAAAGCACCAACTGGCCTCTAGCATCTTCTTGCTGCTCAACATACACATCAATATGATCGCCAATTGTCAAATCTGGTGTATCGCGGAATTCAGATAAACTCACTAGACCATCTGACTTGTAGTTAATGTCCAATACGACATCGCCATCCTGAATGGAAGTCACTTTACCTGAAACGATTTCGTTTTCTAAGACAGAAGTCAAGGTAGACTCATACTGAGTCAAATAGTCTTGAATTTCAGTCTCTGTATAAGGTAGGCTGTTTTTATTACCTGCCCCCCAGTTATAATCATCATGTGCGGTTTCTTCTTCTTGGCCAATACCAAAAAGTACTTCATCAGCTACTTCTTCTTCTTCATCGTCAGCTGTAGTTTCACTTGTTGGGTCTGCTGCATCAGCTGTTGCTGCCACTGGCTCTTCTGCCTCTGCAACTACTCCGGCTGCTGGCTCCTCCACTGCTGGTTCTTCGGGAGCAGCTGGTGTTTCTTCTGCTTTAGGCTCCTCCTGAGCAGCTGGTGCCTCTTCTACTTTAGGCTCTTCTTGCGCCACTGGTTCCTCCACTTTGCTCTCCTCTTGAGGGGCTGGTGTAGTTTCTTCTTGCGCAACTGGTTCCTGTTGTGGTTCCACTGGTTCTTGACCTTCTGTTTCGTCAAGTTTGTTGTTGTCTTCTAACATCTTACTGTTTTAATGTGCTCACGAAAGGTGAACATTTGGTTTACGATTTAAAATTGCGGGGCAAAGGTACAACTAATTCTAGAGATAAGGAAAGATTTTTCGGATAGAAAAATGAAGCAAGACCGCACAAACATATTGATACTGTGCTTGTTAAACGTATAATTTGTAAATTACGGCTCAAAATTTCAGCAAAAAATGAGTGAACAACGCCCTTGGCTAAAAAACTACCCTACAGGGATTCCTGCTAATATTAACCCAGACGCTTACCCCACGCTGGTAGCTATGGTAGAAGAAACGTTCAAAAAATACAAGAAAGCACCTGCCTTCACGTGCATGGATAAGACCCTCACCTACGAACAAGTGGACAAGTATTCTGCTCAATTTGGGGCGTACTTACAATCCAGAGGACTAGTGGCCGGCGATAAGATTGCGCTAATGATGCCCAATTTATTGCAGTATCCAATCGCGCTGTTTGGTGCATTACGCGCAGGGCTAATTATTGTGAATACCAACCCCTTGTACACGCCTCGCGAAATGCATCACCAGTTTACCGATGCAGGAGTGAAAGCGGTCATCATTGCTGAAAATTTTGCGGCTAACCTTCAAAAGATATTAAAGGATACCGAAATTAATACGGTTATCCTTACTAGCATAGGTGAGATGTTGGGTTTCCCCAAAAAGTTGATTGTCAATTTTGTGGTGCGCAACATCAAGCGCATGGTACCTAAATTCGATATTCCTAATACCGTCAACTTTACTGATGCTTTAGCTCAAGGCAAAAAATTTACGCTAAAGCCCCTGAAAAGCTCTTCTGATGATGTTGTGGCCCTTCAATATACAGGAGGTACAACTGGTGTAGCCAAAGGTGCTATGCTGACCAACCGGAACTTGATTGCCAACATGCAGCAGAACTGGGCTTGGATGGATCCGTTTTTTGAAGAGCAAAAGGAAGTAGCGCTATGTCCATTACCACTCTATCATATCTTTGCTTTTACCGTCAATTGCCTGACGATGATGAACATTGGTGCACACTCTGTTCTAATCACCAATCCCCGTGATCTGAATTCACTAATTGGTACGATGAGGAAATATCCCATTACTGTGATGACTGGTGTTAATACCCTCTTCAATGCCTTAGTCAATCATAAGGACTTTAGTTCGCTCGATTTTAGTGCCCTAAAAGTAACAGTAGGAGGAGGAATGGCCGTGCAGCGCCCTGTCGCTGAGAAGTGGCAAAAAGTAACTGGCTGCTTCCTATGTGAAGGCTATGGTATGACAGAAGCTTCGCCAGTTGTTTCTACCAATCCTTTAGATGGTACCGGCCGAATTGGTACCATTGGCATCCCTATCCCTTCTACCGATGTGCGCATTGTGGATGATGCTGGTAGTGTACAAGGGCCTGGAGGCGTTGGAGAAATCCAAGTGAAAGGGCCCCAAGTGATGAAAGGCTATTTTAACCGCCCAGAAGCTACTGCCAAAACAATTGTAGATGGCTGGCTCAAAACAGGGGATATCGGTACGATGAGTGAAGATGGGTTTTTCCGGATCGTCGATCGTAAAAAAGATATGATTCTCGTTTCGGGTTTCAACGTATTTCCTAATGAAGTAGAAGAAGTGGTGGCAGGCCATCCTAAAGTTTTAGAAGTAGCAGCAGTGGGGGTACCCCATGCGAAATCTGGGGAAGTCGTAAAAATCTTTGTGGTCAAGAAAGATAGCTCGCTAACCAAGGATGAACTCATCGCCTATTGCCGAGAAAATATGACGGGCTATAAAGTGCCTAAGCAAGTGGAGTTCCGTAAGGAACTTCCTAAGACAAATGTTGGAAAAATATTGCGCCGCATGCTCCGCGATGAAGCTAAAGCGTAAATGCGACTACTACCTTAGGTCAAGCAGTCAATCAATGTTTTGAGAGAGATGAAGATGGTAGCTCTCGCTTCTAAAGTCAGTAGCACCTCTTCTTCTTCCTCATCCTCCGCCAAGGCATCCTCTACGAACGCAAGCAAATCCTCTTGCGGGGTATCTTCAAAAAATATATCTAGCTTCTTGCGAAAGGAACCTTTTTGCGCATTAAAGATTTCCCAATTTTGTTCTTCTGCTTTCCCAATCTGTTCCTCTGTAATGATACGCCATTGATGCGTTGGGTGCTGCTCATTTACGGCATCCCAGATCACGAGGGCCATAAATCGCAGTAAAGCTTCTTCTTCAGCAGTCAATAATTCAAAGCCCTCTGCAAATAGGTAAGTAAATACGATAGGCTGGATAGTCTTAAAGTCTTCCACTGCATTGGCGTAAGCCAATTCATCAGCCTCTAGCTTTGTACTACTTTGCTCGATAATATCCTCTGACACAAACTCCATAGACGAATTTAAATTTACACAAGACTGCAAAACTAAACATATATCGCGATCAACGCGCTAAAATCGTCAGCTCAACACGCTGGTTGGCTCGTCGCCCTTCTATCGTTTCATTGTCTGCAATAGGCTTAGACTTGCCATACCCCTTGGCTTGTAATCGCTCTGATGCGATCCCTTTTTCTACCAGCATTTGTACTAAAGCCTGGGCACGCTGATTAGATAATTTCATTGCTTGATAGTGACTCACCCAGCCATTAGTGTGTACCCCTATCTCAACGATTAGGGTAGGGTTGGTTTGTAAAAATGCTGCCAAGCGTGTCACTTCAGTAGCAGAAATAGTCTTGACCTCAGCAGTGTTTGGCTTAAAAAAGATCGTATTAATCGTAATCACTTCACCTACTGCTACCGGCCGCAGTTCAATATTTTTTTCAATAGACTGCTTAGGAGTGATCTTATTATAGGTAGTATCCATCAAAAGAGGCGGAGTAGTAGTGGTTGGAAGCCCCAAACCTTGTTCCATTTCAATCTGCTGCTGAATTTTTTGGTCGAGCTCTTCCCGAACAGCCTCTACATCTTTTTGAATCAGCTCATATTTTTGATCTACCACCTCTAAAGGCTTTACCAATTCTTCTTCTAGGTCTTTTTCCCAGTCTTCTTTGGCAGATGTCCGATCCTTATTCCTATTAAACCCTTGTGCCAACTCCTCCTTCAGCTGCTGTTCATTACCCTTACTTGCTGCTTGATTATTAGTTGATACCCCCTTTATAGTCTGCTGTGCAGATGGTTCTGGAATGGACGACACTTGCTCATAACTAGCAGGCTGATCCCATACGAATGGTTCGGCATCTGTTTTTTGATCTCTGTATGCTTGGAAGCGCTTGCGCAATTGTTCTAACTCATCATCATCATGCACCGCTTGTTTAGTCTCGTTTGGTGGTACAATGGTATCATTCAAATACTCGACCTTCGTGGTCTCTGCCTGGAAGCTTTCTTTTTCTTCCTTATTGTATAAATAGTTATGATACTGATGTGCCAATGCATCTAGTTCTGGATCGCTAATGCGTGGCAATACGCCGCCAGCTGCTTCAAACTGAGCACGTTCTTTGGCAATCTGCTCTTGGTAGGCGGCCCGTTCTTGCTGCACGGCTTCCAAATTATCATTTAGGCTGGATAGCTTTAGCTGTAGCAATTGAATCTCTTCATTTCGCTTCAAATAAGTCTCATCTTGCTCCAGTGAAGCCGTCAGCATAGATGGATCGTAGTCTAGCTCCTCCAGTATATCTCCACTTAGTGCAATGCTATTACTTTCCGAGAAAAAGCCCTCAGCATTTGCCGAAAGGCTAAGGTCGATTCCTTGGGGAATAATCGCCTGATAGGTTCCATCTGCTGCTACCGTAATTGTTCTTGGCCGCTCTTCTTCACCTACCGAACTAATGGCGATAGCTACTTCTGCTGGAACGACTTCTCCAAGCAGTCGCCCTTTAAGTACCGTGGCAGGCTCTGGCCGTAGTTGTTTGGGCAA
>JBCCRH010000275.1:0-8449 GCA_039208045.1 Bacteroidota bacterium
ACTGGGGCGTCGATAAATACGACTACGTAGGCTGGGATTTTAACGAATTTAAACAAGTCTTCAACAACTGGCATCAAGCGCTGGGCGAGCAAGGCTGGGTCAGTCCTTTCTTAGATAATCATGATTTCTCCCGCATGGTCTCCCGCTGGGGCAACGATGGGGAGTACCGAGTCCAATCGGCCAAGCTCTTAGCCACCTTAATCCTCACCCTACGCGGCACCCCCTCCATTTATATGGGCTCCGAAATCGGCATGACCAATGTCGCCTTCGACAGCATCGAAGACTACGATGATGTCGAAACGCGCAATGCCTACCAAGCCTACAAAGCAGCAGGCAAAGACATGGACAAATTTATGAAAGCCGTCCACCACCAAAGCCGCGATAACGTCCGCACCCCCATCCAGTGGGATGCCACCGAACATGCAGGCTTTACCACCGGCACCCCCTGGATCAAAGTCAACCCCAACTACCCCAGCATCAACGCTGAAGCCGTATTAGCAGACACCAACTCTATATTTTATTACTATCAAAACATGCTTACCGTCCGCCGAATGCATAAAACCCTAGTCTACGGCGACTTCGAACTCATCGATCAAGGCAGCGACCAACTCTTTGCCTACCGCCGCTGGGATGAGCAAGGCGAATTCTTCGTCTACCTCAATTTTTCGGAAACGGAGCTGCGTACCCTTCCTCGCCCTCAAAATAAATACTTAGAACTAGTCATAGCGAACTATGAAGGTGCTGAGGATCATGAATTGATTTTGCGGCCTTGGGAGGCACGGGTGTATCGGGTGGGGTAAATTATTTCAACCCTACAAAAACGGCAATAACACCAAAAACGGCAGTAAAAACGAAAGTATACTTCCTACAACTACACTCAAAAGACTAATGCCAATGGCCTCCCCTATTTCGCCGAAAGGCCGAAAAATGAAATAGTACATTAGCCCCATCACCACATAAGGAGCAGCATTAACCACCTTTACCAAAGCAGGAATTGAACCAGCAGGAAGGAAAAGGGTACCAACTAAAGCAGCATGGCCAACTACAAAGGCATTGATGGCAAGGTGCTCGGTAAAATTATACTGCTTGAAGAACCAGTAGGTAGGGAGTGCAAAAAAGAATACATTGAGAATCCAAAGGTACTTGAGGTTCTGCATAGTAAACCTTCCATACTGATATAACTCACTGAAAATGGGTGCTTTTATTAGGTTTTCTACTGAGTCCGCTTCGATAGGTGCCGTGGTGACGAAAAAACTGTCGGCTAGGGTGAGGAGCGTAACTGCTATAATAGCATACTGAACAGGTTTGAAGACAGCCTTGCGCTTGCCCGCTAAGTATTCCCGGATCGTCACTCCTGGTGCAATAGTCAACTGTTTTAGGTTGAACAGGAAGCCTTTATCTAAGTTAACAATGCTTTGCAGTGCGGAGGCGCCTAAGCTGGCAGCAGTAATCCGCTCCGTACTTGCTTTTTGACCACAGTTGGAACAAAATTTACCCTTTAAAGGCGTACCGCAATTAAGACAGTGAGCAGGCTGGGGCATAATAGTCCTGTTTATAAGAAAGGGAATAACACCAAAAAGGGCACTAAGAAAAATAGAACATACCCCACAAACACGCTGAGCAAGCTAATGACGCCCGTTTCTATTAAATGACGCTTTCGCGAAAAAATAAACATATACATGATAGCAACTAGGACAAATGGAATCGGATTAAATACAATTCTTATACCTGTGATAGGTAAAGCCAGGGCAGTAATTAAGGAAACATGTCCGATCACAAAGGCGTTGATGGCCAGATGTTCCGCAAAGTTATAGCGCTTAAAAAAGAAGTACGTCGGTATGGAAAAGAAAAACACATTTAAAAACCATAAGTACTTGAGGTTTTCGTGAATAAATCGACCATAGTTGTAGGACTTTTGGAAAAGAAGCGTCCCTTCCATCGTATGCCTCTGCTCCGTATTGATAAGTACACTGGTAGCAAAATATTGATCCGCTAAAGTGAGTAGAGTAACCGCAATGATCGCATACTGCACAGGCTTAAAAACATCTTTTCGCTTACCATCAATATAGTCTTGGATGGTCTTTCTAGGGGTAAGTGTCAAATGTTTAAGGTTAAATAAGAAGCCCTTATCTATATTGCTCAAGCTATTGATAACAGAGGTAATAAGCCCTTGAATAGTAATGCGCTTTGTACTGGCTTTTTGACCACATTTGGGGCAAAAATTTTCCTCTATTATATTATCGCAGTTAAGGCAGCGTAGATTTTCATTCATAGCGTTGAACGCTTATAATTTATACTTCTTTCGGCCCAATATAGCATTATATTCTTCAATGATTTGCACCATATCTTTAAATCGATAGCCCTTTTGGCCGATTTTGGCGGCTAGCTCAGGCGCTTTTGCTTGGAATAGCTTGCGCAGGCGCTTTCGATATCTTACTCGCTTTAGGCGAACAGCGGGCCTATCTTTTCCCCTAATCCAGTATTCAGTTGCCTTAAATGTTTCTGCCTGCACCCCTGATCGAGCAATGTAAATAGCCGTCTTTTCTTCTGGTGAGCGGTAAAGGCTCAGATTATCTCCCTGGGCCACCACTTGCAGAAACATCCAGCCTTGATCGGTGGGCAAGCTTTCAAAGGCAAAGACTTCTTCGTCGCGCTCAAAAACAAAACCTCGTATTAACTCTGGCCTCAGATTATAGGAGTTACCAAAATCATTGATAAAAACTACTTCCGTGAAATTGCCGACGTAGGTGATGGCTCCGATAGAGCCGGTTAACTGCCTTCGGTTTTTGGTAATAATATATCCTTTATAAGCTTCTGCTGTAGCACTGGTAAGTGAAAAGGCCACCAGCAGGAGTAGGAGGTACAGCTGCTTCATAGGCATGGATTTATTCTTTCTATCAATATAGCAAAAAAGTGTAGAAAAGGTTTACTCAATAAAGTCTATAATTGAAAACAAAAATGTGGAGTTTATACCTGGCTTACAAAACTTTGTTTTGCTACTACCTATTTGTATAGAAAGAACTTATCAAAAATATCCAACTTATGAAAAAGCAAGCCATTTGGAATGGACAGGTGATCGCAGAGAGTGATGACCTGGTAAATGTTGAAGGAAATTACTATTTTCCAAAGTCTGCATTGGTTATGGAACACTTTAAACCAACGGATAAAACCAGTATTTGCCCCTGGAAAGGCACCGCATCCTACTACACCATCACAGTGGATGGCTCAGAGAATCAGGATGCTGCATGGTATTATCCTGCTCCTAAAGATGCAGCCAAATCCATCACTGATCGCGTAGCCTTTTGGAAAGGCGTGGAGGTAGTTGATGCCAATTAAAAGTATCGGCAGACTCCAAAATTAGTGCATGTTTTTGTTTTCAGACAAATTTTTTTGACACCATGACATTCAATCCTCCAGTCAAATCATTAGACAATCTACTATCACAATTTCAGGCTGTACGTTCGTACAGCTTGAATATTTGTGCTCCGCTAGAAGCTGAAGATTTCGTCGTACAACCCATTATTGACGTAAGTCCGCCCAAGTGGCATTTGGGGCATACCACCTGGTTTTTCGAAAACTTCATATTACTCCCACAGCTAGAGGACTACCAACTATTTGATGAACGGCTCAACTACTTTTTTAATAGCTATTATGAGAGCCAAGGCCCTCGCATCTTGCGTAGCAATAGAGGTAACATTACTCGCCCTGGTTTAGACCGAATTCTGGAATATCGACAGCATGTCGACCAACATCTTATTGCCTTTTTGGAGCGACAAGAAGACGGCATCCTTTCCAAAAACATCTATGATCTGATTGAATTGGGCCTCCACCACGAGCAACAACACCAAGAATTATTGTATACCGATATCAAGTACATTTTGGGACATAACCCCATTCACCCAATTTATAAAGCAAAAACATCTATCGATACTGCTACAGCTCGACCAGCTCAGTGGCTAGCGCTCGAAGCTGGCGTATACGAAATTGGCCATGATGGAACTGGATTTTGCTTTGACAACGAACTAGGAAGGCATAAAACGTACATTCAGGACTGTCTTTTGCAAGATCGCTTAGTGACGAATGGTGAGTATCTGGAATTCATAGAAGCAGGAGGCTGCCAGCAGTTTGAGCACTGGCTGAGCGATGGCTGGGAATGGCTCAAGGGATTGGATCAGCGTGCCCCTGAGTATTGGTTTCAACAGGATGGTAGCTGGTGGCAATTTACACTGCACGGGCTGGAAAAACTCGACCCCAATGTTCCGGTCACTCATATTAGCTATTACGAGGCTGATGCCTATGCACGCTGGCGCGGGTACCGCTTGCCGACGGAGCAAGAGTGGGAAGTTGCTTGCCGTAAATATAGCCCTGAGCTGACCACTAAGCGTGGTTTTGCGGAAGCAGAACAACATCATCCCGAAGTAGCACAAGAGGGCGACTACCAATTTTTTGGTCATACTTGGGAATGGACGGGGAGTGCCTATCTAGCCTATCCTGGCTACCCGCGTCTGAAAGGTGCGCTGGGAGAGTATAACGGTAAGTTTATGATTAACCAAATGGTGCTTCGGGGCGGCTCTTGTGCAACGTCGACCTCACATATTCGCTTAACCTACCGCAACTTTTTTCAAGCTGACAAGCGCTGGCAATTTACAGGTATTCGCTTAGCGAAAGATGCCTAAATCGCTTCAAATACTACCTATAATTTCAATATTAAGCTATAATCAATGGATCATATTTCTGCTATTCAACAACCAGATACTACCCGGCAATCAGCTATTGCGAAAGACGTCCTTGCAGGACTAAGCCAAACGCCTAAGCGCTTGCCTTCAAAGTATTTTTACGACGAGCGAGGAGATAAGCTCTTTCAGGATATTATGAATATGCCTAGCTATTATTTGACCGATGCGGAGCATGAAATTTTTGAAACACATAAGAACAACCTTCTCGAAGTAATCGGCACCGCACCCTTCGAATTAATCGAACTAGGAGCAGGGGATGGCTCTAAGACAAAGGTGCTCCTTCAGCATTTTCTATCTAAAGGCGTAGATTTTACCTATCGCCCAATCGATATTTCCCCAAACGTACTGATCCAATTGGAGCATCATCTTAAAGAAGCACTACCCAGCCTAAAGATCGATAGTATACCTGGTGATTACTTTGAAAAACTTGGGGAACTCAAGAAAAACAAAAACATCAGAAAAGTAGCGCTATTTCTGGGGGCTAATATTGGCAACTACACTCGCCCCGAAGCCACCAATTTTCTGACTAGTGTAGGCAATGCGCTCAATCCAGGTGACTTCCTAATGGTCGGCTTTGACCTCATGAAAGATCCTCAAATTATCCTAGATGCGTACAACGATAAAGAAGGAATCACCGCCGATTTCAACCTCAACCTCTTAGACCGACTCAACCGAGAATTGGGTGCCAATTTTGATCGCGAAGCCTTCAAACATTGGGAGACTTATCATCCTATAACCGGCGCTACAAAAAGCTACCTCATTAGTACAGAACAGCAGACAGTCTACTTTTCCAAACTTGGAAAGACCATCGATTTTGATGCGTGGGAAGCCATTGATGTAGAGCTTTCGCTCAAATACGACCTCAAAGGTATAGAAGCGATGGCCCATTCGGCCTACTTTGAAGTAGTGCAGCATTTTTACGATAGCAGACAATACTTTGTGGACTCCCTCTGGCAAAAGCGCAGCTAATGCACAACTCCGAGATACAAACGATTGTCGCGCTGCTCCAACGTACCTTCAATGGGTCAGCCTGGCATGGGCCCAATGTCTTGTCAGTACTTGAGGCCCTTAGTATGGAGCAGCTTTCGCAAAAACGAGGCAACAGCCATACCATCATTACGTTAGTTGCGCATATGCTAGCTTGGCGAGTTTTTACCCTCAAAAAACTGCAAGGAGACGAGGACTATGATGTGACCGAAGCACTAAACTTTCCAGTACTCCCTGTGACCGAAGAAAACTGGAATCACTTGATGCAGCAACTGAAGTACAATCAGCAGCAACTCCTCACACTCTTGGAGCAGCAGTCTGACGATCTATTGCAGCAAGTGGTGCCAGGCAAAGACTACCCTTACTTTTTGCTATTGCATGGCAATATTCACCATGACCTCTATCACTTAGGGCAAATCGTACTACTCTCAAAAGCACCTAGCTAAATCTCGCTCGTCCTAACTGCCGATAGCCCTTCCAAAGCAGCTCCATATCGTGGCTGACTTGATAATTTTTTGCGTAAAGCATATTGAGTCGCTGTATAGTGGGCTGATGGTCAGTAGGTTTTTGTAGGCCATCGATGGGCGATAGGACACCAGATTTGATGTTGGGCAAATTTAGGGCTTGCCCAGGCACTGGATGGTAACCTACCCAGCTCTTTTGACCCAGTAGTACTTGAATGCTGTTTTGCACAAATGCCCAAGGACTTTTGATGCCTATCAAATGAATGGGTAAAGTGGCTAGTAGAAAAATAGCACTCAGTACATCGAGTAGTCGTTTATTGCGACGATGCAAATAATAGGAGATATTAAACTGGATGTCAATAGTGTACAATTCCCCTGCCGCATTTTTAGAGCTACTACCAATCACACTTAAGCTCTCCTCCGGCACAATCTTGTATTCCATATGAGGCCCAATAGTCGTCATCCAATGCATAATCGCTTGGGTACGAATATCTTTGGAGCAAAAAATAATTTCGTCTATCTTATAAATTTGTACGATCTCATCTAGCTGATACAATCCCCCCAGATACTCCTCTGCATCAAAAGGCTCTGCTGGAGCCACCGTTCCCATAAAGCTATTCACCACCTCTGCCTGCACCAATAAGCTACGCACCCGATTACTTTCTTCTGTTGTACCGACAATCAGGTAATTCTTCGGTCGATCGTGCCCCACGTTCAAGTTGCCAAAACGAAATAGATGCAACAGCGTCCGCAGTGAAAACGTACTCAACACTGCCCAAACAGCCCCCAAAAGGATGAGCGCCCGCGAAGGCCGATACTCCAAGTCCAAAAAACCATAAACTGCTGCTATCACCAAAGTACCCACCAGCAATCCCCTCCCCAAGCGGCGAATATTGCTCTTCTCATCATATCCCCCATTAAAATATACCGCTCCTAACCAAATTGCGATATATAAAGGCGCATTGAAATACAAAAACGAATCATCATAGTAATTCGGATCATCAAAATGATAGCGCGCCCAGAAATCTTTGAGAAAGAATAAGCCTACAAAAATCAGCACGGCATCCAATAGTGGCAGATAAGCTTTTTTCAGCATATTGGAGAATAGCGTCATCCCCGCCCGCAAGTAAATCGCCAGCTGGAGCATCACGACAAACAACCATGCCTGTTTCCCCTCAAAATGCTTTTTGGCAAAAATGATCATCGCATTATAGAAGGTCTTCACATAGTTCAGACTGCCCCGCTTCGTACTTTCGCCTTTGTAATGAATGATCTTAGTAGCTGGAAAGTAGTAGTTCTTATAGCCCCCTTTTTGAATACGATAGGACAGATCGATATCCTCGCCATACATAAAGAAGGTTTCATCAAGTAGCCCCACTTCATCCAAGGTCTTTTTGCGCATCAGCATAAACGCCCCTGCCAGCACATCTACCTCATTCACCTCATCTTCAGCCAGATAGCCCAAATGATATTGATTAAACAACTTTGATGTTGGAAAAAGGCGAGAAAGGCCAAAAGTCTTACAAAAAGCCACAAAGGGCGTCGGAAATCCCCGCTTCGACTCCGGCAAAAACTTCCCCGAGCCATCAATCATCTTCACCCCCAATCCCCCCGCCTCAGGGTGCGCATCCATAAAATCCAAGCATTTTACGAAAGTATCCTCTTCCACCACGGTATCAGGATTGAGCAACAGCACATACTCCCCACTAGCTAACTCTATCGCCTGATTATTCGCCCGCGAAAACCCCACATTCTGCTTATTCACAATCAAACGCACCTCCGGAAACTTCTCCCGCACCATCTGCACCGACTCATCCACTGAATTATTATCCACCACAAACACTTCTGCCTCTAACCCAATCATCGCCCTCCGCACGGACAGCAGCGCCTGCTCCAAAAAGTACTTAACATTGTAATTCACTATCACAACAGAGAGCTTCTTGGCATAAACCTCCTTTGGTCGCCCCTTCTGGTCAGCCATAGCCGTGAAAGCAGTAGTTGAATGCAAGTTTTTGATTTATGTTATGTTGTTTATTAGTAGATGGTGTGGGCTAGGCTTCTTAAAACCACATTAGGCACATTAGGGCACATAAGCTACACATCAGCCTCCTAAACTCTTTCATTCTTCGTCCTCCACCCTTCGTCCCCCGTCTCCTCCATCCTTCGTCCTCCTTCTCCTCCACCCTCCCTTCCTCCACCCTCCTCAACCCCCCAAACTCCTAAACTCCCAAACCCTTAAACTCCCCAACTCCCCAACCAATC
>JBCCRH010000276.1:0-8392 GCA_039208045.1 Bacteroidota bacterium
AACGTATCTAGCTTTTTTTTTGCGCCAAGCCGACTGGATTACCCCCTCTCCCTCGCTAACAGCAGCCGTGTTTTTTGCCACGATCAATGTAGTTCCTTATCCCATTCCTTCATCAAAAGTCTGTGCGGAATAATCAATCTTCTCCGTAATCCGCTCAATGATGCTGCGCCGCTCCAATAGGTTAGGTTGAGGTCAGTTGATTATTACATCAGCTTTGCAATTACGGCTGCTTTTATTTATATTAGCAGCAGTTTTTGCAAAGATGAAAAAAGATAAACGAATACTAGAAGTATTTAAGAAGAATAAAGGATATGCTCAAGCGAAAGAAGTTCTTGAAGCAGGCTTTCATCATTCTATATTGAACATGCTTGTGCAAGAAGGGGAGATTTTGAAGGTAAAACGAGGCTTATATCGGCTTTCCTCCCTAGAGATGGAAGATGAACTAGAAGGAGTAGTAAAAATTATACCTGAAGGCATAGTTTGTTTGTTCTCGGCTTGGAATTATCATGCACTTACAGACTTTGTATCTTCAGAGTACCATGTTGCTATCGAAAAATCAAGGAAAATTGTTTTGCCCGATTACCCTCCCATCAAGCTTTATTTTTGGACACAGAAATACTGGGAGATAGGGATAGAAGAAGTGCTGATAGGCAACACTACAGTTAGGATTTACAACCAAGAAAAGTCTGTCTGCGATGCTTTGCGATTTAGAAATAAGATTGGACAGGATACCACCAAAGAAGTACTAAAGAATTATCTCAAAAAACAACAGCGGGATGTTGATAAGCTACTCCAATACGCTCGTTTGCTGCGGGTTGGTGAGCTCATGAAAATGTATTTGAACATCCTATTATGAGTAAAAAGAAAAATGTTGTCGCCTCAGTTAAAGGGCGTTTATTGGAAATTGCAAGAGAGGAAGGAAGAAATCATCAACTCTTGCTATTGCGCTATTTCCAGGAACGATTTTTATATCGTTTATCTCAGTCTAAGTATCAATCAAAATTTTGTTTGAAAGGAGGTGCATTCCTCTATGCGATAGAGGGTCAGAAAAGTCGCGTTACTAAAGATATTGACTTTCTTGGACTTCGTTTGTCGTCAAATCAAGATCAAATTAAAGCAGTTTTACAGGAGATTTGTAAAATACCTTATCAGGAAGATGGAGTCGATTTCAATATCTCGTCATTAACTACCGAAGAAATTGTAAAGGATGGAAGATATCAAGGTATTCGCGTAGGCTTAACAGGGTTTTTAGATAAGACAAAGCAACAATTACAGATAGATATTGGCTTTGGAGATATAGTAATACCTAATCCTGTACTTATGACTTATCCAGTTATACTGGAAATGGATCCTCCTGAATTATTAGCCTATTCAATAGAATCGACTATTGCAGAAAAATTTGAAGCGATGATTGATTTAGGGGAGATAAATACTCGAATGAAAGATTTTTATGACATCTATCAATTGTTGTTGAAGCAGAAGACGAAGTTTAATCTTCTACGCCAAGCGATTTTTGAAACATTTAAACAACGGGAGACTCCTTGCCCTAAAACGCATATTATTTTTCAAGAAACTTTTTCTGAAGATATTAGTCGGAATCGACATTGGAAAGTTTGGTTGCGAAAAACTAAGCTTGATGAAAAGCTTGAGTTCTCAGATGTAATGCAAATGATTAAAGAGCATTTGGAACCTATTTATAATGAGTTATCGTTGAGATAATTTTCACCCCATCCCCTCATCAAAAGTCCGTACGAAATCTTCAATCTTCTCCGTAATCCGCTCAATGATACTGCGCCGCTCCAGGATGCGAGGCTTTGCTTGCATACAGTCGGTAATGTCTTTGCCCAAAGGCTTGCGACCCGTAAAAAGGTAGCTTTCGACCACTTGCATTAGTTGGTCTGGCTTTAGAGCTTCCGTTTCCGCCAAGCGGTGGAAGGCTGCTTGGCGCTCTTGGTTCCAGAATAATTCAAAGGCATCGGGAATGGACTCTGGGTCTTCGATATGCAGTAGATGTTCGTCAATAAAGCGCTCGATCAGCTCGCGCTTGCTGCGCAATTGCGCTTCGCCACCCAATACATCCACAATTTCTTGGCGGCGCTTTGCTTGCTCGGCCGCTTTGGCGGTGCGCAGCTGGGCGAGGAGCCGCAAAATATACGTCACGTTGACTTCATCTTTGGTAATCAGCTCTAGCTCAAAGTCTACATCATTCAGTATAGATACCCTCTCCTTTTGCTTGTGGCTTTTTACCCGCTCATAAATATCGAGGTACTTGCTTTTGTAATCCTCAAAGTCTTGCGCCTCCAGGGCTAAATCAGCTTCGGTAAAGTCAGAAAAGCCAGACAAAATATTGCGCAGCCGCATCAGATCGCGGAAGGCCTTAACAAATTCCATATCTTCTTCCTCACTAGGCGAGTCATCTACACTATCCACCGTGGGAGCAACGCGGAGCAGGCGTTCCAATGCTTCATTAAAACGCCCCACATACACTTCATAAGGCTGCATCAAAATGACCTCCTTCGCCTCCGGATTGGAGAAAAGCGCAATAGCATCGTCCGTCGCTTTTTTTAGGTTGCGGAAGCAGACAATCTGCCCATGTGATTTTACTTCGTCAAAAATGCGGTTGGTACGCGAAAAGGCTTGAATCAAACCATGATGGCGCAGGTTTTTATCGACATACAGCGTATTGACTTTTTTGGCGTCAAAGCCCGTCAAGTACATATTTACGACCAAGAGAATATCCACCCGGTCTTTATCCTGAAAGCCGTCTTTTTCGCGCTCCTTGATGCGCTTAGAAATATCTTTGTAATACGTATAGAAGCTCTTGCTGTCTTTGGTCGAATGTTTGGTCTGATAGAGCGCATTATAGTCGCTAATGTATTCATCGAGCTTCTCTCGACTGTGCACATGTACCGGCGCATCCGTGCGAATATCAAACTCAGGATCAGGCAAATAGCCGTCCGCATCTTTATCCTCTTCATTGGCCGAGTAGCTAAAAATGGTGACAATGCGCAAATTGTGCTGCCCCACTTCGCGCTTGACTTTAAAAAGGTCGTAGTACCGAATAAGGGTATCGACACGGCTTACGCAAAATAGCGCCGTAAAGGCTCTGTGGCGAGTCTTGCGATCGTGCTGCGCAATAATGTAGTCCACAATCTTCTCAAGCCGCTGCGACGATTCCAGTAGTTCCTTAGTATCAATTCCTTCTACCTGAATATCCCAGTCTACTTCACTACCGTCTTTCTGCTTGTATTTGCCCACATACTCAATCGCAAATTTGAGCACATTTTCATCGCGGATCGCATTCGTAATCACGTATTTATGGAGGCAGTCGCCAAAAAGCTCGTAGGTAGTGCGCTTACCCAATTGGTTGCTTACCGCATTCTCTGCAAAAATGGGCGTGCCCGTAAAGCCAAAGAGCTGGCAGTTGGTAAAAAAGGCCTTAATGCGCTGGTGGGTTTCCCCAAATTGACTGCGGTGACATTCGTCAAAAATAAACACGATACGTTTCTGTCGTCCCTTGCCCATTTTGCCGGAAGGCACCCCATAAGTAACCGTGTCTTCTGCCGCCATCGACACCTCCATCTGCTGTAGGTAGCGCTTACGTGAAATAGCATTGTTCAGCTTCTGAATGGTTGTTACAATGAGCGACGTATCATCCGAAAACTGCTCCACCAAAGTCTTGGTATTAGTTGTGCCATCGACGCTACCCTCCTGAAAATAGTTGAACTCGCGCGTCGTTTGATAATCCAAATCACTGCGGTCAACCACAAAAACAACCTTGTGTATTTGCGGCAGCTTCACCAAAATCTGACTGGCCTTAAAGGACGTCAGCGTCTTACCTGAACCCGTCGTATGCCAGATGTAACCATTTTTAGTGCTATTCTGTACGCGGTCGATCAGGGCTTCTACTGCATAGTACTGATAGGGGCGAAGTACCATCAGTATCTTGTGCGATTGGTGCAAAACGGTATACTTGCAGATCATCTTACTGACATGGCACTT
Organism: Bacteroidota bacterium; assembly: GCA_039208045.1. Taxonomy (GTDB): domain Bacteria; phylum Bacteroidota; class Bacteroidia; order Chitinophagales; family Saprospiraceae; genus JBCCRH01. The sequence continues at coordinate 4,003 of JBCCRH010000276.1, forward strand.
TTCCAGAAAATTTTCCGCGAAAGCGTCCAATCGATTGATGGCTTTATTTGCGCGATCGGCCCAGAAAAACGTCTGCTTGTAGTGCTGCTTGCGATTATTGGCAAAGTACTTGGTATTGACGCCATTGCTAATCACAAAAAGCTGTACATACTGAAACAAACCATAGCTACTCCAAAAGGAATGCCGCTGATAGCGGTTGATTTGCCGAAAGGCTTCCTTCAGCTCCAGACCCCGCCGCTTTAGCTCAATTTGTACCAATGGCAAGCCATTGATCAGTAGCGTGACATCATAGCGGTTACGGTATTTGCCTTCCATGCTCACTTGGCGCGTCACTTGATACTCGTTTTGGCACCAGTGCTCCTGATTGAGAAATTGGATGTACACATTTTCACTCTCCTCCCGCTGTACCAAAAATCGTTCCCGCAAGGTTTTCGCCCGCTCAAAAACATTGCCTTTATTGAGGTGATTGAGCACCCGTTCGAATTCGCTTTCGCTTAATGCGACCTTATTGTGCCGCTCCAATTGCTGCTTCAGATTGGCCAAAAGCTCCGCCTCCTTTCGGATGGGCACATACGCATAGCCCAAATCTTGGAGCTGCTGTACCAACTGGTCTTCGAGGACTTGTTCGGATTGTACCATAGGGTCTTTAGGTTTTTGCTATACAAATAGCTGTTGCAAAAGGCCTTTTTTAAAGCCTTCCGTTTGCGCTAATTGGTTTTGGGTTAATTGGATTTTGCGGTCGATAGCACTGAGGCAATCGGCAATTTTTTGTTGTTCGGGCAGGGAGGGGAGCTGGAGTTTTAGAGATTTTAATTGAGTAGGATAAAGGTGTATAACCGAGCTTCCTTGAGCTAAACTAGCAATTTTTTCCCTTTTGGAGCTATTCAAATAATAGGCTAAAAATACGCCAACAGTTTTTGATCTTATGATATTAATATCACCTCCAAGAGCAATATTTGATTTCAAAACACAAGATGCTTTAGCGATATCTAGATGAGTTTCCCCCGAAGCAGGAACAAGAACATCATTTGCTTTACTAAAAACAAGTTTTTCAGCTTCAATACTCGTTCTTGATTGTACAAAATCAATCATTTCATTGTAACGAGTGTAAAGTTCACCATAAATTATACATTGAAATTTACCGTCCTTATCTAGTTCAGATTTAGAGATTCCTTTACCTTTTGAAAAACTGGCAATATCCCCCAAGCGCTTCTCCTCCCACTCCGGAAAATCTTGCCCCGCTGCATCCTTAAAGCGCAAGCGTTGGCTAAAGAGCTGCTGCATCAGTCCTTTTTTGTAGTCCTCTAAGAGGGCCACTTTGCGCCGCAGTTGTTGGATGCGGGTGTCGATGGTGGTGAGGCAATTGGCGATTTTTTGTTGTTCGGGGAGGGAGGGGAGGTAAAACCTCAGCGTCCTAACACTTTGAAAATTAAGACCTTCTCTACTTCCCCCAACTTGATTTCTAATAATTGCTTTTTGACCTTTAAAAGCACTTAATGCAGCTTGTAAAAAGAAGGGTGAATATGTCTTTTTCAATCGGATAATACACACATGCTGATTGACATTACCCTCCTGAAAATTAATTGGTACTACACAGGTTCTTCCTATTGATGCGCCAGTAATATTGAGTAAGATGTCTAGTGCTTGGACTGAAGAACCCTTCATCCTTGCATGAATATCTTTAGGTATATAAGCTATCTTTTCGAAGTCTAGCTTATTATTGACAACATTTTGGCTCCTTATAAAAGGAATGCCTTTATCCGTATATACTTCTGAACCTCCTCTAGGAGTACTGCCACTACCAATTTTCGTAGTACAGTTCCCAACTTTCTTCTCCTCCCACGCCCCTTCAAACCCTGGAAACCGCAGCTGTGGCACCTGTTGTCTTTTATTTTTTTCCATGGCGTTAGGATGGTTTAAATGGGGGATTAATAGCTAACTCTTTACAAAACGCCATAATCTCCCGATCATTTTCCTGCATTTCCTCCTCCAGTTGTACCAGTGCCTGAGCTACGGCTTGCAAATCCACAGGCTCTTCCTCCTCAAACGTATCTACATAGCGAGGGATATTGAGGTTGTAGTCATTTTCCTGTACTTCTTCGAGGGTAGCCAAGTAGCTAAACTTCTCTTGGACTATCCGCTCGCGATAGGTCTTCACGATGCGCTCAATATCCGCTTCGCGGAGGTAGTTTTGGTTGCTTCCTTTTTGGAAATAATCCTCACCGCTAGCATCTATAAACAGGATATTATCGGACTGCTCTCGGCATTTTTTAAACACCAAAATACAAGCAGGGATAGAAGTGCCATAAAAGATATTTGGCGGCAGCCCAATGACGGCATCCAGGTAGTTGCGGTCTTCGATCAAGTACTGGCGGATATGGCCCTCGGCAGCTCCACGGAAGAGGGCGCCATGTGGAAGAACGACGGCCATCTGGCCATTTTCATCAAGCTGGTGGATCATGTGCTGAATGAAGGCATAGTCTGCTTTCGACTTGGGAGCCAACTTGCCATATTGGCTAAAGCGGTCATCACTCGCATGGATGGGATTGGCGCTCCACTTGGCCGAAAAGGGCGGATTAGCGACAATGGCTTCAAAGCGCAGATCGAGGTGCTGCGGCCGTTCGAGCGTATCCTCCTGTCGGATATCAAACTTGCGGTAGTGGATGCCGTGGAGGATCATATTCATCCGCGCGAGGTTGTAGGTCGTCCGGTTTAGCTCCTGCCCGTAGAAGTCGGAGACACTTTCCACCTCCTTCGCTACCCGCAGCAATAAAGAGCCCGATCCACAAGTCGGGTCATAGACGGACTTGAGCTTCGTCTTGCCCGTCGTCACCAGCTTCGCCAAGATGGAAGACACTTCCTGCGGCGTGTAAAACTCCCCTGCCTTTTTCCCAGCTCCACTAGCAAATTTTCCGATCAGGTATTCATAGGCATCGCCCAGCACATCAATAGTAGTATCCTCCAGATGGAAATCAATCTGATCGAGGTGGCTCAGCACTTTTGCAATCAATTGGTTGCGATCGGCCGGCTGTCGGCCCAGCTTGGTAGAGGTCAGGTCGAGGTCTTCAAATAGTTTATCAAAATCGTCCTCACTTTCCTGCCCCATCGTACTCTGCTCAATATTGTTGAGGATACGCTCTAAATCACCAAGGATAAAGGCAGAACCTTCATCACCATTACCCCGCCTCGCCACTGCATGAAAAAGCTCTGAAGGCTTCAAGAAATACCCAAGCTGCTCTATGGCCTCCGCCTCTATCGCTGCCAGTATCTCCTGCCCCTCGGCACCATCTTCCGCCAGTTCTACGAATTTGATTCCATCCTGCTCCAGCAGTTGATCCGCATACAAGTGCATGCGCTCGGAGAGGTATTTATAAAAAATAAAGCCGAGGATATAATCCCGAAATTCATCGGCATTCATTTTGCCCCGCAGGGTATTGGCAATATTCCAGAGCTGCTGTTCGAGCTGTTTTTTGTGATCTTCCGACATGCAGTATAAGCTGTTTTTTGAATGGGGGGCTTAGAGCATATTTGGACTTGACCTTTTCGGCTGCACTTGCTAGATTATGTCTTGCACCACGTTGTTCTTCAGTCACGTAGCGTTGGCTATGTTCCTTCATCACGCCTTGTTTAAGACATAATTTGGCTTCGCTCGCGCAAAAAGCGAAATCCCAAGATACTCTTAGCAAATATAATAATATGCATGATTTCTTTTTCGAGAGATTGTTTGTTCTAGAGGGAGTCGTGTAATTAAAAAATAGCAGAGCAAGATTTCGGAAAAATGAGCCTGTCCCGATAGGGTCTATGTATATTGCAATTATGAAAAGAAGGAGGAATACTATAAATACAATACGAAAAAGTTTGCTCATACTTCGTTCAATAAGTTTCACTAAGAAAGTAACCAAGGTCCAAACTAACCAGATAAAAAGAAAAACGCCTATTATGAATGCAATAAGTCGAGCATCAGAAGGATTTAATAACAACAAAAAAAGAGAAAATCGATTGAAAGGCGGACTATGTGTAGAGCGAGTTAAAGTCCAGCTCAATGGTGTTGAAATAATAGGCATAGTGGTTATTTTTTAGTTGGAAAGAGTTAAAAGAAGGGATATGAATTACTAGAGTTATCTAATTAAATCCTTTTCTAGGCGGTCGATGGAGCGCCTTAAGATTGAGTTTTTTAAATTTTGATATTTGCCAGACAGGCTTTTGTCTGCTGCTTCATCCTCTTTCTGTAACCAGTGGAGCATTTCTATTTCCTCTTGGAAATGTTGCTGAATAGACTCCCATTTAGCTCTTGCTTGGTCAAGTCCGACTTCTAGTTGCAGTTTAAAGAGCTTTCGTTCAATCTCTAGCTGGACTTTTGATGCATTGAGTTTGTATAATTCACTATTTC
>JBCCRH010000277.1:0-8348 GCA_039208045.1 Bacteroidota bacterium
CCGCCGCCTCTGTCCTGATGTGAATATCGCGATGGCGCATGGGCAGATGGATCCAAAGGAATTGGAGCGAACCTTACTTAGCTTTATCGAAAAGCAGTATGATGTGTTGGTTTGCACCAATATCATCGAAACAGGCCTAGATATTCCCAACGCGAATACAATTATCATCAATAATGCCAACCAGTTTGGCATGAGCGATTTGCACCAGTTGCGAGGCCGAGTAGGACGCTCTAATCAAAAGGCATTTTGCTATCTGTTCAGCCCACCACTATCTACGCTTACGGCGGAGGCGCGGAAGCGCTTGCGTACCCTGGAAGAGTTCTCTGACCTGGGTAGTGGTTTTAATATTGCGATGCGTGACCTCGATATTCGGGGAGCGGGGAACTTGCTGGGTGGGGAGCAAAGTGGCTTTGTCTCGGATATTGGGTACGAAACGTATCAGAAGATACTGGAAGAAGCCGTTCAGGAATTAAAAGAAACGGAGTTTAAAGACCTATTTGCCGAAGAGTTGGAAAAAGCGGGCTATAGCTATGTGCGCGATGTGCAAGTAGATACGGATGTGGAAATGCTCATTCCAGATGAGTACATCTCAGTCATTCAGGAGCGCCTGAGTCTGTATACTGAACTCGACCGCATTGAGAAGGAAGAAAACCTTCAAGCGTTTGAGGCCAAGCTGCGCGACCGTTTTGGGCCCGTTCCCGACCAGGTAATCGAGCTATTTGAAGGGCTCCGCCTTCGCTGGACCTGTAAGCGCCTGGGCTTTGAGCGAGTTATTTTGAAAAATAACAAACTACGCTGCTACTTTGTAGAGAATCCGCAATCCCTGTTTTACGACTCCCCTGTTTTTCAGAAAATTCTACAGTTTGTCACCGTGCAAGGCCACAAATATGGTTTGAGCTTTAAGAAAACGCCACGTCATTTTATTATGATTAAAGAAGGAGTAAGCTCATTGCGCCAAGCACGAAAAGAGTTGTTGGTGCTGGAAGAGGCTTTAGCAGATGTCGTGGAGGCGTAAAAGCTTGTCAATCAATAGTTTTTCTTTCTCCGAGAGAATTCTATTTTTGCAGCTGATTATTCAAATAAAACCTTTTCACATTATGGATTTTAAACGAACTATATTATTAGCCTTTGGCCTATGCCTAATGGCCACGCTGCTTCCTGCACAGGATATTAAGTTCCCGAGCATGGACAAAAGTCCGATGGATGCGGCACATTACCCAAGGCAATCGGCTTACCTCAATTACATGCCGGAAGACCAGCTTGCTGAGCTACAGCCAAAAATCAAAGTACTTTACAGTCGTCCACAGAAAAAGGATCGCGAGGTTTTTGGGGCCCTGGTTCCTTACGGAAAAGAATGGCGCTTGGGTGCTAATGAGTCTACTGAAGTACGCTTTTACCAAGCCGTAGAAATTGGTGGCGTCATGGTTCCTCCTGGTGCTTATACTATGTTTGCAGATGTTTCGCCTAGCCATTGGACGGTTAAGATTTCTAAAGAGCGTTTTATTGCAGGGAACTCTAATCGTGACGCTAGCAAGGATGTTGTACATGTGGCCATTCCAGTTACTACCGAAGCGGAATCTACAGAAGCTTTTACCATCGGTTTCCAGCGCGTGGATGATGATGCTTGCAATATGGTGTTTAAGTGGGATCGCACTAAAGCGGTACTTCCAATTAGCTTCAACCCTACCTTTATGGATAGCGAGCTCAATGCAAGCCCTATGGACTTAGCGGCTTATCCTGCCAATTCTAGAACGCGCAACTTTGTAAAAGAAGAAGAGTTTGAGGCATCTGCTCCAAAAATCAGAGTAGTGTATAGCCGCCCTCAGATGAAGGGCCGTAAAATTTTCGGGGAGCTATTGAAGTATGGGGAGCTGTGGAGAGCTGGTGCTAATGAGACGACGGAGGTGACTTTTTTCCAAGATGTAATGATCAATGGCAAAGAAGTAAAGGCGGGCACTTATGGCTTGACGCTAAAAGTACATGATGGTAAGTGGGACTTCATCGTTCATACGAATCTTCCTTCTTGGGGTTTCTACAACCATGATGATAGTAAAAATGTAGTGGTGCAAACTTCTCCTACAGCAAAGACCAAAGAAACGCTAGAGGCTATGGCCGTTACGTTTGAAAAAGTGGATGATAAGAATGTTAACCTGATTTTGGGCTGGGAAGATACGATGGCAAAATTGCCAATACAGATGAAGTAATTTAGAAAGAGGGGAAATGTCCAATTGGATATTTCCCCTCTTTTCTCACACGTACTCAACGTTCTTCTAAGGCTTCATAAATTTCCCCATAAAGAGGATATTGTTACCCTGGTTCTCCCGAATCACGAAGATAAATGGGCGATCAAACGTAATCGTTGGCGATAGAGACTCTAATGAAACTTCCACTGCCGTAACTGCGGCTGCTTCTGTTCCTGCCTCACTTACTTCTAAGAACGATTTGTGAATCACTTTACTGATGTACAACTCGCCGGGGCCAATATTGGCAAAGTCTGCTCTTATTTCGTCGAAGGCGATACCCATTCCCAAATCAGTTAGGGCCTTTTTCATCGCTTCGTCGTACTTTTCTTCTAAAGCGAATTTAGGCAGATATACGGACAGCGTCTGTTCTCCAAAGGCTTCTATAATTTGGTTCCAGTTGGCGCCTGCCAATTCATTGACTAGCGCATCTACAGAAACATCTGGGCGTGGTAGTAGTAGGGTCATGGAGTAAGCCGCATTAGCATAGGGTAGGTCGATAGCCTCATAAGATGCATTGATTTGATAGGGGATCGTTACCTCTTCGCCAAAGGTCATCATAGGTACTTGTACCGTGCTTTGGTCTTCTTTGTAAAAGGGCGCGTTTTCGGTAAGACTTGCGTCAAATGCGTAGCGCCAAGGTGCCTTAAAGTAGATCGCATTGAGCAGGTACATGACCGTTTCATCGGGAATTTCGTCAATAATATCTGGTATTAGCCCGTTAGTTTGGTCGCTCACCCAATCATTGATGGTGATAACAGCAGCTGGATTTTTGAAATCTAATCCTTCTGTAGGGCTGTAAAAAAAAGTATTATTGGTCTCCAAGAAAGCTTCCTTTACCGGATAGCCCTCGCGGTAATAGATCGCATTGGCAATCGCCATTTCTACATCGGCATCTAAATTGGGTAGTACTGGAAGCAAAGCTTGGTAGGCTGTATTAGCCTTTTCTAAGGTCCAGTCTGTAAGCTGAAGCGTCTGCTGTATGGCATCAAAAGTTTCTGTAGTAGCCCCATTAAGGGTCATCGTTAGGGCAGTCGATAAGCTATTGGGGGAAATGAATAGGTTGTCGGTGGGTGCTTCTTCGTGTAGCTCTTTAAATATATCCCATCCAAAGGAATTATTCACTTTTGCTAGATCACAGACGTTAGCTTCGGCGCAGTCGATAGTTGCTACATTTTCGTTCGGTTGTGGGGTTTCTTCACTCTCGCACTGCCAAAAGCTGAGGGCAAGCACGAGTGCATACATCAATTTTGGAATTTTCATAGGTAATTGTTTTTTCTTTGTTAGACCAAGGTACCTAGTCAAAAGGTTGGGTTTCTAAAAAAAAAACAATTTTACTTTCTGAATTCTCGAAGATTGGTAGAAATCGTCAAGTGATTCACGCCACCACCAATATGGAAACTTCCGTAGCCATAGTCGATGCGGAAGCGATTAATTTTGATTCCGGCACCAAAGGAAAAACCGGCTAAGCTTCGGAAGTTTTCTACCGAAAGCTCTCTCCTACGGAAATGATTGTAGCCAAAGCGCACCCTAAAGTTTTCACTCTTTCCAAATAGAAACTCTCCATTAAAAATAAAGTGGCGGAATAGATTATCAAAAAATATACTCACATCGCTATCATCCGATGCTTCTTCTCCCAGAAATAGCGTAGGCTCATCAGAATTAGGATCATCATAGATAATATTCCACCGCTGGGCTTGCTGGTAAATGATCGAAAAACGGAATGGAAGATAGCGTAGCCGCTTAGAGATGCCAATCTGAATTTCAAAAGGTAAGTCCTCAAAGTTGTCCTCCCGAAAAGTGGTAATTTGAGAACCCATATTCTTAAATACAATGGTAGCAGTAAATCGGCTAGCGGTATCCCGAAAAACAGCAGCCACATCCGCCGCTACCCCAAAAGAGTTATAAGCTTCGAATTGCGAGCTGATAAACTTTAGATTCGCACCTACCGTCATGCGCTCGTAGAGCGGCTTAGCAGCACCAATGGTCAGCGCATACTCCGCTGGTGCAAACGTACCCAGCACATTCCCAAACTCATCCGTCTGGTCAAAATCCCCATAATTCACATATTGAACCCCCGCATGAAAGGTCGTCCCGATCGAATTGAAGTGCTGTCCATAAGCAGCATACCCATGATCGATACCTGCCAAATGAAAATTATGGCTGAACGAAAGCTGCTGGTGCATCGCAGGATTCAGCAGAGACGGATTGGCAAGTGCCAGATTGATATCATCATCTACAATGGTAATTAAATTGGCTCCCAGGGCAGTAACTCGTGCCGAAGGCGACAAATTCAAAAACTCATACGTATTCAACCCTCCCAACTGGCCGAAGGCCATCGTCCAACTTCCAATCATTAAAACTAAGGCGATGGGTAATGTTCTTCTCATGTGCTTTTGTTTAGTGGGCGGTAAGCAGTGGGCAGTAGGCGGTGGTCAGTAGACGGTAGGCAGTGGGTAGTGGGCGGTCGACAGTGAGCGGTATGAACTGACCACTGCCCACTGACCACTGCCTACTATTCACTGTCCACTATCCACTGCCTCCTGCCCGTTCTCCGCTGCCCATTGCGTGCGGCAAACCCCTTGATTGCAATTCATAATTCTGACCAGTTTTCCCTCTTCGTCATAGAGTTTCAACTCGCCGTGCTCGTTATCTCCATTGAGGTAGCTGCCTTCTGCTTTTAGGTTACCATTTTCATAGTATTCTATAAACGGGCCATTTTCTTCGTTATCACGGAACTGCACGATTTCGGAGAGCTGGCCATTATCGTAGTAGCGTCTCCATTCGCCTGCCATCGCATTTGCTGTATATTGTCCTTTCAGCTCTAGCTGACCATTTTCATAAAATAGCTCGTATGCGCCATCAAAAATACCCATATTGTAGTGTTCTACGATTTGGGTATCGCCTTTTATTGAAAATACCACTCTTGGCCCGTTTAGGGTATCTCGTTCGTAGTAGGCGGTTTCCATCAGTAGGCCTTGCTCTGAGAATTTCTGGTACAAGCCCTGCTTAGCATAATCGTCCGGTAAGCGCGTATATTTTTCGGTATAACCGTAGATAGAATCCCGCACTTCCACTGTTTCTAATCGGCCGGAGCCCTTTCCGCAAGCTGCTAGAAAAAAACTAATACTCAGTAGGCTAACTGCCCAGCGATTCATCGTATTCATGTAACGAAGGTTTTAAAATGAATGTATAGCAAGTATCCATTTTAAGGATTTAGGGGTACCATTCGTCTCATGCTTGACAAATGGCTACACCTTCACTTGCTCGGCCACTTTAGTGCGGCCTATACTCTCATAATAAAAACCACGCTCTTCGATACGGTCTAAGTCGTATAAATTTCGTCCATCGAATAAAACAGGCGCATTTAACAGCTCTTTCATTACGTTGAAACTAGGCGTGCGGAACACGCTCCATTCGGTCACAATCGCCAGGGCATCCGCTCCAATAAGCGCTTCATACTGGTCAGATGAGAACGTAATACGATCTCCATAAATGACTTTGACATTATCCATTGCCTCTGGATCAAAAGCTTTGACAGTAGCCCCTGCCTCTAGCAAGCGATCGATAATGTACAGGGCTGGCGCTTCGCGGATGTCATCAGTATTGGGTTTAAAAGCAAGTCCCCACATGGCGATGGTCTTCCCTTCGAGATCATTATTGAAATAGGCTTTGATCTTTTCGGCTAGCACTACTCGCTGCACATCATTTACCCCCATCACCGATTTAAGGATTCTGAAGTCGTAGCTAAAGGTCTCTGCTGTTTTGGCCAACGCCTGCACATCTTTAGGGAAGCAACTGCCTCCATAGCCTACCCCCGGAAATAGAAAGCGCTTACCAATGCGTGTATCGCTGCCCATACCCTTACGTACCATATCTACATTGGCGCCGACTCGCTCACACAAATTGGCAATTTCATTCATAAAGGAGATACGAGTAGCGAGATAAGAATTGGCTGCATATTTTGTCATCTCTGCCGAGCGCTCGTCCATATGAATAATGGGATTTCCAGAGCGAACAAATGGCTCATAGAGTTGCCTCATCGTTTTCCATGCTCTATCTGAGCTGGTTCCGATCACTACACGATCTGGCTTCAAGAAATCATCCACTGCTACTCCTTCTCTCAGGAACTCAGGATTCGAAACTACATCAAATAAGTCTTCACTCAATTTATCAGCCAGTACCGCGTGTACTTTTTCGGAAGTCCCTACAGGCACTGTGCTTTTATCTACAATAACCTTGTAGGAGGTAATAATTTCAGAAAGATCACTTGCCACACCTAAAATGTAGGATAAGTCAGCAGAACCATCTTCTCCTGGAGGAGTAGGTAGGGCCAAGAAGATGACTTCTGCATCTTCTATCGCTTCCGCTAAATTAGTAGTAAAAGAAAGGCGCCCTTGCTTGGTATTGCGGTCAAACAGCAATTCTAAGCCAGGCTCATAGATGGGCACTTCGCCATTGCGCATGCGCTCCACCTTTTCTTTATTGATATCTACGCAAGTAACTTGATTGCCAGTCTCGGCAAAGCACGTTCCGGTTACTAAACCAACGTATCCGGTGCCAACTACAGCTATGTTCATGTCTATTATTTTTATATCAAATAAAATGATGAGCAAAAGTAATGATTCTACGCTAACTAGCTAGTAATCAATTACTGTAAGTTTAGATTGTTTCCGCTGAATTATGTCACGCTTTTCTAATACATTTATTTCTGTGGTCTAAATATGTTACGACTAGCAAAAAATAGCGATATTTCCTTATACTGCATTGATTATGTTTTTTCATTATGCGCAATTGGCTCAAACAGATCTATTTTTCTTTCCCTTTTCAGCTTTTGATTTTACATCTCAAAAGCAACCACCTCTTGACTATTATCTGGATGATCCTACTGCTTTTTATCACCGGACAGTTCGGAATGAAACTGGGCATCCCTTTTCTATTCTTAGCGCCTGAATATTTTGAACTCGTCAATTTTTGGAGTTTCTTCTTTCTGGGCCTTGCTTTTGGTGCATTTTATATGAGCTGGAATCTGACCATTTATCTATTAAGTGCTCATCTCTTCCCATTTCTTGCCTCTCTGGCAAAGCCTTTCACTAAATTTTCGATCAATAATGCGCTATTACCCCTAGGCTTTATTCTTATTTATCTGGGTATGATCGTCTATTTTCAGGCTTACTACGAGGCTGCTGGGTTTTGGAAAATCGCAGGTAATGTACTGGGATTTCTAGCAGGTATGGTCTCCCTTATCTTGAGTTATACCATTTATTTTCAGTTTACCAATAGAGATATTTCGTACTATCGAAAAAGAGAAGAACGCCCTCCCAACCTTACCCACTCTATTGCCCCTGGACATCGAGGAGTAGATTTGGATTATATCAAACAAGACCATCAGGCCTGGAAAGTAAAAACGTATATCAATGAGTTCCTGCGAATCCGTATTGTAAGAAGTGTCGCCCACTACGACTCTAGCATGCTGATGAGTATTTTTAAGCAAAATCACTTGAATGCCCTTATAACTCAGCTACTGACTATGATGGCGCTATTGCTTTTGGGATACCTTATTGACCAGCCTGCTTTTCGGATTCCAGCAGCAGCGAGTGTTTTTATTTTAGCTAATGTTTTTACTGCCTTTATTGGTGCAATTACCTATTGGTTCAACACTTGGAGAACCACCATTATCATCCTGCTCCTCATCGCAATTAACTTTTTTACAGGCTTTGAGCTATTTAATCGAAAGAACAAAGCTTATGGCTTAGATTATACTTCGCCTCCTGCGGTTTATGCGGTAGATAGCATGGTTGCTTTAACTCAAACGCCCAAGATTGAGCAGGATATTCAAGAGACGACAGCCATTCTCGACCGTTGGAAAGCGAAGGTTCAAAAGGATAGTTTACACAAGCCCAAGATGATCCTTTTCGCCGTAAGTGGTGGTGGCCTGAAGTCAGCCCTTTGGGCCATGCAAGTTGTACGGACGGCTGACCAGCAGCTTAATGGTAAATTACTTGATCATACGGTACTCATTACCGGAGCATCGGGTGGTATGATGGGGATGGCTTTCTTGCGAGAGCTCTATCTCCGACAGCAACAAGGGGCAGACCTCTCCATTTA
>JBCCRH010000278.1:0-8345 GCA_039208045.1 Bacteroidota bacterium
GGTTCAGATGCCCAAGTAGGTAGCAATGGCTGGTATGTAGATGATATTGAGATCATGGATGTCTTCAACTATAATGGTGAGGCTTGCGTCACCGCAGATCAGGGCAATCAAGCTTGTGCTATTGCAGGTGAAAGAGGAACTATTGTAGAGTCGAATGGAGTGGTCAATGCAGAAGAGCTAGCAGCGCAGACGATGGCGGTAAGCGTGTTCCCAAATCCTGCTACCGACTACTTGAATGTGGCTATTTCTGCTCCCGAGTTTCAGGAAGTGAATATTAGCCTAACTACCGCTGATGGTAAAGTGCTGTCTACAATGATTGAGAATGTGGGAGGTGATAACCACATCGTACCTATCAATGTAGGGCAATTAGCAGCTGGTTTTTACTTTGTACGAGTGCAGACGGAGAAAGAAACGATTGTAGAGAAGATTATTATTGAGTAACATGATGATTTAATAACCACATTAGACACAGAAGGGCACATTAGTATCTATCACATAAGATTGTGCTAAAGTGTAACGGATGTGCCTAATGTGGTTACTAAAAACCAGGCCCTAGCCCAGCTTATTTGTACCGCTTGCCATGCTTGATCACCATATCCACATCTTGTAGCAAGTCAATATACCGCAGCACGTCACCATCTACTGCGATAATATCAGCATATTTCCCTTCCGTAATTGTCCCTACCTCATTCTCCACCCCCATGATTACCGAAGGCCAATAAGTCGCCGCTTTGATCGTATACATAGGATCCGCCCCAAACTCATTGACCCATACATCCAGCTCATTCCAAGTACTTTGGCTATGAAACTTCAAGGGTATTCCACTATCCGTACCAATGAGTAGCACGATTCCTGCTTCCCGCAATTGATCAAACTTTCGCTGTAAGGTAGGTCGGCGAATAGGCGTAATCTGAAAATAAGGCAAGCGCCCCGGCCGCCGAATCGATTGCTTAATATCTTCAATAATTTCTTTGGGTAAACCCAAATGCCAAGAGGTATCGTCCAGTTTTTCTGGATTATCGCGTACGTATTCGTAGTTGTACAAACCTTCGACGGTAGGCGTCCAGAATAGCGGCCCCAAATTCATCTGCGCCGTGCGCTCTTTGAGCAGCTCCATCACATCATCAGGATATTCTGGGGCAGAGGCCAAGCCGGTATGTTCAAAGCAATCCACCCCCGCCATCAGCCCTTTACGGATTTCCTCAGGGCGGTGCGAGTGCGCTACTACGGTCAGCTCATGCTTATGGGCCTCGTCCACCACTGCCATTACTTCTTCATCACTCATCTGGTCTTGATCGATCAATTTGATACAATCTACCCCCGCATCTGCCAGTTTCTTCACCTTGGCCCGCGCGTCCTCCGGGCCATTTACGCCCCAGCGGTATAATTCGGTACCAGGATAAGGTTGATGCTGTATGAATGGCCCAGATACGTACATCGTTGGGCCTGGTATTTTCCCTGCATTGATGTTATCGCGTACAGCGATGATATCCTCTAATGGCGCCCCCAAATCGCGGGCGCTCGTCACCCCTGCCATCAGCAGTTGGTGGGCAGAGGCCGGCATAATCACGTCTTTTTGCTGCGACATGTAGGTGGGAAACCAATGACTGTAGTTGCCATGCCCATTAATCATCAGGTGTACGTGCATGTCCCAAAGGCCAGGCAGTACGCTCATGCCCTCAGTGGAAATGATTTCGGCTTCAGCCGGAATAGCTAGCTCGCCAACGGTACCAATAGCTTTGATACGTTCTCCCTCTATGAGGATCACGCTATTTTGTAAGGGGATACCCCCAAAACCATCGATTAGGGTGCCGCCAACGAGTGCTTTGACATTTTGGCTATAGCCTAAATAAAAGGTAGTACTAAGCAGCGTGAGCAAGGAAAAAAGGCGAAGAGTAAGTCGTTTTTTCATCTGTTCAATATTTTTTATCTTCTGAAATTAATAGAAAAAGCCCTTCCAATGTAAATCAGAAGGGCAAAAGCAGGATGAAAAATTGCATAAATTATTTAGTTGGATACCACTTGTGGCTGTGTCTTAGTGAACCAATTGTATAGTATCGGTACAATCAATAGCGTCAGCAACATCGAAGAAATCAAGCCTCCGATCAGCGTCCAGCCCAAGGGCGACCACAAATTGCTACCTGAAAAAGTGAGCGGCACAAGCCCAAGAATAGTAGTCGTAGTGGTTAGTACAATCGGGATAAAGCGCCGCTCCGCAGCTTGCTGAATCGCAATGCGCTTTTCTACTCCTTCGCGTATCAGCTGATTCGTATAGTCTACCAAAATGATTGAGTTATTGACCACAATACCAATTAGACTAATAAAGCCCACAAAGGCAAAGAAAGAAAACGGCCAACCAGTCAGGTATAAAGCAATGAACGAACCAGTAATGGCCAAGGGAATAGCAGAGAAAATGATAAGCGGCTGTACAAACGACTTAAACTGTAAAACGAGCACGGCAAAAATACCTAGCATGGCCACAATCAATAGCGTACCCAAATCACCAAAGCTTTCCTGCTGCGTCTCGTACTCGCCAGCGATGTAGTAACTGTAGCCTTCCGGCCAATCGTAAGCATCCAGTTTAGGGATGATTGACTGCGTAATTTCTGTCGTCTTATCTGGATCAACCACATTGGCAGTAATGCCAATCGACCGATCTAGGTTAAAGTGGTTGATCTTAGCGTATTCCGCTTTGAAAACTACATCTGATACCTGTGAAAGCGGTACCTGCTGACCAGATGTGTTAGCCACATATACTTTATCAAAATCGGTTATGCCTGGCTCATCCACAAAAGGGAGGCGGAGCACCATCGGGTAGGTCTCTTTGTCTTTATCTAGGGTTGTTTGATCTACTTGAATGCCGTTGAGGCTTGCTCGGATGGTACGATCAATATCTAGAAGTGATAAATTATACAGTGAAGCTTTATCGCGATCAACCTTTAGCTCAATATCCGTTTTACTGGATGCTAAGGGGTTATCCACATCCTCGGTGCCCGCTGTTTCTTGCACCATTGCCTCGATATCATAAGCTATATCTTTCAGCACTGTCAGGTCTTCTCCGAGCAGTAAGATTTCGATAGGTGCTTCGAAAGGGGCACCATTCTTGAGTTCCCTGAAGTAGATTTTGCCATCAGGATAATCTTTGAAGGCCTCCTTGAGGTTTTGGAGGGTAGGATAAAACTGGGCGGGATCCCAGTCTTTAAAGTTTACGACGACCTCACCGTGGTACTTTTTGAATTCCTCTGGAATTCGATTGTAGTATACTTGTGGATTGCCATGCCCTGTGTTGGTAATGTAGCTATCTACATAAGTCGTTGTATCCAGTACCGACTCAATATAGTTGATCGCCTGATCAGTTCGCTTTAAGTTAGAAGAATAGGGCATATCTACCGAAATCAAGAGCAGGGGCTTGTCCGCAGTCGGGAAAAAGCTAACGCCAATGCTTGGAAATAAAGAGCCTGCGAAGACGAAGAGGCCAATCCCCAAGAGCAGGGCTAGCCAGCCTCGCTTGAGCGCAAAATTTAAGGCAGGACGATACCCTCGCGAAATGACTCGATCCAAAAAGCGACGCACCATGCCCGGCTTCTGCTCCTTACGCTTGCTCCCCAATACTTTGCTCGATACAATGGGGGTAAATACCAAGGCCAAAATCAAAGAGGCGATCAAGGCGAAAATCACCGTTAGCGGAAGTGTACGCAAAAACTCGCCGGGGCCACTTTGCAGGAGCGATAGGGGGGCAAAAGCTAGTACTGTGGTAGCGGTAGAACTAATAATAGCATAGCCTACCTCTTCTGTTCCCAGGCTTGCTGCCTGCTGGATTGGATGGCCTTCATTTCGGAAATTGATAATATTTTCAATCACCACGATGGCATTATCCACCAAAAGACCAAGCGCAATCACTAGCGCGGCGATACTAATTTGCTGCAAGGCGTAATTACTGAAATCCAGCACAGTTATCGCTAAAATGATCGATAGTGGAATAATGGTCATCACCACCAGTGCTGGCCGCCAGCCCAAGAAAATCCAAATAATAACTCCCACCAAAAGAATCCCTTGCAAGAGGTTACTGATAAAATCATTGATCCGAAAGGCAACTGCTGGTGCTTGGTCAAAGGCTTTGATGAGCTGCACATTGTCTGGCACCTGCGCTTGGAAGTTGGTTTCTACTTCTTGCAGCTGTTTCGACAAATCGAGTATATTCGATTTGCGTTTCTGATTTACCGAAAGGTAGACACAACGCTGCCCCTTGTAGCGAGCGTACCACTCTTGGTCTGCGTAGTCGAGTGCTACGGTAGCAAAGTCTCGCAAGTAGACAATCTGATTATTCGCAGCGCGAATAGCTGTATTGCGGATTTCCTCCACACTCTTGAAACCTCCCGTAGATTGGATATTGAACGAAAGCCCACCAGCAGCGATATCCCCACCGGGGATTTTGGCATTATTGCCTTGCAATACCCCCAGCACTTGTCCTAGTGGAATATTCAACTGCGCCATCTTCTGAAAGTCCACACTAATGCGAATCTCTTCAATCGGATAGGCTTCGATCTCTGTAGATTTTACAAAATTTATTTTCTCCACCTCATCCTGAAAGTCCTCCGCCAAATCGTATAGCTGATTATACGGGACGGACTCCGACACAAAGGCAAACTGCTGTACCACCACCCGATCTTCGGGCTTAAACTGATTGACTTCAATATCAAAAATACCTGCTGGAAGCGTGGCGCGAATACTCGTAATAGCAGCAAGTATTTCGTCATATTTTTCATCGTAATCAATCCCAAACTCTGCTTCTACCTGGAAGACCGCCAAACCATTCGTAATCTCCGTCCGTATCTCCGTAATCTCGTCTAATTCATTGACGACCTCTTCAATTGGATCGACTACCAAGTCCTCCATATCTTCTGGGCTAGTCCCTGGATAGATAACGATAACTGTGTAATTTGGCAGCTCCAAGAAGGGGTCTTCTGACTTGGGCATCGATAAAAATGACTGCACCCCGATAAAGAGCGATAGTAGCACCAGCACGTAAATGAACTGGCTATTTTTTATAGCTAATGATGGAAGTTTCATGCTCGTACAGAAATTTTACTGAATGATTTGAATACTGTCATTGGGTGACAAATAGGTAGCTCCTTCAACGATCAGCCACTCCCGCTCTTGGAGTTGAGAGGCATCGACTACAAAGAAGTCATCTGAGATCTGGTCGACTGCAACGGTTCGTTTTTGTACTGTTTTCCCGTCTGCACTCACAAAAAGGCTGGCCTTTTTTTCGTCTCCTTCTACTAATGCAGTCATGGGGATGCGATAATGTGGGGCGGTCTCGCTCGGAAGTATCTCCACATAACCCACAAAACCGTTTTTAAGCTCTGAGAAGAAACCATCTAGCGCTAGCTCAATATCGAAAGTACCGGTGAGTGGGTTAGCTTCTTCTGCTATTTCGCTGATGATGGCGGCGTACTTTTTGCCAGGAAAGGCACTGAATTCTATGATTGCTTTGTCCGAAGCTTTGACCTTAACAATTTGCTTATCTGCCACCCCAATTTTCAGAATCTGTGCCCCCTTATTACCTGTACTTCCCACTATATAAATCGGCTGACCTGGGGCTACCAGCTCGTTCTTTTCCGTTAGTTTTTTCAGAATTTTACCATTGATGGGAGCTACAATTTTTGAGTATTGCTGGTTAAACTCTGCAATTTTTAATGTCGCTTTGGCTATTTCTACGGCAGTGGTCGCATCTTGCTGCTGCTCTAGCGTCGCTACGCTATCTTTTAATAATTCCTCTACCCGACTCAAGTCACGGACTGCTTTATCGTAGCCGTTCTTAGCTTGTAGTACTTGTGCGTTGATCTCTACTGGGTCGAGCCGTGCTAGCAGTTGTCCTTTGCGTACTTTTTGCCCTTCTTCGAAGTAAAGCTGTTGTACAATACCTCCAATCTTGAAGGAAAATTTGACTTCTTCTGCCGACATCAATACCCCACTTGCTTTTATAGTAGCAGGTGTCACACTTTCCTCTAAAGGCACTGCTGTCACTGATTTTACGGTAGAAGTTTTTGCCTCAGGGGCGGTAGCATATTCTTGTTTGCATCCCCAAGAAAGGGCTACTAACAAAAGGAAATAAATACTATTTTTCATGATCTGTTTTTAATATTGATAGGAAATGGCACCCACTCGAATCAGCTTTGCATGCTTGTTCCAAGCATCAAAAATGGCTAGCGCAGTGTTGAGTTGTGCGTTAATCAGGTCGTTACGTGCTTCCAGCAAAGCGATATAATTCACTTTATTATTCTTGTACAGACTGAGTTGATCTTGGTAAATCTTTTCATAAAGGCGTATCTGAGCCTCTTCTGTTTGGTAAGTCTCTAGCGCTTGAGCTAGTTCGTTGCGCGTGGTGAACAATTCTAGTTGCAGCAAGTCTTCGGTATTTTCCAGTTCCTTCTGCCTTGCTTGCACCAGCATTTGCTGCTTTTTCACACTCTTGCGTCCTTTACCTCCGTCAAATAAGTTGAGCTGTAGGCTTAAGCCGCCAAATATATAAGGGGAATTTCCATCTACATTAAAATCAAAATCCTGCATCCCCAAATCCACGAATACATTTAGTTCAGGCTTGCGGTAGGTCTTTGCTAGATCCACTAGCTGCTGGTCAATTTGCATGGCTGTATTGAGCTTGTCTAATTCCTCCCGCCGTCCTGTATTTGCAGTAAGCAAAATATCCATAGAGGGTAGGCCCGTAATTTCATCTACTTGTATGGGGGTATCTAGAGGAGCGTTGGTCAAGAAATTTAGATAAGCTGCTGCACTATTTGCTTGTAGCTTTGCATTCGCAATATCGGCATCTATGCTGCGCAGGTCTTGCTCATTTCTTGCTACGGCCGTGCGATTTACTTTATCGTTTTTGAATAGACTTTGATTCACTCTGAGGCTCTCCTGAATGAGTACCCGTGCATTTTGATAAATATCAATCGCTCGCTGTGCACTCAGTACATCGAAATAGGCTTTCGCAATTTGCTGACTCAGCTCTCTCTTGTAGATCGCAATATCCTGCGTGGCTAAGTCTTTTTCTAATGACTTAATAGAGGTATTGATCCCTATTTTCGAATTGATGATGGGGTAGCTAGCCCGAACCTTTACATCGTAGAAGTTATTTGGGTTAAGTAATTCGCTGACATTATCAATTTGTGGAAATAAACCAGAAGCAGTGAGTTCGTTGAGCGAACTATACACTGGGTTTAATAAGTCTCCAACAGGCAAGTCGATCGTACGTCCACCAGCAGCCACCGTATACTGGGGTAGCAAATCTAAGCGTACCGAGCGGTCTGCTTTAGCTTCCGCTAATGCGTGCAGGGCAGCTTCGAGTTGAAAATCGAGTTGTTGCAGCGCAACATTTGACTGAATGCCTTTTTCAATGTAGTTGGCCAGTTGGCTTTGGGCAGCTAAATAGTTACAGCTACACAATAGCAGCCAGCTGCAAATAAGTCTTGCATACATTTTTTGAACAGTGTTTAATTATTATGCAAAAAAATTTAAAGTCGATCTAACATGCGCTCAAATTCACTATAGCTCATCTCCACAATATCTTGGTATGCTTCTACTTGGGCCTTTTCAGAACGGCCACTTTGATGCAGCACTACCATACCATGCACTGCACTCCAGATCAAAAAACTCAATGCCTCGGTGTGATGCCCAGCAAAATGCCCTGCTGCTACACAATCCGTTACCGTTTGCCGGAGGGCATCAAAAGTAGCTTCTCCCTGCCGCCACATTGCTTCGTCAGCATCTTCCAAATGTTGCATAGGATACGTGCTGGAAAACATGAGGTCGTACAAAGCTGGGTATTCTACCGAAAACTGAAGGTAAGCTCGTCCCATCGCCTTCAGGCGTTCCAAGGGATTTTTTACACTACGCAGTACGTCAAACCGACGTTTCAACTCTTTAAAACCCTTGAGATGCAGCGTGAACATGATCTCGGCTTTATTCTTAAAATAGAAGTATACCGAGGCGGGGCTATACCCAATTAATTCCGCAATATTCCGAATCGAGGTCTTCTCTATACCGTGCTCGGTATACAATTTCATCGCGGCCTCCAAGACCTGCTGCTGAATATCTTCTAGCTTTTTCTTACGTTTTGCCATAGTTACAGACTAAAAACTAAACACTGTTCAAAAAGTTTAGAAATACTCGAGAAAAATTTATTTAATACACTACAGCGGATTGCAAATCCGCTGGGCGCGTGCTAGGATTTTTTTCCGTAAAGCTAGGCCCGTGCTCAGTGGATTTGTAATCCGCGTGGCCCTAAAACTTATTTTTGTTACTTGGCTTGACCGAACAGGTAAAATGGGGAATCCAGA
>JBCCRH010000279.1:0-8336 GCA_039208045.1 Bacteroidota bacterium
CTTGATTGATAAAGCCTGCGACCGCATATTCCGAGTTAGGCAACACCACTAAGGACTGTGCCACATCGGCTTCCAGGCCAGGGCTGACCGCATCCGGCACATTATAGCTTTTCGCAAAAACCACATTGCCGGTGGCATTACCCAAATTATCAAATGGCTGCGTTTTGAGGATAAATAAGGTTCCGCCTTCGCCTTGTGCCATATTACCCGTAATCACCAAAAAGTCTCCATCCTGTTGGATGTCCATCGGTACTTCTTGGCTGTCGACATTTTGATCCAAATCATAGAGGGGCGCAAAAGCGATGGGTTGGAGTGCTTGGTTGAGCAGCATGACATACAGGAAGTTGCCATTGAAGCCGGAGTTGCCTGTTATAGCAAATCGAGCCTCTGGATTCGCCATGCCGGATAAGGTGGTAGAGGCCGAAACGGTGAGCGGATAATCCGAAATAAAGTGCTCCACCGACCCCATACAAAAGGAATCCTGCACACTGAAGATTTCTACCGAATTACCGGAGCTTCCGCCTTGCACCACCGCCGAGTAGGTGTTATCAAAGCTATTGTAGTGTAGGCCTCGTCCAAATCGATCAGGCGACACATTGCCATCCAGCTCCCCTGCCCACAGCACCGTCCCGCTGGCATTTATGCGAAAGTATAATACCTTACGCTGTGGCCCAGCATCTTGATAGGTGCCTAAGCCCAGATAATCGCCCGAGCCATCCGGTGCTTCCAATAATTGTAGGCCAAAAATGCTAGTATTAGTAAAGAGATTGATTTCAGCAAAGGTGGTGAATTGTAGTTCTACAGGCGGTAGCACATAATTGCCCTGCATATCCAGTTTGGCGAAGACCAAATTGCTCAGAAAAGTATTAGGCTGCCCTTTTTCTTTATAGCCTAAAATAGCGTATTCGCCATTAGCATCTACCTGGCCAGCCGCTGCAATATCAATATGCAGTTCATCTGCGGGTTGTAATACTGTACTGAACGTAGTAGTATTGGATGGAGGACAATTGGAAGGAAAAGGAATAGCCATGTAATAGGCCAAATAAGTGGTGCATACTAAAGTAGTCCAGATAGAGAGATAGGGTATTCTTTTCATGAGGTTTTTAATGAAAAATTAATCACGAGGCCTGAAATGTGTGGATTTTGCTATTATTCGGTCGATCTCTTATGAAATCTGGCAATAGAGGGTTATTTTTTGGTAGAATGACACATATACTGTTCGACAGCTAATTTTTTTACTAAGCCCCTAGACTATGCTTACCATTGCCATAATTGACGACGAAGCCGATGCACGCGCCATTTTGCATCATTTTTTAAGTACCCTCTGCCCGGATGTTCAAATTGTTGGAGAAGCCTCCAATGCAGCAGAAGGAGTAGCACTACTGCGCCAGAAACGACCAGATGTTGTGCTTCTAGACATACAACTGGGGGAGCAAACGGGATTCGATCTGTTGAATAAATTTAACCAACCCAACTTTCAGGTCATCTTCATAACAGCTTACCAACAATTCGCCATCCAAGCTTTTGCCTACTGTGCCTTGGATTATTTACTAAAGCCAATCGATCCAGATCAGCTCCTTCGAGCTATCGACAAGGCTCAAATCGCACATGCCAAGAATCAGGTGTATAGCCAACAGTTGCAACAACTGCAACAAATCCAGCAGACGAAAACCTTTGATAAAATTGTCCTTCCTACTGCTGAAGGACTAGTATTGCTGCGACTTAGTGAAGTACTCTACCTACAAGCGGATGTCAATTACACCTTGTTTTTCACGACCCATAAGGAGAAATTTATTGTTAGCAAACCCCTAAAAGAATTTGAAGCGCTCCTCCCCAAACATCAATTTTGTCGATCACATCAATCATATATAGTCAACATTCAGTATATCAAAAAAATATTGCGAGAGGATGGTGGCTACATCTTGTTGGGAAATGGGGAAAGGCTCCCCATTTCTCGGCGCAAGAAAGAGCGATTGCTTAGTTTGCTGTTGGCTTAGAGCTTATTTCCCACGCGGATTACAAATCCACTAGGCGCGTGCTAGGTTCTTTTTTTATATAACTTGGCCCGCGCTAAGTCGATTTGGGTACTAAATGAAAACCACTACAGTTTTCACTTGGTTATATAGAGGGTTAGACTTGTTTCGCCGGCCACTAAATGGCTGCAAGCAGCAAAATTTCATCCTACACTGCGTTAAAAAGCCTCGCCGCCCAGACGGGCGCCTATGTTTTTTGCCTTGTTCAGAATAAAATTTGCTATGCTTTCGCTCATTCGCGACCGGCGGAACAAGTCTATTAAAATAACTTCTAAGCAAGATTAAAATGTCAAATCATATAGGCTGGAACCTCCAGCATACCTACCATCAGCTGCCCGCTGCTTTGTTCAGCGAGCAGGAACCGGTGCCGGTGAAGGTCCCCGAAACCGTGCTTTTTAATAGCGCACTAGCTCAAGAGCTGGGGTTAGCAGGATTACAAGAGCAGGCCGACCAAATACAAACTATCTTCTCTGGAAATCAGCTACCCCCTGGAAGTCAGCCCTTGGCGCAAGCCTATGCAGGCCACCAATTTGGCCACTTTACCATGCTCGGCGATGGCCGGGCGGTATTGCTAGGCGAACAAGTAAAGCCGGATGGTGGTAGCGTTGATATTCAACTAAAAGGCTCAGGGCGTACTCCCTATTCAAGGCGGGGCGATGGCCGCGCTACTGTGAGTTCGATGCTTCGGGAATATATTATGAGTGAGGCCATGCACCACTTGGGCATTCCGACTTCTAGAAGCCTCGCAGTGGTCAAAACAGGTGAAAAAATTTACCGGGAACCCATCCAGGAAGGAGCCGTGCTAACGCGAATAGCTTCCAGCCATATTCGAGTAGGTACGTTTGAGTATGTGCGGCAGTTTACGGATCGACCTACTCTGGAGGCCTTCTTAGACTATGTCATTCAGCGGCATTATCCGGAGCTAGCAGGTCACAAAAACCCCGCACTCGCTCTGGTAGGGAAAGTGATGGAGCGGCAATTGGAGTTGGTGGTGCAGTGGCTGCGCGTGGGCTTTATTCATGGCGTCATGAATACCGATAATATGAGTATTGCCGGCGAAACCATCGACTATGGGCCGTGCGCCTTCATGAACGCGTATGATCCAAAGACGGTCTATAGCTCGATTGATCGCAATGCGCGCTATGCCTTTGGCAACCAAGCGAATATCACCTATTGGAACCTGGCTGTTCTGGCGAATGCTTTATTGCCGTTGTTTGCCACCAACCAAGAAAAAGGCATAGAACTAGCCAAAGAAGTGCTAGAGCAATTTCCTGACGCTTTCGCTAAACGGTGGTACCACATGCTCTTCCAAAAAATTGGTATTGCTCAACCACAGGAGGGCGATAAAGTACTCATCGATAACCTCCTGGAGCTCCTACAAAACAACCAAGTAGACTACACCAACGCTTTTGCGGCCCTCACCTGGGATCGCTTGCCCGACCAGGCCTTTTTCCACGAAAGTGGCTTCCAAAACTGGAAGGCAAGTTGGGAAGCACGCTTGGCGCAAAGCGGCGATCGTACCGAAGCTATTGCACTGATGAAGCGCACTAATCCGGTAACGATTGCGCGCAATCACTTGGTGGAGGAAGCCTTGGATGCTGCGGTGATTGGGAATTTGAAGCCGGTAGAAGATTTGTTGGAGCGTTTGAAAACGCCTTATGCCTGGCGGGAGTTTCAGGGGGTGCCGGAAGGGTTTGATGTGGCGTATCAGACGTTTTGTGGGACGTAGGGGTGTGCCTGGAGGTTGTTCTCGGCTACGCTCGAACAACGGCTGCGCTCGAACAACGGCTACGCTCGATCAACGGCTGTGCTCGATCAACGGCTGCGCTCGATCAACGGCTGCGCTTGGACAACGTCTGCGCTCGAACAACAGCTACGCTTGGACAATAGCTTAGCTCAGGTACAGCGTCAACATGAGCGCAATTAGCAACAGTACAAGAATTAGTAGAAGCTGTTGCCTAAAATTGCGCTTTTGTTGTTTTGCGACCCGCAACTCTGCCTTAGGACTGAGTTTTCGCTTTTTTCCACTAGGGGTGGGGCTTGAGGTAGTATCAGCATCCTCAAAAATAGATTTCCGAAACCTGGCTCGAAGTCTAGCATTATTTGCTAGTGACGATTTTGCATTATCTGCGAATCCCATATTTTTTGTTTTTAAAGATCGAACAACGCCCCGAGCGTAAGGCCGATTCCTCTGTTTCGATGGGCCAACTCTTCCCCTCTCAAATGAAAAGCTTGTAGGATCGCTTCATTGTTAACATCAGTTAAGCCAACCAAATAACGGGCATCAAAGAATACTTCCATGGAATCCTTGATGGGAATAAAAATACCACCGCCAAGGTATAGGCTGAATTCCCACCGATTAAAAAGGTCGGTATCTAATGCAAGATAATTCCTACCGGTCTCATTGACTTCTCCATTTCTAGAACTAAATTTGGTCTTTGTGCAATTTATATAGTACCCTACACTCGGACCAGCAAAAGCAAAAACCCCAAACGAATCCCACGAATATTTGTATTTGGGTAAGAAAGCAAGTTCCAATACATACAAATCAAAGTGAGCGTATGTATTGTAAATATGAGTTCCCACAAGCTGTTTAGGATGGTGGCCTTTATGTGTAAAGTTTACCTCCGCTTGTACGTATAACTCTTGATATAGGTTTACCTCGGTAACAATACCTACA
The DNA here is from genome assembly GCA_039208045.1 of Bacteroidota bacterium. Classification (GTDB taxonomy): domain Bacteria; phylum Bacteroidota; class Bacteroidia; order Chitinophagales; family Saprospiraceae; genus JBCCRH01. Next base: position 4,714 of record JBCCRH010000279.1, read on the forward strand.
TTAACTCCTACCAAAAATTCATCGACTAAGATGTCATTGTAAACATCGACATAATTATCAATATTCGTCCATTTCGCTAAATTTACCCCGCCCTTAAATCCGATAGATACCTGAGCGGAGAGGGAAAGAGTACTGATACATAGGAAAGAACAGATGAAGAGAATGCGCATAATTTTTGAGGTTTAGCTGAACAAATACTACTCAGCTCTAAATATAAGCTTTAACGTATGAGTCTCTTATTTTTAACACACCTAATTCAACCAACTATCGTACTTTAGTGATAGTCTAATAGCATCTCGATAGTACACTGAGCGTAGTCGAAGTGTACTATTATACTTATCAAAATCCCAAATCATGAAAAAAATTCTTGCCCTCTCCCTCCTATTTTGTGGTATCCTATTGAATGCTCAGCCCATTGATTACAGTCAATTCGCTACCCCGATGATCGAGCATGACCCTCAAAAGCTATTTTCCCAACCGGAGTTCTTCGATAGCCTTGTACAAGACAAACGCATTATTTTATTAGGGGAGCTAGACCATGGAGATGGAACTTCCTTTGAGGTGAAAGCGAAGGTCATCCAATATCTCCACGAAAAACACGGGTTCAATAATCTAGTCTTTGAGGCGGGGATGATCGATTGCCAAGCATTATGGCGTTCACTTCAAGGGGGAGCTGCTATGGCCACGCTAGCCCCGCAGCATATCTATTTTATTTGGAGTCAGGTGCAGGAAACGCAGCCCCTTTTTCAATATATCGATCAACAATACCAAGAGGGCAGTCCACTGCGCGTGTTAGGCATTGATCCTCAATTTTCTGGGCCACAAGAGCAGCTGGTTTTTATCAACTTGCTGAAAGAAGTATTAGCGGAAGAAGAAGTGGAAGATAGTCGATTTGAAGCGCTAGCGTACGAATTACAGATTATGAGTAAATGGCTCCACTACCCCGCTAAAAAAGCACACCGAATTGATTTTGCTACGTTCCAATCGTATCTCGATGATTTTAGAACGATCACGCTGCCCAAAATAGAGGTGTCCGAGCAAGCACTGTGGCAGCGCTACTTCGATAATGTGCAGACCCTCGCTACCATTAAATGGGAAAACAATAGGCAGGAGGCCTTTGCCAAAAGGGATTTGCAACTCTTCCAAAACCTGCAGTTTTGGCTCGACCAGTATCAAGACGAAAAATTTATCGTATGGGCCGCCAATGCCCACATCATCAGAAACGATGCCCAACTGAAGGGCAAAGATCAGGATCATCCGCTCATCGGCATCAAGAAGTTGGGAGATCACATTGCTGAACACTTCGCGCAAGCGACCTATGCTATTGCGATAGCTGCGGGGAGTGGAAAAACGCTGAATTTCCTAAACAAGAAAAAAACGAATAAGCTCAAGAAGAATCAGCGCAACTCCTTGGAAGCGAGGCTTCAGGGCCTCTCCACGGCCTTTGTAGATTTGCGCTCTTTCGAGCAATTCTCCGAACTGAACGAGTATGAAGCGCAGCTTTTTTACACGCGCGTAAAATGCACTGCAAAGTGGAGTGCACATTTTGATGGGGTCCTGTTTATTGATGAGATGAAAGCTAGTACGCCGCTTTGGTAAAAGCATATTTGGGAGTATCCTCCGCTGAGGCGGAGGACCGCGCTATCCGGCACTCTCTCGCCCATCTTAGTTGGCTTCGCCTGCGCTCAGCCAACTAAGACGGGCTCGTTCAGACAACGCCTACTATCGCTTACTCGGCCTGGCTCACCCCAAGAGTAAAAACCTTCTTAAAGCTCAAATACTACTACCTAATGATTCAATATAAAACCTTCTTACTTACCGGTGCAGCCAATGGCATTGGCCGAAAATTAGCTGAGGGCTTGGCCCAAAAGGGAGCGCGCCTCCTATTGGTAGATATTGATCTGGAGGGGTTACACCAGGCATTTAGCGAAAGCGATACGCTACTGCTCCGCCAACTTGATGTGACCCAGGAAGCAGACTGGGAAAGGGTGTTGCAAGAAACAGTGGAGCGCTTTGGGCAGTTGGACTATTGTGTAAATAATGCGGGTGTGATCATGCCCGGTTTTCTCACCGAAACACCTCTTGAACATATCGATTTTCATCTAAATGTCAACGCCAAGGGCGTGATGCTAGGCACGATGCTAGCTGCTCGTATGATGGTACTACAAGGGCAAGGGCACATCATTAATATCGCTTCTTTGGCGGGAATAGCGCCTATTCAGGGTATTAGTTTGTATTCCGCTTCTAAATTTGCGGTACGCGGGTTTGGTATAGCGGCTCATTATGAACTAGCAGCACAGGGCATTCACGTAAGTGTCATCTGCCCCGATTTGGTGGATACCGCGATGCTCACTACTCAACTGCAATACCCAGAAGAGAGTGCGATGTCTTTTTCGGGCGCTGCTCAAGCACTGCAAGTGGAGGATGTGGAACGTGCTTTTTATAGAGTACTACAAAAACGACCTATTGAGTATTGTCTTCCAAGAAGTAGAGGTTGGCTGGCCAAAGTAGGGAATGCCTTTCCTGGCCTTGGTGCCTTGCTGGTGAAGCGCTTGCAGCGCAAGGGGTTGCGCCGAGCGCGGGAGTGGGGCGCTTAGGGCGGTGGCACAACGCTTGCGCTTGATTAAAAAAGTAGTATTTTTATGGATAACCATATTTGTTAGTATGTCAGAAATTATTCAACCACTATCCAATACGCAACTTGAATTATTGAAGGCTTTCAATCATCAACTCGATGATGATGAACTGCTGAAGCTAAAAGAAATCCTGGCTCAGTACTTTGCTCAGCGGGCCATTAAATTAGCCAACACTGCCTGGAATGAAAATGGTTGGACCGCTTCAGATGAAGAGCGGTTGTTGAATACAAAAATGCGAAAGTCACATTAAGTTGATTGCTCCCAAAGTAGGAAGTGCCTAACGCGATGTTCGGATTGCAAATCCGAACGGCACGGCCCGCGTTTTTTTTAATCGGCAGAGGCCTTAACCGAACGGCACGGCACACCCTAACGGCACGACCCGCGTTTTTTCCCACCCACGCACAGTATACTTCCTTATTCTGCATTCACCTCTGACGTCTCCCCCACTAATGCTTCCTCAAAGCTTGCCAGCGCTTGCTCGAACTTGGCTTTTAAGTCTGCATCCAGAATACCATTTTCTGGCGAAAAGTTCGTTTTAAAATGTGGCAAAGAAAAGCTAAAAATTGGGCAATTACTAGTAATGGTAAAGCGGTCGATGGCAGCTTGTAGCACCGTTTTGCCTCCTCTGCCACCAGGAGAAGTGGACAAGAGTAGCAGCGGCTTATCGAGCCATACACTCTTCTCGATGCGCGAAATCCAGTCGTAAATATTTTTGAAGGCGGCGGTGTAAGAGCTATTGTGCTCTGCGAAAGAGATGACGATGCCATCCGCTTCGCGGATATGCTGCTTGAACTGTTGGGCCAGGGCTGGGATGCCCTGCTCTTTCTCTTTATCGATGCTGTAGATGGGCATCTCAAAATCATTCAGATCCAGTAGGGTCACTTCGGTATCGGCTACTTGGTGCGCAGCAAAAGTGGCAAAGGCTTTGTTGATGGATTGGCGACTACTGCTGGCGCCAAAGGCTAATATGTTCTTAGACATGATCTA
>JBCCRH010000280.1:0-8321 GCA_039208045.1 Bacteroidota bacterium
CTTCGAGGTAAAACGCTTACGCGACGGTGCCCTCCCCGGCGCTTCCGACGACATGATTGCCGCTTACCGCGAAGATTATAACACCCTAGCCAACAAAGTATCTGCCTGCGGCATGATCCTCGGCGAAAGCATGAAGCGCGTGGATGCTATGGCCGTAGCAGTAGGCCGCCTGGACGCTGACGCCTCCAATCTATTCGATCAATTACACGATTTAAAAATGGAATTGATGACCCTGGATGAAGCCATGAATGGCAATCGCTCTAAAGGCGAGATTGGCGAGCGCAACGCTCCAAATGTTCGCAGCCGCATGTCTGTAGCACGCAGAGGCCTCTCTACTACCTATGGCCCAACGCCCCTACACAAAGAAAGCATGCAGATTGCCCAGAAGGAACTGGCTAGCTTAATGCCAAAAGTAAAAGCCATCGCCAGCGAGCGCATCCCTAGAATGGAAGAACAACTCTCCAATATGGGCGCTCCTTGGATTGAAGGTCAGCCGTTACCGAAAGAATAGCTAAGATTTGATTAACAGATTGCGTGAGTGAATGAATTTTTTATTTGCTCACGCATTTCTCCAAACCCGTCCCCTCGTCCTCCATAACCCATTCCTCCGTCCTACCATCCTCCATCCCTCGTCCTCCAAAACTCCCCTATCCTCCCAGGCTTCTTTAACCACATTAGGCACATAAGGTCACATTAGGAGCACATTAGCGCTCGGAATAATAATTCGTCACTCATCCTCTGTCCTCCTACCCCCATCCTTCATCCTCCCCAACCCCTCAACCATCCCTCCCAAATCCTCCCACTCATGCGCTGCACTCACCACCAATCGTGTAATACAATCATCCTGAGGTGTAGGGTAAGGAAAGCTAGAAAGCAACATCCCACATTCCTCTAAGAAAGGAGATAAGTCATTATGAGGCGTATAAAAAACAGGATAGTTCGGAATCGACCGAAAAAGAGTAGTGACGACAGCTTGCTGTTGCAAAAAATCAATGCGCTCCATCAATCGCTGCCAGGCACTGCGGTATAGCTCCTTAGCCCGCACCATCGCATATAAATAAGCCGGTACACAAGGCGACGCCCCACCAAAGAAAGGGCTGCGCCACAGCTCACTCACCAGCGATTGGCTACCCAGCACCACTCCACCTGGCACACCTAGCGCTTTCCCCAAAGAAGCCACCACTATCACTTCCAGCTGCTCCAAGGCTGGCACCAAAGCATACACCCCCGCTCCCTGCTGCCCCAACACCCCCAACCCATGAGAGTCATCTATCACAATCGTCGTTTTCTTATTTTTTGGCAATTCTCGCAACCATTCAAAGTCAAACAGCTGTACCCGCAGTGGATCTACCGAGTTACAAAAAAGCACTACCTCCTGCTCATGCTGCGCCACCCGATCCAACATCTCTACAGTCCAATCCCTATAATTGGTAGTACTATAAGTTCCCTTTCCCCACAGAGCTGGATGCGTCCCTGGTGCAAAATGTAAGGGTTTCCCCAGCCGTTCAAAGTAGCGCACTATCAGCTGCCCCGCCAACGAACCCGAGGACACACTCAAAGCAGCTGCCGCCCCCGTAAACTGAGCCAAGAATTCCTCTGCCTCCTCAAAAATTGCTAACTGCATGTTCGACAAGCGCGACCCTCCAAAGTTGGCCCCATACTGCCTCAGGCCTTCCTGCACTAGCGCCAAAAATTCCTTATTCTGCGCCATCCCCAGATAAGAGGTACCGCTGAAGTACAAAAACTCCTGCCCATCCACTGCCACTGTACGCCCCGGTATCACGTTTACTATTGCCATCTATCATATTTTTAACTCTTAAGCGCCAAAATCCCCAAACTCTTAAACCAATCCTCCCCCGGGCTATCTCAACCACATTAGGCACAGAAGGGCACATTAGAATCACATCAGCAATCCTCCGTCCTCCCTTCTTCCTCCATCCTCCGTCCTACCTCCATCCTCCCATCTCCCCTCCCCAACTCAAAAAAATAACCTAATTTCGCCATACGATCCAAGTCTATCTGTATGAAAGTCCTCAAGATACTCATTGCACTCTATCTCATTATCACCATTGCGATTACCTTCCAAAGCTTCGCGCTGGGCCCCAAGACCTTTCTCGAAGACGGTGAAGTGTACACCCATTATAACAATTACATTATCTTCAAACAATCCTTCTTTCACCTGATTGAAAACAAGGATCTCTATATCCTGTACCCTGAAGAACACTGGGATTTATACAAGTACAGCCCTACCTTTCCACTATTTTTTAGCGTCTTTGCGGTACTACCGGACACCGTAGGTTTAGGACTCTGGAACCTGCTCAATATGCTGCTGTTCGTAGCCGCTGTGTATTTCTTTCCTAAGTTGGATCATCGACAAAAGATCATCGTGCTGCTCACATCGTTCTTGGCAGCCACCTCTTCCACTCAAAATGCCCAGTGTAATGTTATGATTTCGGGGCTATTGATGATCGCTTTTACCCTGATGGAGCGAGGCAAGGCGTTCTGGGCAATTTTTTGCTTAGTCGCCACAGTATATATCAAAATCTTTGGAATCGTCGGCTTCTCTATGCTCCTCTTTTATCCTGATAAGCTGCGGTATGCGCTGTATGCTGTTTTCTGGACAGTCATTTTCTTACTGCTACCGCTCTTAGTAATTAGCCCCGAGCAATTACAGTTTCTCTACAGCAGCTGGGGCAATATGCTCTTCAATGACCACTCCGCTTCATATGGGTATTCTGTGATGGGCTGGCTTTATAATTTCTTAGGTCTTGATGCCTCAAAAACAGCGGTGGTACTGGCTGGTGTACTGCTCTATCTAGCCCCACTAGCTCAGTTCCGCAAGTACAAGTACTTTTATTTCAAGGCCCTCGTTCTCTGCATGACACTGATCTGGGTCGTTATTTTTAATCATAAATCCGAAGGTGCTACCTTCATCCTTCCTGTTGTGGGCGTGGCACTATGGTACGCGCTGAGCCCTAAAACTACCATCAACCATATTCTATTTGGCAGTGTCGTACTTCTCACCGTTATCTCCCCTACCGACCTCTTCCCGCGCTTCCTCCGCCAGCAGTATCTATTGCCCTACTCGTTTAATATCTTCCCTTGCATCCTCGTCTGGCTGAAGATTATCTGGGATTTGTTTACGGTGCCTTTACCCGACACGTCCCCATAAGAGACTATGCTATCGCTACACGTATATAGCTCGTCCCAGAAATCCTTCGCGCGAAATATTGGATATTACAGGGCTATTGCACAGCTTAAATATCCAATATTGAGCCCCCCAATCCGTCACCCGTAACCCAAAACTCCTAAACCCCAAAAAAACCCTCAAACTCCTAAACCCCTCAACTCCCAAACTATCCCCCCTCACACCCGCTCCAGCACCATCAGCAAGGCAATCCCGGCCGCCGCCCCTGACACAAACAAGTTCCACTCTCGCTGTTTTACTTTAAATACTTGGAACGCTAAGACAGAAATGCCCAAAATAATCCCTACAATCGCCAACTGCCCCAGCTCTACCCCGACATTGAACGCCAAGAGCTGCGTGACCAATTGATCTTCCTGCCCAGGTAATAGACTGGCTCGTAGAAAGTTGGAAAAACCCATCCCGTGAATTAAACCAAAGATGAGGGCGAATAGGTAATTCCAGCTAAATTGACGGCTGAAGATATTGCTTGAACTGCGCTTGTCAAAACGGTGAACCACCACATTATAAATGGCAGTTAATAAGATCGTAATAGGAATAAGTAGCTCGATGAGCGGCCCGTTCACCTGGATAACATCTAGTGCGGCCATTGCTAAGGTAACTGAGTGCCCAATCGTAAAGGCAGTCACTAATACCGCCACACTACGCCATTGCCTAAGCGAGTATATTGCGCAAAGCGCTACAATAAATAAGATGTGGTCATAGCCCTCTAAATCTGTAATATGCGTGAATCCCAGCTGCAGGTAGGTAGAGAAAAGGGAGGACATGGGGAGAGGGAGAGTTTAGTTGGAGAGTTGAGGGGTTTAAGAGTTGGGGAGTTTAGGGGTTTAAGAGTTAAGGAGTTTGAAAGTGAATCTTCATCCCTAAAACCCTAAACTAACTCCAAAACCCCTCAACTCCCAAACCCCTAAACCATTAATACCTATAGTATTCCGGCTTGAACGGCCCTTCTTGCTTCACACCGATGTACTCGGCCTGATCAGCAGAAAGTTCCTCTAGTTCTACGCCGATTTTTGCTAAGTGCAAGCGTGCTACCTCTTCATCTAGGTGCTTCGGCAACATGTACACTTTGTTTTCGTATTGATCCGCTTTGTTCCATAACTCCAGCTGTGCTAATACTTGGTTGGTGAACGAGTTGGACATCACAAAAGAAGGGTGCCCGGTCGCACAACCCAAGTTAACCAAACGACCTTCTGCCAAGACGATTAGGTCTTTGCCGTCAATGGTGTACTTATCTACTTGTGGCTTGATAGTTACTTTAGTATCGCCGTAGGTACCATTCAACCAAGCCATATCGATCTCGTTATCAAAGTGGCCGATGTTACAAACGATGGCTTTATCACGAAGTAAGCGGAAGTGCTTTTCGGTGATAATATCTTTGTTACCTGTTGCAGTTACGACAATATCAGCTCTTGGAATCGCCTTAACCATACGCTGTACTTCGAAGCCATCCATGGCCGCTTGTAGTGCACAAATAGGGTCAATTTCGGTGACGATTACACGGCAGCCAGCGCCCTGTAAAGAAGCTGCTGTTCCTTTTCCTACATCACCATAACCTGCTACTACTGCTACTTTACCCGCCATCATTACATCCGTTGCTCTGCGAATTGCGTCTACTGCTGATTCTTTACAACCATACTTATTGTCAAATTTCGACTTAGTTACAGAGTCGTTGACATTGATCGCAGGCATTGGTAGCGTACCATTGGCCATACGTTCGTATAAGCGGTGTACACCAGTAGTTGTTTCTTCACTAAGGCCATTGATTGCTTCTACCAATTCAGGATTCTTATCGAGGACGATATTGGTTAGGTCTCCACCATCATCCAAGATCATGTTCAAGGGTTGACCATCTTCAAAAGCGAATAAGGTCTGCTCAATAGCCCACCAGAATTCTTCTTCTGTCATTCCCTTCCAGGCAAATACAGGGATACCTGCTGCTGCAATAGCTGCTGCTGCATGATCCTGTGTCGAGAAAATATTACAAGAAGACCAAGTTACATCTGCACCTAGTTCTACTAGCGTTTCAATCAATACAGCCGTTTGGATCGTCATGTGTAGACATCCAGCAATACGAGCGCCTTTCAATGGCTTGGACTCACCGTATTTTTCGCGTAAAGCCATTAGGCCTGGCATTTCTGCTTCTGCTAACTCAATCTCTTTTCTTCCCCAATCAGCCAGTGAAATATCTTTGACTTTGTATTTCAATTTTGGTTCTACTGTTTGCATTATTTCTAAGATTTTTGTGATTTCAAGCTGCAAAATTACAACATTCCTACAACAAACACTTGATCGCGGCGGTGCGGTCTTTGCTTTACTCTAAAAAAGTGTACGTCTTGCCTTGATATTGCTTTTGCTTGACAATTTTCTTGATCTTCTTTAAGGTTTCAAAAGGCACATTCACCACAAAACTTTTAGCCAACCAAGCCGGTATTTCACCTCCTGGTTCTGAGTGGTTTTCGTAAACAATATGCACCTGGTTTTCTCCTATTCGTGTCATCGTCCAGTACCCCTCTGACTTTTTTATGCGTACGTGCTCCGAATTTTCATTCATATAATCTGTTAAAGCCCGCACGCCGATGTATAGCTCTCCTTTGTCTTTGGTATAAAAGGACTCAAATTGATAGACCCCATCGCGATCCTTTACCGGCCAGGGAGACTTGGTAGCGATATAGACCGTTGAGTTGAGCTGCCCGTCATCTTCCAAGAATCTAGCAGAGGAACAATTGTATTGCCATTTCGGGTAAGAGCCTAAGTCATTAAACAGCGCAACTACGGCTTCTAAGGTAGCATCAATGGTGGCTTCCCCATGAAACGCTTTGAATTTAGAATATGCTACATCTTTCGTGTAGACTTTGATTCCTTTTTTGTCTTTTTTTAATTCCCAGTCAGCCTGCGCTGGAAGTAGAAGAGTAGAAAAAAGACTAATGAACAATAGAGAAAATCGCATCATTTATTAAATTTTGTGTGGTTTAAAAACGTCTACAGTTGTGTTCAGGTTCAATCCAGCCATTTCCCTTGAGAGCCCTTCGGCTTGTAGGCTACCAGCTGTGTTATAAGGTCTTCAATATCAGTACTCGCCTTGATCATATCCAGATGAATTTGCTTCAAAAAGCGATCAGCGTGCATACGCTGTACCTGCGCGATAAGATGATCGAAATAGCCATTGACATTCAAGATACCAATGGGCTGATCCTCCTGCCCCAGCTGCACGAGTGTTAGTATTTCAAATAATTCATCTAGTGTGCCGTAGCCTCCTGGCATTATGATCACCCCATCTGAAAGGGCTGTCATCTGCACCTTTCGCTCATGCATGGAGTCCACCACTACTAGTTCTTGCAAGCCTCCATGACACACCTCTTTCTCTTTTAGAAAATCAGGAATCACCCCGATTACGTATCCCCCAGCATCCAACATAGCATCAGCAATAACGCCCATGAGTCCGACATTACCCGCCCCATATACCATCTTCAGATTGTGGGCAACTAAGGCTTTTCCTAAAGCACGCGCTTGGCTGGCATAAACCGGATTCGAGCCCTTGCTAGAGCCACAATACACGGCGATTGACTTCATATTTTCATTATTTGTTGCGAAAATACTTTCTTCTGCCAACAGTAGGCAATTTTCCGGACTAATTTGACTCAACATCTACGCTCTCCTGCTGTCTTTACTTTCAAACACTTTGCTCATGCGCGCGCTAATTATTTATCTCCTGATGATTTGCACCAGTACTCTCTGCGCTCAGACCAGTGCAGGGACTCGCTTTTGGTGTGCCTTTATGGAAAATCTCAATATCGCCTTTAATGATGCTCCCGTATTTCGATTTGAAATTGAAACTACGGATGCTGCTACGGGCGTCATACAAGTTCCCACTACTGGCCTTGAAATCCCTTTCGATATCCCCGCTAATAGTATCGAGACGGTGACCTTACCTGACCTGATATTTTACACTATCGGTACAGAAGTCGTCGATAATAAAGGATTGCTCATCACCAGTGATGTGCCTATTCGCGTAAGCGCCTTCCACAACCGCGCCTACTTCTCAGAAAGCGCCCTGCTTTTGCCAGAGCCTAATTTGGGCCAAGAATATATCGTCACCTGTTATAAGGATGACAATGACTTTTCGCCAACCGCTTTTGTGGTGTTAGCTACAGCCGATAATACAACCATTGAGATCACGCCATCGGTAAATACGCTTGGGCTACGACCTGCCAACTTGCCCTTCACGGTAGAGCTACAAGCAGGCGAGAATTATCAAGTAAAAGCTAATGAAGACCTAACAGGTACCCGCATTCAGAGCCTCAGTGGAGAACCAATTGCGGTTTTTTCCGGTGCGCAGCAGGCAAATGTTGAACTTTGCAGCGGTGCCGATAATCACCTGTATGAGCAATCGCTTCCGCTAAATGACTGGGCAGACCTCTACTATTTTGTACCCCTGCAAGGTCAGGGTGGAGATATTATCAAGGTCGTTGCAGCAACAGACAATACCCTTGTTTTCTTCGACTGTGCACAAGTGGCTACCCTCAATGCAGGGGAAAGCTATACCGAAAAACGCTTGGCAGCTACCGTCATTACAGCTACCGCTCCGATTGCGGTGAGTCAGTTTAACACCAGTCAAAGCTGCAATCCCTCCGGCATTGGCGACCCCAATATGCTTCGCCTCATACCCCCTAATCTACAGGTAGATCGTGTACGATTTGCTAGCCCGAATACCACTAGTGGGTTGGGATTTAATTATTTTACCGAGCATTATGTTACGGTGATTACGGCCACCGAAAACATCAATACGATACAGCTAGATGGTGGCGGCATTGCGCTATCATTTGATCCGTTCCCTTCTGACCCCGACTATTCCTATGCCCAAGTAGAAGTAAATCCTGGCAAGCACCTGCTGAGTTCTACTGCTTCTTTTTCGGCTTACAGCTATGGCTTTGGTGATTTTGATGCGTATAGCACGCATGCAGGCTATGGTACTACTGCTGAGGTCAACTTTGCTTGCTTAGACATCCAGGTGGAGGGCCTCTTTTGTGTGGATTCTCTCTTGCAGTTTACTGCAAATGCCAACTTGCCTATTACCACTTGGGATTGGAGCTTTGGGGATGGCGGAGTAGCAACA
>JBCCRH010000281.1:0-8307 GCA_039208045.1 Bacteroidota bacterium
AAGGCGCTGAATAATTTTTCATTATCATCGTGAGAAGAGATCACTAAAAACTTCAAATCAGGGTATTGCACTTTCAAAACAGCCATACAGGCTATCCCATTTATTTCGGCTCCGTTCAATTCCAAATCCATCAATACAATATCGGGTTGCTTTTCCTGAAGTCCAATGATCGCTTCCTCGCCTTTTGTAAATTTACTGATGCATGCTATATTTGGCTCTAGTTCTAATTCCTCTAATATCCAGTCTTGAAAGCTCAGATCATCTTCTACAATACTTACCGTTATTTTTTTCTTGGACTCCTTCATGGCAAATCATTAAGTATAATTCAAAGGTAGGTAGTATGCTCTCAAAGATCAATTGACAATTTGTTCTATAGCATATGTTATATAGGTGCTACAGGTACAACTATGGAAACTAAGGTGCCATGACCTGACTTTTTTTCCCACCTTATGCTACCTGCAATACTTTTCATTCGCTTCTTGATGCTTTTTATGCCATTACCACTATATTCTTTTCCACCTGGCTCAAATCCACAGCCGTCATCCTCTACAAGAATTTCTAGGTTATTTTTATTAATTCGAATGCTCAGAGCGACCTGACTAGCCCCAGCATATTTTACTATATTATGAATGATTTCTTTTGTTACCAAAAGCAAACTACTTTTCACTTTGCTATTGAGTGATACATCTGGCAAATCCCTCTGAATATCTATTGAGGCTTTTAACGCATTATCACGTAAGGCCAAAGCTATATTTGCACGAACTCTAGCAATGGTCTTTTTTAAAGAATCATTCTCAGGATTGATCGCCCAGATAATATCACGCATATTACTTCTTAGGTTATATGCAATTACTTTCACTCTATTCAATGTCTCGAAAGCTTCACTAGACAATTCACCTCGCAATGCTCTTTCACTTCTATTCCTTATAGACGATAACCCCAACCCCAGTTCATCGTGCATATCATCTGCTATACGCTCTCTTTCTTGCCGCAGGGCAAGCTCCTTTTCCAATTTCTGTTGCTTTCTATCTGAGATACGCTGCTGTTTTTCCAATTCTAATTCTTTACTGCGTAGCTGGTCTCTGTAATAAAATATAATACCTAAACTAATTAATGCCACAATAGATAAGAACACTAACAACCTAAACCACCATGTTTGATAATAGGGAGGAAGAATTTTTATGTCTAGGATTTTTTCATTTTGCTGATATTTCCCATAAGCATTGCAGGCTGTAAACCTAAACGTATAACTACCTGGTGGCAAGTAAGGATAAGTAACTGAGTTAATCTTCTCTATTAGGCTAGAATCGATGCCTTCTTCATGCTCCAAATAGACCTTAAAATAATTCCGCGTTGGATCAGTATATTCCATAGCAGCCATCTTGATGGTAATCGAATTCTGTTGATAGCTCAAGCACAAGCTTTGTATTCTAGATGCTGCTAGACTATCTATCCATTCTTTGTCATGAATTTTTATGCTTTTAATGGCAAGTTCTGGCTCACTACCTTTTATTCCTCCCTTCGGGTCGATCATATCTGCTCCTTCAGAACTACCAAACCATAGCGTACCATCGCTCGCTACTAAGCTCACACCGCGAAAAAATTCATTGGAACTCAGACCATCTCTCTGAGAAAGCTTGCTGACTATAAAATTTTCATCAGAAGGATTCAAAATATTGCATATCCCCTTATTTGTAGCTATCCATAGCTGTTGATTTTCACTGATAGCTATCGATTGTATATTGCTGCTGGGTAGTCCATCAGTTATATCATATTGGGTAACCTGAAAATCTTCATCTGATGCGTCTACCTTTAGTAATCCTTTTGAAGTGGCAATCCAGACTAGATTTCGGAATTGATCCTCTACAATTTGGTGTATAGTCCCGAATTTAGTCCATCGTTTTAGCCTATTTACAGATGGCTCTTTCAAATTTATATCCCACACCGTCAGCTCTGCACTTGTAGTCCCTGACCAGAGTCTACCATTACTATCGTGTAGCATTTCTACAATTTGTATATTCTCCTTTAGCAATTCTAGATGCTTTCTGGTGACATCCAGTAGATATAATCCACGAAAAGAGCTAATCAGTAACATATCTTGATTTACGGAAGCAATATCAAGCAATCCTTCTTGGGCGAGTTCCGAATATTTCCAGTCAAAAGTTGGGCTGTCTGGCTTAGATTTGCCTATACCACGATTCGAGATCGCCCATGAATCTCCATTTGCCATTTGTATTTGCTGGAAATATTTGGGATACCTTTCTTCCCCAATATACTTACCGGAACTACTAAAAATTCTTGCCTTCCCTGATTCTGTAAGAGCAGTTATACTACCTTCGGCAGACTCCATGATAGTCGAAATAGGTTCTGTTGATAACTCAATTGTATTAGACTCATAGGCAGAAAAAAGCCTACTATTACGAATATTTGAGTAATAAACTCCCTGCCCCTCCACTGCCAGCCATAAAATAGAGTCCTTATTCAGGTAAATTGATTGGATGTTACTAATTGAATCCCTCGTTCTTAACTCTATTAGACTCGCGCTTTCAGGAGCAAAGGAAAAGCTACATAAATCAAATTTAAATAGTTTGCCCATTTCGCCTACTAGCCATAATTCATCCCCCACCTTTTCAAAGGCTTGAATAGAGTGAATTCCCTTTGGGAAAGGAAAAAAATGTTGAATATCGGTACAATATGAATTAACCCCAATGAGGCCCTTATCGGTTAGAAAAAACGTATACCCATTTGCATCAGATACAATATCTATCGTTTTATAGTGTTCTATTCCTTCATTTTTAAGATCAAAAAAAGTGATCTCATCTTTCGTGACCTCCAAACTAGAAGAAAACTCTATTACACGAATTTTACCTTTCTGTGTTCCTCGATAATGAGCATAGAGTCGTATTATCTCACCAAGGCCATTTGTTTCAATGCTTACACGTGGCATATCGAAGTTCTGAATTTCAGGAAAGCTTCTAACCGTTTTAGTGTAGGTGTCATATCTAAAAAGTGCATGATATGCTGCAACCCACAAATAGCGATTTTTTTCTAAATAAAAGGCATGATGAACTGCGACTACTGAATCTTGTTCTCTTCTTGCGTAATCAACTGAAAATCGACCTGTCCGGTTGCTATAGCTGATAATGCCTGCGCCGGTAGTAAACCAGATGTTCTCCTTATCATCTTCGAAGAAAGAACTTAGAATATTTACACCCTTAAAATCTATTAGTCCTTTGCGGTTTTCTTTAAAGACTTCTACTTCTTTACCGTCAAAGCGATTTGCTCCATCCAGAGACGAAATCCAAGTAAATCCATCTTTATCTGTGTAGATGTAGGCATTATCAGTGTTCGAAAGACCCTGTTCAGTGCCAAGGTGATGAAAGCCAAAGATGGGAGATTGACTATAACAAAACGAAGCGAGTAATAGGAGAAGCGACCCTAATACGATTTTTTGAGGGGAGATCATCTTAAACTGTGTTTGCTTAATATAAAACTACTAACTCTGCGAGAGTTTATCTATTTTTTAGTGGTTTACTTTGGCATAGCTTACTGGACATCCAGTTAAAAACAACAAAATTTCACTCTTTAAGAAAATGTTAATCCCCACCCCACTCCCCTAGTCGATTCATCCATGATAAGAATGCCTTAATATAAAAATTTCGGACGGTCAGCGGAGCTTGCTTATCCTTGCAGGGTACAAAAAAATCCTTTACCTATGTCAAGGCAAATCACCCTTATCGCCCTGTTTCTAAGCATTGGTTTTGGTGCCCTACAGGCACAAGAGACCTGGTCTTTAGAAAAGTGTATTCAATATGCACGTCAAAACAACCTTACTGTAAAGCAATCGCAGTATCAGATTAGCGCTGCTGATCTGGACTTAAGCCAGGCTAGAGCTGATCGTTATCCTAATGTAAGTGCTGGTGTTTCTGGAGGTCTTAATTTTGGTCGTACGATTGACCCGGTAACCAACGACTTTATCGATTCTCGTATTGGCTTCAACTCGGTATCACTAGATGTCGGCTTACTGGTATACAATGGTGGCCGAATTAACAATACGATCAAACAAAGCAAGCTCAATTTGGAAGCTGCCAAATTGGATGCAGAAACTTCTGCCAATGATATTGGCTTGTTGGTAGCTTCTACCTACCTCAATATTCTGCTGTTTGAAGAGCAGCTTGAAAATGCTCGGTTTAACCTCGCTCAGACCACTCAGCAATTAGAACAGACCGATAAACTGATTGAAGCTGGATCACTTCCCGTTAATGACCGCTTCGATTTTGTAGCGCAACAGGCGCTCAATGAGCAAAACATCATTGAAGCACAGAACCAAATTACCATCAATTACCTTACGCTCAAGCAGTTGCTAGAGCTAGACCCTGGTACAGAGCTAAAAATACAACGCCCAGTCGTTACCATTCCTTCGGATGCGGATCCTGCTGCTTTTTCTGTGGAAGAAGTATTTACTACTTCTCTGGGCATTCAACCACAAATTGCAGCTGGTGAAAAGCGCTTGCAGAGTGCTTTTTTGGATGAAAAGATTGCACAATCAGGCCTGTTACCCTCTGTGCGTATTTTTGGTAGCTTGAGCAGTAACTATTCCGATCAGGCATTGGATTTCACGGCGCAACCAGATGTACAATTTGGGGATGTTACAGAGAGTGTATTGATCAACGGCCAACCCGCTACTATCACGCAGCAAGATGTCGTTTTATCGGCTTCTTTTCCCGGAAGGGGCTACATCGACCAGTTACAGGATAACTTTGGTCAGTCGGTGGGTATCCGAATTGATATTCCAATCTATAGTAATAGCCGTAACTTGATCAATATGGAGCGGGCGCGTGTGGGTGCTCTAATTCAAGAAGTGCAAAACCGACAGCTTCGCAATACGCTTAAGGCAGATGTCCAGCGTGCTATCGCAGATGCTAAGGCTTCTAGTGAGGCCATGAAAGCAGCAGAACGCACGGTAGAGGCTTCGCAAGTCGCTTTTGATAATGCACAACGCCGCTTTGAGGTAGGGTCGATTAATTCACTAGAATTTAATACCGCGCAGAATACCTTGCAGCGGGCGCAGGTCGATTTGATTCGCTCAAAATATCAATATCTCTTTAACTTGAAGATCGTTGACTTTTACATGGGACGACCTATTAAATTAGACTAATCTCGGGTACGCTCGGTGCAGGCAAACCTCGGGTACGCTCGGTGCAGGACTTTAAACTAAATTGAGAAAAATCGCAAAGAAAAATGGCAAAGCGAAAACGTAACAATCTTTTAATTTTTGGACTCTTGGGCTTGGTTATCATTTTGGTGGCTGTTGCAGCTATGACTGCTCGAAATAAGCCCAAGGGGGAGAAAGTAAATGTAGAACCCGTAGAAAATCGAACCATTGTAGAGAAAGTGGCAGCTAGTGGGAAAGTATTTCCACAGACGGAAGTAAAGATCAGCTCCGATGTTTCTGGTGAAATTGTAGAGCTATATGTAGAGGAAGGGGACTCGGTGGTAGTCGGGCAAATTTTGGCAAAAATTGATCCTGATGCCATCCAATCGCAAGTGGAACGTGGGGTTGCGGGAGTCAATTCCGCAAAGGCACAGTTGGCCAACTCGCGCTCACAAGTGCAAAACGCTGTCGCTCAGAAAGAGCAAATTGAAGCACAGCTGGTGAATGCAAAGGAGATTCACAAGCGGAACGAGGAACTGAAAAAAGATGGCGTAGTATCTACGGCAGATTTTGATGCTTCCCTCTCTAATCTGCGGGCATTGGAAGCCAATATTCGTTCTGCTGAGGCCAGTATCAAAGCAGCCAAAGAAAGTGCACGGGCGGCTGAATTTAACGTGGAAAGCTCAGCAGCTACCTTGAAGGAATTGCGTACCAGTTTACGCCAAACGACTATCTATGCACCTATGAGTGGCACCGTTTCTCTATTGAATGTAGAGCAAGGGGAGCGCGTAGTGGGTACCATCCAAATGAGTGGTACGGAGCTGATGCGCATTGCCAATCTCAATGCAATGGAGGTGCGGGTAGATGTCAGTGAAAATGATATTCCAAGAGTGGCACTCCGCGATGAAGTGGAAATCGAAGTAGACGCTTACCTCGATCGGACATTCAAAGGCTCAGTGACACAAATTGCAAATTCAGCTTCGGGAACCGCAGCTTCCACTACTCTAAATACGGATCAAGTAACCAACTTTGAGGTGCGTATTAGTATCGATCCCGCTTCTTATCAAGACTTGATTGCAAAAGGACAGAACTATCCCTTCCGCCCTGGTATGTCCGCTTCTGTAGAGGTACTAACAGAGCAGAAAAAAGACGTAGCGAGTGTGCCTATTCAAGCGGTAACTACCCGCGAGAAAGAAGAGGAGGAGGGGAAAAAATCCTCTAATGATGATGACAATCTCCTAGAAGTCGTCTTTGTAGCGATGGGGGATACCGTGCGTATGCAAGAAGTGGTCACTGGCATTCAAGATGATAGCTACATCCAGATATTGAGCGGATTAAATGCGGACGATGAAATAGTGATAGGGCCATATAGTGCTGTTGCTCGTAAGCTCGAACAAGGGGATCGCATACTTAAGGTGGATGAAGAGGAACTGTACAGCTCAGATAACTAAACCCTTTATTCATATCTTGTTATTGTGAATACGCATCTGGAAACTCCTGCTTTCCAGATGCGTTTTATTTTTAATTATGAATCAACAAGCCCTTATTATTTTCGTCAAAAACCCTGAAAAAGGGAAGGTAAAAACACGCTTGGCCAGCACTGTCGGGGATGAGCGGGCACTGAAGATTTACTTAGCCTTGCTCGCCCATACGCGGAATATTGCCCTGGCCATTAGCGCCAAGCGATACCTCTTTTACAGTGCTTATGTAGATCAGCAGGATGACTGGCCGAATGGCGATTTTCAAAAAACATTACAGCACAATGGTGACTTGGGAGCACGCATGGAAGCCGCTTTTGCTGACTGTTTAGCAGAAAACAAAAAAGTAGTGATTATTGGAAGCGATTGCGCCTCACTGACAGCTACTATTGTACAAGAAGCCTTTTCACAGTTGGATAAATATGATCTAGTGATTGGCCCAGCCCTGGATGGAGGCTACTACTTATTAGGCATGAAAACCCCTCACCCATTCTTATTCCAATCTATGGTATGGAGTACCGAATCAGTCTTTCAGGAAACAATAAATCGTATTACAGCTGCTTCCCTAACTTACGCTACGCTCCCTACCCTATCGGACATCGATTATGAAGAAGACTGGGAGAAATATGGTTGGAATCTCTAAGGCGCTGCCGTTTCTGCTTTTTTCAACTTAATCCGCCCCCGCTGCCGGTGGTCCGCAAATACTTGTGGCATAATTTCCTGCCAGTAGCCTTCAATTTTGGTATCCCAAATACTTCGGTTGTAAAGCACTTCATATTTTCGATTGTAGGGCGCTTTGGTGACGCCTCCTTCAAGGGGTACAAAGTTAATATCTCGAAAATAAATCGAGCGATCTCCATAGATGACCCCCTCAATATCCATTTCCACAACTTCTTCCTCGCTAAGGTATACATAGGAGCGCCCCACCAGCTTATTCTTGTTAATTTCTAAGATATAAAGCTGGAATTTAAAGCCTTCATCGGTATGAATTCCACCGTCGGTGATCACGCCCTCCCATAACCCAAGCAGCTGCTTTTGGGAAAAGCCGAATTGATAGGTTCCTAGTAATAGTAGTGATACCATTAATACATTCATCTTCATAGCTGTGAAATTAGCTGTTCTTATAGGTTAAGATATAATAAAAATAGGCCTTTAGGGCATCGCGGATTGCAAATCCGCTAGGCACGTGCAGGGCTTTTTCATAAAGCTTAGCCCACGATGGGAACTACAAATATAGATGCAAAAAAGCGAAAAATAGTTTTCTAAAATCTTCCTTATCGCTTAATAAATTTGATGACCTCACTGATAAATTTATCTCCCTCCAGATCGATGATATACACTCCAGGTGCATAGTTAGACACATCCAACTCTGTGGTAGTAATACTAGAAGTTACTGATAGTTCTCCACGTCCTAGCATTCTACCTTGCACATCGTAAATATGATAATTCACTAGATCTTCGCTATTGGTTTTCACCTGTATCTCTAAGGTAAGCAAATCGGCAGCTGGAGAAGGGAAAAGCTTCACCTGATAGCGCCCAGGGAAATCAAAGCTAGGCTCTGGGAAGAGCTGGGTACTGGGTATTGTCTCTCGATTTTGGATGCTATTACTCCACGCCAAATTGGCGACTGCTTCTCCCCCTTCTTCGTAGTACTCTAGCCGAATGGGGTATTTG
>JBCCRH010000282.1:0-8278 GCA_039208045.1 Bacteroidota bacterium
ATCACAGTAAATGAAACCCCAGCAGTACCAAGCGTGAATCGATTGACTAGAGCCTCCTGTGTAGGTTCTACCTCTACGGTGAGCGTGCTTGATCCTGGTACCGGCTTGGAAATTAGCTGGGAAGTAGTAGCAGCGCCAGCAGGAGCGAGCTTTATGGCAGGAGATGTGCTGGATGCTAATGTAGATGGGCTAGACTATCGCACTGATTTGGATGCCAATGGCATGCGCTTGCGTATCAAAGGTGCGATGAGTGTAGCTGTAGGTACCTACCAATTTAAAGCTAAGGCGATCAACTCAGCCACAGGCTGTGAAAGTGAGCTGACAACAGAAATACTTGAAATCAACATTTTTGCACAACCTACAGTGGATATTAGTGCTGATCCTGATGGGGACTTATGCTTGGGCCAACTAGATGTGATGTACGATGCGACGATCACCTCTACAGATGGAGGCACTTATACCTACGATTGGTGCGCCTACAACTCCGGTGATGGCAGCGGCACCTGCTTTGGTGGCTTTGATGACAACACCATCCAAATGCCGAAGCGGAGCTGGACAAGCAGCGCTGGGCCAAAGTCAGTGGGCGTGACAGTGATGAGTGATGTACAGGGTTGTATGGCGACTGATTTATATAGCTTTGAGGTAGTAGCACCAACGATGCTAGCCTGCCCCGCAAATCAGACCGTCACGCTTATTACGGACGATGTGACTTTTGATTGTTTAGCGGAAGCGACCTTCAACAATCCTACAATCATACCGGGCCCTTGCGATCCGGTGATACTAACGATTTCAGTAGATGGTGGTGCTCCCGAAACAGTGATAGCTGGTGAGCCATATACTGCCAGTTTTATGGAGTTAGGTATGTTCACCGTAACCTACGATTCAGAAGACGCGGTAGGCAACACGAGCACGTGCAGCTTTGACATCAGTGTAGATGGCTTACCATGTGGTTTGGTGGATAATGGTGGCGTAGGTTGTAATACTAGCACTTCCATGTTTGATCAAGATACGGAAACCTTCAGCCTCACTTCTGATTGTGCACCTAATACGATGCTATATACAGAAGACCAAACAGCTTTTGTCTTCACTGAATTGTGCGGTGATGGGGAGATTATAGCACAGGTGACAGGTATTAGTGGCACGGGCTTCGCAGGTGTCATGTTACGCGAGAGCGAAATGGCAGACGCCAAGAAAATGGCCTTAGGAACGAATACGGTTGATCGCCTGCGCAGAGAGGTACGCGTGATTGATGGCTATCCTTCTTCTGCGGCGGAGATTCTATCCCTGAATCAGTTCTGGATACGGATCACCAGAAGTGGAGATGTATTTAGTGCTTTTGCTTCAACAGATGGTGTATTCTGGCAGCCTTACCTTTCTCAGGTGATCATCATGGGCGGCTGTATACGGGCAGGCTTGTATACCTATAGCGAAAAGGTAGGTAATCCGGTGACGGCTATTTTCACCGATGTTTCCATAACGGGCTTGGCTAGCCTGGCTAACCTTGGAGCCCCGATAGCTATCGGGGTCCAAGGTTTAAGCGAAGGTTTAAGCCTGGAAAGCGAGGAAGGCCTTCGAATTTATCCGAACCCAACTAAGGGCGAGCTCAACGTAAACCTTTCTAACTTCTTTGGAGCGGCAGTAGATATCCGCATCTTCAACTCCGTTGGGCAGATCGTACAGCGCGAACAGCTTGAAGAGGTGCAAGTAGCGGTGGAACGTTTTGACGTAAGTCGCCTCAATGCAGGGATGTATAATGTGGTCGTGAAGGTAGGGGAGACGATTTGGACAGAGCGGGTGGTGATTATGAAGTAGGCTTCGGCTTCGCTCAGCCTACCCTGGGGGCGCTCAGCCTGCGGCTGAATTAGCCTTGTCTAGCTGCATAGGGAGCGTGGGCGAAGTGGGCTGCGTAAGTGATAGGAGGTGTTGTTTGAAGCCGCCTCAGGCGGAAGAGTGCCGGATAGCACGACCCCCACAGTTGGCTTTGGCTATGCTTAGCCAACTGTGGGGGATACGCCCAAAAAGTGACCCGTAAATATCCAGAAAAGTCCTTACCTTGCTGGCTGCACCGAAAATAAAGCGAATGGCAGCCAAGATATTAGTTGTAGATGATGAACCCCAATTTGAGCGCCTCATTCTTCAGCGGTTTCGCAAGCGGATTAGAGCGGGGGAATATGCCTTCTCGTTTGCTCAAAATGGGCAGGAGGCTTTAGATAAGGTGGCGGCGGAAGGGCCATTTGATATGGTGCTTTCTGATATTAATATGCCGGTGATGGATGGGCTGACGCTGATTGCTCGCCTGAAGGAAGCGTACCCTCTGCTCAAGACGGTGATTGTGTCTGCGTATGGGGATATGAAAAATATCCGTACGGCGATGAGTCGCGGGGCGTTCGATTTTGTGACGAAGCCGATTGAGTTTACGGACTTACAGGCGACGATGGAAAAGACGCTGGAGGAAGCGGCGATGATTAAAGAAGCGGCGCAGGCGCGGGAATTGGCGGCTAGTAATGAGCGGCTGCAAGCGCTGGATCGTTTGAAGACCCAGTTTTTTACCAACATATCTCACGAATTTCGTACGCCTTTGACGGTTATTTCGGGTATGGCTGAGCAGATAGAGCTGTATCCCGACCGCTGGCTGGGCAAGGGCCTGAATATGATTAAGCGAAATACCGGTAGCTTACTGGATTTGGTCAATCAAATTCTGGATTTGCGGAAGCTAGAGACCGGTAATATGAGCCTGAAACTCATACAGGCAGATGTAATAGCCTATCTCAACTATCTGTGTGAAACCTTTCAGTATTTTGCAGAAACTCGCGATATCAAGCTACACTTCATAGCGAATCCTACTACGCTAGAAATGGATTTTGATCAGGAAAAATTACTGCGTATTTTTTCTAATCTGGTGGATAATGCCATTAAATATACTCCGGAGGGAGGGAACGTCTATGTGTTGGTAGATCGTGTGGAAAATCAGCTGCAGCTAAAAGTACGGGATACGGGGCATGGGATTGCAGCGGAGCAAGTGGAGCAGGTGTTTAATCGCTTTTTTACTAGTGCTGATGCGGATGGAAGTGAGCAGAAAGGTACAGGGATAGGCCTATCGCTAGTACACGAGCTAGTGAAATTGTTGGAGGGGAGCATTGAAGTGGGCAGTATAGTGGGAGAGGGGACTACCTTTAAGGTATTATTACCGATCAGAAATACAGCACCCAAGCAGCTTATCGATCAGGAGCTTTCCAATAAAGGGCCACAGCTAAATGAAAGTAGCCTCACCCTACCCACCATTACTGCTGGTGATACCGAACTACCTCGGGTATTGGTCGTAGAAGATAATCCGGATGTTGCACAGTATATACTGGCTTGTTTGGAAGGACACTATCAGCTCGATCGGGCGGCGGATGGGCAAGAAGGCATCGAAAAGGCATTGGAAGAAATTCCGGATTTGATTGTGAGTGATGTGATGATGCCGCGAAAAGATGGCTTGGAATTGTGCCAAACTTTAAAAGCAGACGAGCGTACTAGCCACATTCCTATTGTGTTGCTTACCGCAAAAGCAGATATTGAAAGCCGCCTTGCTGGCTTGGAAAAGGGCGCTGATGCGTACTTGGCAAAGCCTTTTGATCGGAAAGAGCTATTGGTGCGTTTGGAAAAGCTTATTGAGCTGCGCGAGCGCATGCAAGCAAGGTATAGCAGTGGTGCCTTCAGCGAAGCAGAAGAAGCACCACCTGAAGATCCTTTTGTAGTGAAACTAAAAGCAGCCATCAACGAAAATATAGATGACGAAAATTTTGGGGTGCTAGAATTATGCAGCGCCCTAGCGCTAAGCCGAACACAGCTGCACCGAAAGGTAAAGGCACTCACGGGCCGCTCTACTTCTAATTTTGTTCGCATTATCCGTTTAGCGAAAGCGAAAGAGCTGCTGCGCACTTCTGATCTCAATATCTCCCAGGTAGCCTACGAAGTAGGGTTTAGAGACCCGAAGTATTTCTCCCGAACCTTCGCCCAAGAATATGGCGAATCGCCCAATCAATTCCGGAAATAGACTTTTGAAACATAAGTCCACCCTTTTGGAACATTAGCCATCGCAGGCACACTCAGGCAATCCGATATTTGTAATAGAAACTAACAGATATTGAATCGGTCTTTGATTGTGCCTCTTCCGCTTTTTTTGGGAGAGGCTTTTTCTTAAAAACACCAGGGTGGAACAATATTCCACCTTTTCGGAACAATAGTAGCCCCATGGACACCCATAACACCAGAACTTTGCACTAC
The DNA here is from genome assembly GCA_039208045.1 of Bacteroidota bacterium. Taxonomy (GTDB): domain Bacteria; phylum Bacteroidota; class Bacteroidia; order Chitinophagales; family Saprospiraceae; genus JBCCRH01. The sequence continues at coordinate 4,270 of JBCCRH010000282.1, forward strand.
AAATGGCCTAATTATATTCTGAATGCAATAATGTCTATACAGTGGATCATATCGGTGGTAGTAGGAGGACTTGGTGCAGTCTTTATTTTTCGACAAATGAAATGGAGCAATACACATGCAGAGAAGCTGGAGCAGCAAGAGTTGGAGCTACAGCGCAAAGACGAGGAAATACGAGTTACTAAACAGCAGCTAATGGCGCAAGATCAGCTAGCTACCATGGGGCGATTGATTGCTGGGATTGCACACGAAATAAAGAATCCACTGAATTTTGTAACTAATTTTTCGGAACTGTCGATTGAATTATCGGAAGAGCTACAAGCGGGTTTAGAAAAATATCGACAGCGCTTGGGAGAAGTAGCTTTTCGAGAATTGCAGGAGCTAGTAGAAGATATTCGTCAAAATGCGATTGATACGAATAAGAATGGTCAGCGGGCGAGCAATATTGTACGCAGTATGATGGATCATACGCGAGGCACGCAATCAGGTTTGAAACCGATTGCGTTGAATGCCCTGCTGGATGAGAATATAAAGCTGGCTTATCATGGCTACAAAGCGATGGATCCTCAATTCACTGTGCGTATAGAGCGTATTTATGCACCGTATTTACCAGAAGTGGAGGCCTATGTAGCGGAGCTGGGGCGTGTACTTCTTAATATATTGAATAACGCTTGTGATGCCGTCCAAGAACGGCGCAAGCAGTTGGGAGAACGTTTTGAACCGCAAATCAGCCTACGAACGGTGTGTGAGGGGGAAATGGTGAAAATAGAGATATGGGATAATGGGATAGGGATTGCACCTGATGTACTCGAAAATATATTTAAGCCCTTTTTTACTACCAAGCCGGTGAGTAGTGGTAATACGGGCCTAGGGCTGGCTATAAGCCGAGAGATTATTGAGGAGCAGCACGGAGGGCAGCTCTTGGTAGAGAGTAAATGGAACGAATACACTTGTTTTACGATACTGTTGCCGATAGTGAGTCACACTCCCTAATTGGCAATGACTTGCAATAATTGAATACTGGTTGAGATTAGCATATTTTAGGGAAATTTAGCAAGGAGAGGTTCGCCTCTCCCTTTTTATTCCCACAAAAAATCATTTTACATTTGTTTTTTCGCCTGAGGCGAACCATAGCACATAATCCAATTTGTACATATCCTAATCCCATTTCATGAAAATTTTAATTGTTGATGATGAAAAAGATGTTCAACGCTTGTTTGAACAACGCTTTCGCCGAGAGCGAAAAAAAGGACAAGTAGAGCTGTTTTTTGCCTTTTCAGGCCGCGAAGCGGTAGACTTCTTGGAGCAAGGCGGGGAGGAGCTCACGATGATCCTATCGGATATTAATATGCCTAATATGGATGGCTTGGAACTACTCGAATTTGTTCGTTCTAAGTTTACTAAGCTGAAAGTATTTATGATTACCGCCTATGGCGATGAGTCAAATAAAAAGCGAGCCATCGACCTCGGCGCTAATGACTACCTGATGAAACCCATCAATTTTAAGCATCTAAAAGAAAAGATTTTTTAGTGCTGCAAAAAGTCACCAAAAAAAGCGAGTTGGAACAAAATTCCACCCTTTTGGAACAATAGTGCAAAAAGCACTTCCCTATTTCCCGCACCTTTGTACTGTAAGCATTAAACAACACCAAACCCCAAAACCCCTAAACCCTTAAACTCCCAAACCCCAAACCCCAAAACCCTTAAACCCCTAAACTCCCAAACCCTTAAACCAAAAACCCCCCAATAAGATTCACAGCCCCCATATCCCAAAATTGTTTGACATCAAGAAAAGCGTAAGCTAGTGGGGCTGTGAATCAACTTGGTAGCATAATTACAAGTGCCAGTGAATAGCACATGAAACAAAAGCAAGAATGATATTATTAGGGAACTCTTTAGTGGCTGCCCGGGCAAAGGCTTGGGCAGCGTTTTTTTTGGAGTTTAAAAATTATCCCCATCCAGCAAGTCTCCTAAGCCACCGAGGATACTTCCTTCTCCTTTGCTATTCCCGCCATATTTGCGCGAAGCAGATACTACTCGGTCAGCCAAGCGGCTAAAGGGTAGCGATTGAATCCAAACGGAACCAGGCCCTTCTAAGCGCGCATAAAAGAGGCCTTCCCCACCAAATAAAGCATTGCGAACGCCTTTGATCATTTCGATATCGTAGTCAATATCGCGCGTGAAACCAACTAAGCAGCCCGTATCGATTCGGAGCACTTCTCCAATTTGTAATTCTTTCCTAACAATATTTCCACCTGCGTGCAAAAAGGCCAAGCCATCGCCCTCTATCTTTTGCATGATAAACCCTTCGCCACCAAAAAAACCGCGCCCCAGCTTACGCGAAAATTCTATACCTACTGATACGCCTTTAGCAGCACAGAGGAATGCATCTTTCTGGCAGATGATTTTGCCTTCTAGTTCTTGTAGGTCCAAAGGGATAATACGGCCAGGGTAGGGGGAGGCAAAAGAGACTTTTTTCTTGCCTGTTCCGCCATGCGTAAAAGCGGTCATAAATAGGCTTTCTCCGGTAAGCAAGCGTTTTCCGGCAGACATCACTTTACCCCAAATTCCTTTGGACTCCGCCTGTGTGCTGCCATCGCCAAAGATGGTCTTCAGCTCAATGCCATCGTCCATCATCATGAAACTGCCTGCTTCGGCAATGACGGTTTCATAAGGGTCGAGTTCGATTTCAACGTATTGCATTTCTTCACCAAAAATCTCATAATCGATTTCGTGTGCATTCATAAATTGGTACGGTTTTATTTTGGAATGAATAATGGTGCAATTTAGCTGTGGCTAAATGAATGTGCTGGATTTTTAGATAAGTGGGGAAGAATTTAGGGCTAATTGCTATTACATATTGAGTATCCTGTTTAGCTCTTTAAGATTGATTTCTTCATCAAATATAGCTCGGATGTCAATACCAAACCCTTCTAACGGTAGGCATTCAATAGTTCCAGTTGAGGCTTTTAGGATAAGTTCATACGCTTGTTCGTCATTCAAACGATACTGTTCGACTACCTCTTTATCAGCATTAATAATCCAGTATTCCGTTACTCCATGAGCTTCGTAATCATTAAACTTAACCCCTCTGTCATTATCTGCTGTGGAAGAGGATAAAACTTCCACTATGAGGTCTGGGGCAGGGAAGAACATCTGGTCTCGTTTAAAGTCTTTGGCTTTTTGCTCTCCAAAAAAACACAAGTCTGGTTCGTAATCATTTCGCGTAAGACTGATCATTATTTTTTCAATGCCTACCGCTCCTGATTTACGCTTTTTTACATAAGCCTTGATCAATTGGTAGAGCTCTCCGGTCGCATCATTATGCATTTTCTTAACTGGCGAGTGAATCACTACCTCCCCATTGATAAATTCTGCCTTTTCAAACTCTGTAATCTCCTTATAAAACTGATTCCGCCGCTTACGCTCCTCCTCCAATACAGCATTTAACTCCTCTACTACATTAGGAGCGGTAGGCATGGCTAGTATGGCATCAATTACTTGCTTTGTCGCTGTCATGCGTTCGCGTTTTCTTTCAAGTTACAAAGAATTCTTTTAAACCGCCTGCTTCAGCCGATCCTTGAGGGCAAACAACTCATCCCGAAACTGCGCTGCCGCCATAAAGTCTAACTCCTTCGCCGCCTTCTTCATTTTCCTCTCGGTATTGTCGATCATTTTCTCCAGCTGCTCTCGTGTCATATAGTCGAGTACAGGGTCAGCAGCTAAGCTCGGCTCTTCCGGTTCGATATAGGCTTTGGACTGATTGCCTCGAATATCCAAGATAGAGCGACGATTGATAATCTCTTCTTTCGATTTGCGGACTGTCTTGGGGGTAATGCCATGCTCCTCATTGTACGCCGTCTGCACTACACGGCGGCGATTGGTTTCATCGATGGTTTGTTGCATCGAGTCGGTAATTTTATCTGCATAAAAAATTACCAGGCCGTTTGCATTCCGTGCTGCCCGCCCCGCCGTTTGCGTAAGCGAACGCTCATTACGTAGGAAGCCTTCC
>JBCCRH010000283.1:0-8256 GCA_039208045.1 Bacteroidota bacterium
CCTGTGTTAGGGTTGAAAGCAGACCCTACTGTCTTACGCAACTTTTTGGTAATGTTGTCTCATCTGCATGGTGAGCAATGTAAATATGATATACTCTCAAGATCACTCGGTTTGAGTGTGCCCACTATCAAGAAATACATAAATTTCTTTGCGGAGTCATTTTTGATTAGAATTTTACCTCCATATTTCTTCAATATTAAGAAGCGCCTTGTACGTAGCCCGAGAATCTATTTTAAGGACTCAGGTTTGTTGCATGCTATGCTAGGAATTGAAACATTCGTTCAGTTGCAGGGGCATCCAGGGCTTGGAAAATCTTGGGAAGGCTATGTTATTGACCAAATATGCCAATTATTGGATGAGAGATACGAGTTTTGTTTTTATAAAACACATCAAGGAGCTGAAATTGATTTGGTGCTTATCAAGGGTGGAAAAGCTCAGATTGCTATTGAAATAAAATATCACAATAGCCCCAAGATTTCTAAGGGCTTTTATATTTCAATTCAGGATCTTCAGACTCCCCTGAATTTTATCATAACACCAAACAGTGATGACTACAAGGCCGGGCCAAATATTCAGGTTTGTAGCCTTCATAGATTTCTAACTGGATATGTTCCAACTATTTGATATATGGTCATTCTAATACAAAACCTCTTCCCCCACCAATGGTGAGAAAAGAGGTTTTATACTATAGTGCATTAGCACAACTATTGCTTAGCAGTAGGAGGCTCTTTGAGGTTCAATTTAGCCTTCACTAAAGGGAAAACATCATCCGAATCTTGTGCGAATAGGACAGAGTTGAAAACGCTCGTGTCAAAAATCAGTTTGTAGCCATTGGCCTTGCCAATAGCTTGAATGGCATCTTCTGCTTTTTTGATAATGGGCTGGAGCAATTCTTGGCGTTTCGCTTCTACTTTTTTTGCAACTTCCTGCTCGAAGGCAGCGATTTGCTGTTCTTCTTGCGATAGCGCTTGCGCACGCTCTTGAAGTTGTTTGGGCGTAAAATTGCCGCTTTGCTGGTCAGCAATGAGCTTGCCGTACTTATCTTGAAAGGCTTTCACCATTCCTTCTCCTTGACTCACAAGTTCTTTACGGTATGTTTCCATGTCCGCATCTGCTTTGGCTGTTTCGGGCATCAGGGCCACTACATTTCCAAAATTGAGGTGGCCATACTTATCCTGCGCTCCGGCAAAAGTGCTTGCAAAAACACAAAGCACGATCGATAAAAAGAATTTATTCATTGTATGTCTAAAATTTTTTGCAAAGGTAGTATTTCTTATGGTTTGACGTAGGGGAGCGTACAATTTTAAAATAGTGATAACACCAGTATTAGGTAGTAAAAATAAGTTTTAGGGCCACGTGGATTGCAAATCCACTGAGCGCGGGCCAAGCTTAAAGGAAAAAAGCCTAGCACGCACCCAGTGGATTTGTAATCCGCTGTAGGCTATTATTATAGGATAAACCAGGGTGAGTGAAAATAAATGTTTCAATACTTTGATTATAAAAACAATTTGTTTTAATTTGTGCAACAGTTAAAACAATTCATGTAATACAGCCTCCGTTATGAACAAGCAATTCAATGAGATCAAAGCCGTAGTGGTTTATAAAGCACAACAAACCAAAGCACGAGTAGAAGCTGGGGTAAAACACTATTGGCCACGATTGGTGCTAGTGGGCATCGCTGCCTTCCTGCTTACGCAAAAAGACTTTTCCATGAATCTAAGTCTAAATGCAGTTGAAGTATCATCTATTGCGGAAACCAGCAGCTTAAACTTTTGGTCGAGTGAAGAGAAGGCAGAAGTAGCTTACGATGAAATTCGACCCATGAATACCTCCCTTATCCAGAAGTCTACCCAACAAGCACCTAAAAAGCGATCTAAAAGCCATCAAAAGCGGGATGATAACCTCGCCAATACCTTTTCTAATTTAGACTTTGAAGGTTCTGAGAAAGCTAAGAAACGCGCTGCTAAGCGCAAAAAACAGCTTCAATATGTGAAGCAATACAAGCAGATCGCTATTGCAGAAATGGAGCGTTATGGTATCCCAGCTAGTATTACTTTAGCACAAGGCTTACTGGAAAGTAATGTCGGAGAAAGTAAACTCGCAAAGCGCAATCTTAATCACTTTGGCATCAAGTGCTTTTCACGAAAGTGTAAAAAAGGGCATTGCAGCAACTTTACGGATGATTCCCACAAAGACTTTTTTCGCATCTACAAATCAGAAAAAGAGAGCTACCGCGCCCATAGCTTACTACTGAAAAATGGGAAACGCTACAATAAACTATTTAGGCTACAGCCAACCGACTACCGTGGATGGGCTAAGGGACTGTCCAAAGCCGGTTACGCTACGGATAAGCGCTATGCCCAGAAAATCATTGGCCTGATCGAAGACTTAGACCTCGATCAGTACGACGATTAATCATTTATGAACAAAATCTCTACTTTAATCTTTTTGCCATCGCCCAAGATTAATTCTTGCTCATTTTCTACTGAAAATCCACGCGCTGGCTGGTACACTAGCTTTTGATCAGTGCCAGCCAGCGCGTTCTTTTGCGACTTTAAAATGGTAATGGATTGAACTTGCTCTTCAAGCGTTGCTACTTCAATTTGTTTGATTTTGAGCGATGAGTCGAGTGCCTGGTGCGTAGTGATTTTAGCTCCATCCAGGGAAGTTTTTTCTTTAGTACTATACTTTTCCTCCCAGGCCAACTTATTAATATCCGCACTGGCAAATAGCTGCAATTCTTGCGTATAATCTAGCGATTTTAACTGTTGCTCTTCCTTTAAATCGCCGATAGAAGCAATCTTTTTTACGGTGGGCTGGCTGGTATTGAGGCGTGCAATCTCGGCCTCGAAATACCCTTTTACATCAAAAAAGAAATCAGGCCGTACCTCCTCTTTTTGCTCAGCAGCTCCTGGCATACATCCCAACAGGCCAGTCCCTAAGAGCATAATTACAACAACGATGTGTCTATTCATTAGCTAATCAAAATATCACCATCCATTTGTTCTGGAATGGAGAGGCCCAACAAATGCAAAATGGTGGGTGCAATATCGGCAAGTTTGCCATCTTTAACGGAGCCTTCCAATGTTTTACCAACGTAAAATATAGGTACAGGGTTTTTAGTATGCGCAGTATGTGGACTGCCATCGGAGTTGCGCATGGTATCAGAATTACCGTGATCGGCAATGATGATAGACTGATAATCATTTGCTAAAGCAACATCCAGAAGTTCCTGGAGGCAAGTATCCACCGTTTCAGCTGCTTTTCTTGCTGCCTCGAAATCCCCGGTATGTCCCACCATATCTGCATTGGCGTAATTGAGGCAGATAAAATCGGGCTGCTTGTTCTGGATGGCTTCAATGATCGCATCGGTGATGCCCTGGGCGCTCATTTCGGGTTGTAGATCATAGGTGGCCACTTTGGGCGAAGGAATCATGATCCGATCTTCCCTCTCAAAAGGCTCTTCTCGGCCACCGTTGAAGAAAAAGGTAACGTGTGGATATTTTTCCGTTTCGGCAATACGTACCTGGGTTTTACCTGCTTCGGATAGGGTTTCCCCCAATGTCTGGCTAATATCGGCCTTGTTGAACAGCACCTTTACTCCTTTGAAGGTCTCATCGTAGCGCGTCATCGTTAGGTAGTGTACATCTAGTTTCTGCATGCCAAATGCTGGCATGTCTTTCTGAGTCAATACCTCCGATATTTCTCGTGGTCGATCCGTTCTAAAATTAAAGCATATCAATACATCCCCATCTTTGATGGTGGCGACTGGCTCGCCTGCGCTAGTCGTGCAAACGATGGGTTGAATGAATTCATCAGTTTCGTCTGCATCATATCTTTTTTGTAGCAACTCCAAGGGATGTGTCGTGGCTTCTCCCTTGCCGCGCACCAATAGCTCATAAGCCAGTTGAACACGCTCCCAGCGCTTGTCGCGATCCATCGCATAGTACCGCCCGATGATCGTGGCAACCTGAGCTGCTTGCTGGTCAATATGCGCCATCAAGTCCGTCAGATAGGCTTTTCCTCCATTAGGTGCCGTATCGCGGCCATCTAAGAACGCATGGATATACACCTGTTCGACCCCTTGTTCTTCGGTAATATCGCAGAGTGCTTTGAGGTGACTGATATGCGAGTGTACGCCACCATCAGAGACCAAGCCCATCAGGTGTACTGCCTTTTTATTGGCTTTCGCAAATGCTAGCGCTTCGATTAGCACTTCATTTTGATGCAACTCACGGTCTTCAATGGCTTTATTAATCCGAGCCAGCTCTTGATAGACGATACGCCCGGCACCAATATTGAGATGCCCCACCTCGGAGTTGCCCATTTGCCCATCAGGCAAACCCACCTGAAGGCCATGCGTGATCAACTCTGCATTGGGGTAGGCGTTGTAAAGACTATCGATAAAAGGGGTATTTCCCTGTGCAATGGCACTAACGGAGGCATCAGGGCTATGGCCCCAGCCGTCCAAGATCGCTAATAAGACTTTTGCTGCTTTCATACTTGCAAAAATACGAGAAGGAGGGAGAAAAAAAAGGAGATGGTGTTAAGTATACACTAAGTTTTGAGGAGCTGTATAGTTCAACAATGCTAGATTTATGAAAATATGGCGACGGCATTTTTTCGGCTTGGAAGGCGAAAAACGTAGGCATAGCCTTAGCTACGCCGAGGCTTTTCAACGTGGCAAGCCGGAAAAAGGGCTAGTCAGAATTCATAAACCTAGGGTTGTTGAACTATAAATGTTAAAGCTACGCATGGCATTTCAAAAAGTAGTATTTTTGTTTTCTAAGACGTTGTTAACTCGTGCAACGACTATGCCACTCAAACTACCGTTACTTATCTCCTACTACACCGTCTAAATGTTAGAAATACAGTCATTTATTGACTGATTGCTCGTTAAAAATGCTTTTACTATGAAGGTATTACTAATTGCGTTGCTATCATCTTTCCTACTGCAAGGAACTGAAGGTGCTGATTTTTCGACTATTGAAACGGCACTCAAGACAGGTGATGCAGAGACGCTCAGCCAGTACTTTGACGCGAATGTTGAAGTAGCAGTAACGGATGATATTCCCAAAGTGTACAATAAGGCTAAAGCGAAAGAGTTAGTCAATTTATTTTTTAGAAATAATAAGCCTACTGGTTTCCAGCAGCGCCACAAGGGGATGTCAAAAGGGAAGGGGTACCAATATTTTATTGGCAACCTCGAAACTATAAAAGGTAGTTACCGAGTAACTATCGTTATCAATGTAGATGCCAAGCAATTTCTGATTCAGGAGATTGGCTTCAATAAGAACTAAACTTGTCTTAACAGCTTAGAAATTCAGGAATGATTAGGAGTTGCCTTCCGAGCATATTGGATGCTTCGGAGGGCAATTTAATTCTTAGCCTTTCCTTCCAGCACCCCAATTCCAAACAGGGCATAATCATACCGAACGGGATCTTCTGGTGCAAAACGCTTCAGTTTTTCGGTGAGTTCTAGTACGGTTTTCCAATCGGTCTGTTTCCGTTCGATAAGGCCCAAGCGACGGGCTACTCGATCTACGTGCACATCTAATGGCATGAGCAGCTGGCCTGGGTGAATACCTGACCAAAGGCCAAAATCCACTCCCTTTTCATCCTTTCGTACCATCCATCTTAGAAACATATTAAGGCGTTTGCAGGTAGAGCCTCTCGTGGGTGTTGCTACATGCTTTCGGGTGCGCTGGGGCGCAATGGGTAGGGAGAAAAACGTTTGGTGAAAGCCAATTAATGCAGGCTCAACAGTGGTGGCATCGGAAGATAAGTATTTGGCGAAAGCCAATTCTAAGGTCTGGTGTTCGCGGTAGTACTGCTGAAAGAATTCCAAGAAGTAGAGGGTATCGAGTGGTTGGAAGGTGCGGTGCTTGAATGATTGAAATCTAGCTCGATCTTTTTCTTGATGATGGAGGATAAAATCGTGGGGAGCACGATCCATTAGCTCGATTAATCGATTAGCGCTATTAATGATGGTCTTGCGCTGTCCCCAGGCGAGCATAGCTACCCAAAAGCCGATGATTTCAATATCCTGTAGCTTGCTGAATCGATGTGGAATGCTAATCGGGTCATGCTCGATAAAACTGGGACGGTTGTACAGTTCTACATACTCATCTAGCTGTGCTTTTAGGTCTTTCTGTGCTTGCTTCACGAAATGTCTTAAAATTTTGTCTTTATAAAATAAAATTGTTGTGGGACGTTAAAAGGATAGTCAAAACCGGCAGTCGTGTTCCCTCACTAGTTGAACTCGTATTATCGCCAACATCTTAAAGCAGAAACTGGTTTGTGCATAACTCCTTAGAGGAGCGCAGTTTCTAGCTTGAAAGAGAAAATGCTATTATGACTGCAACACTCACTTACACCCTAGTCTTAGCAGCCATTTATCTTGGAAGAAAAGCTTTTAATTTTATTGTCCAAGAGTAAAGCCAGCTAAGCATAGGCAAAACGAAACGTCGAACCAACTAACCTGAGCAGTATCTCTTTGCTTAAGGTATCAGCTCGTGTGCGCTAGGCTTTCACGCGAGAGGAACTTCCCTGTCTTTCATACATCTCATAATTAGCAAAACCCATGCGCTGCAGCAAATGTGTACTAGATACACGCAGTACGCCTAAGCCATACTTTATGCTACGCTTCAAATTGATGGATGAAGCCTCCTCAAAGTACTTGGTGGGGCAAGTCACCTCTGCTATGTGAAAACCTGCGTAGATAATCTGCGACAGCATTTCATTATCAAACACAAAGTCGTCGGAGTTGTGATTGAAGTTGATCGTTTCCAGCACCTCTCTGCTGAATGCTCGGTAACCCGTGTGGTATTCAGAAAGCTTGTAGTTAATTAATAGATTTTGCGTGAGCGTCAAAAAGCGGTTTGCTATATATTTATAGATGGGCATTCCTCCTGCAAGTGCTCCTTTACCCAAAATTCTAGAGCCCAATACAACCGGGTATAGGTCATCTCCAATAATATTTACCATGGCAGGAATGAGCTTGGGCGTATATTGATAGTCGGGATGCAGCATAATGACAATATCTCCTCCTAGTTCAAGTGACTTATTATACAGGCTTTTTTGGTTGCCACCGTACCCTTTATTATTCTCGTGGATAATGACATGTTCAATGCCAATTTCCTTAGCCAGAGCAGAGGTATTGTCACTACTGGCATCATCACATAAAATCACTTCATCCACCAAGTCGAAAGGAATTTCTCGGTAGGTTGTTTCTAGTGTCTTGGCAGCATTGTAGGCGGGGAGGACGACGATTACTTTTTTTCCGTTATACATACTTTGAGAATTTTATGCGTTGTTGGAAATAATATTTTCTGTTTGCTTGGCGCAAAGATAATCGTATTCAAAAAAAGGTATATGAAACGAGCACTAAATCGTGAAGGGTACTGAAAATCAGGAAACAAATAGACCCTCTTGGTAGTTCTCACCATAAATCATCAGACAACAAATCTTAGTTATGAAGAAAATATTTAAATGGATCGGTATTGTCCTTGGAGTGCTGATTTTAGGCATAGTAGTTATTGGATTAGTTTCGAATGAGCCTAAGCCACAAGGTACCACAGGCCCTGCGGCAGATGCGCTAGCTAGAAAGATGGAGCAAGCGATTAATAAGGCTGCATGGGATTCTACGCGCTATGTACAGTGGACTTTTGCTGGGCGCAACAGCTTTATTTGGGATCGAGAGCGTGAGTTGGTGCAGGTGAATTATGGAAAAACCAAAGTGTTACTACGCTTGGCGAATCAAACGGGCATTGTGTTTGAAGATGGGAAGCAACTAGATAAAGAGGCGGCAAAAGGGGAGTTGGAGAAAGCGTGGGCTTTCTTTTGTAATGATAGCTTTTGGCTAAATGCCCCCGCTAAAGCCTTTGATGCAGGAACCGAGCGGGCGATCGTGCCTTTAGAGAATGGCGAAGAGGGCCTGATGATTACCTACAATGCTGGAGGGGTGACGCCAGGGGATTCTTACTTATGGATATTGGATAAAAATGGCTTGCCTAAAAGCTGGAAGATGTGGGTTTCGATTATTCCTATCGGGGGTGGGGAGTTCAGTTGGGAAGCGTGGGAGACATTGTCGACGGGCGCCAAGGTGGCGACTTTGCATAAGGGAATGTTGGAGTTGCCGATTACAGATTTGGAAGGAGGGCAGACGTTTGAGGCTTTGGGCTTGGAGGAGGATCCGTTTGGGGCGCTTTGAGCCGCTGCCACCTCGGAGGGCTTAAGCAGTCGGAGGTCTTAAGA
>JBCCRH010000284.1:0-8255 GCA_039208045.1 Bacteroidota bacterium
CACCCTCATGTCATCGGGTATTCGAGATATTCTCATCATCTCCACCCCGCACGACCTCCCCAACTTCCAAAAACTCCTCAAAGACGGTAGCGACATCGGCTGCAACTTCTCCTACATCGCCCAGCACGAACCCAATGGCCTCGCCCAAGCCTTCGTACTCGGCGAATCCTTTATTGGCAACGACAGCGTGGCCCTCATCCTCGGCGATAACATCTTCTACGGTGCTGGCCTCAAAGAACTCTTACAAAGCTCCGTAGACCCCACTGGAGGCGTCGTCTTCGCCTACCAAGTCGCCGACCCCCAACGCTACGGCGTCGTCGAATTCGACGAGCACTTCAACGCCCTCAGCATCGAAGAAAAACCCCAGCACCCCAAGTCGAACTACGCCGTACCCGGCCTCTACTTCTACGACAACCAAGTCATTGACATTGCAAAGAACCTAAAGCCCAGCGCCCGCGGCGAATACGAAATTACCGACGTCAACAAGCACTACCTCCGCGCGGAAGCCCTCAAAGTAGGCGTCCTCGGCCGGGGCGTCGCCTGGCTCGACACCGGCACCCACGACTCGCTCATGCAAGCCGGGCAGTTCATCCAAGTGATCGAAGCGCGCCAAGGCCTAAAGATTGGTTGTATTGAAGAGGTGGCTTATGAGATGGGTTTTATTGATGATGCGCAGCTGGAGGCACTAGGGCAGAAGTATATTAAGAGTGGGTATGGGGAGTATTTGTTGAGGTTGTTGGGTAACTAGTTGGTGCTGCTGGGAGCCTATTGTTCAAAGTCACCAGCAGCACTGCTAAGTGGATCAATCTAGGTCTAGCTTAAACAACTCATTCCGAATATTCTTCTGATACGCCTCCAGCAACGCCTGCGCCAACAAAAACTCCTCGGAGTTTGGAGCATAGGTGTTCATCTTCTCTTGCAAGCGCTCCGCGCGTTGGCGGTACGAGAAGTCGTTGAAGAGGTCGAGGGCGCGCTCTAGGGTTCTGACGATTTGGCCGCCTTTGTTGCGGCCGTAGAACTGCTCTAGGATGGCGGCGGAGGCCAGCTTGGGGGTGAAGCCCTCTAGGTCGGGGCGGTCTTTGCCATCGACGTTGAGGACGAGGTAGGGGGCGTCGCCTTTGTATTCTTCTTGGGACTGTTTGTGGATGAGAGAGGCGGTGAGGTTGCCAAAGCCGTCGTTGACGACTTGGAGTTCGTGGTTGCTAAATTCGTTGCGGTCGTCTCGGTTGTAGACGACGTAGTGGCCGGAGCTGAAGACGGGGATGCCGGAAGTGAGGAAGCGCAGGTCCATATTGCCTTGGAGATAGGGACCGGTTTCGAAGGCATCGGTGAGGTCGCCTACGAGTTCGATGATGGCAGAGCCGGCTAGGAGGTAGCTCTGGGCGGGGACGAAGATGGGGAGGCCTGCCGTGGTAGAAAATAGATTGGCTACGGAGTTGATCGTGTCTCGGCGTAGGGAATCGACGACCAATTCGAAAGAGATGAAAACGGTGGAGGCATCCAGGGAGGGGGTATAGTATACGATGGAAGAGCCGTTGGAAAAAGCGCCTGGTTTGAGGTATTGGTAGTCTCTGATGTTTTCCTGAATTTGGTTGATGGCGCGGGGCGCTGCGTCGTAGGTTTGGACGCTCTTGATACCGGAGACGACTAAGAGATCAGGGCGGCCGCCGAAGAACTTTCGGGGGGCATCGCCGGTGTAGACGGTTAGTATTTCCACGCTAAGTGGCTTACCAATGCCTACCGGAGAAAAGCTGGGGATATTAGGCGTATCCGCGGGAGCGAGGAGACTCTTGGGTTTTGGAGCGGCGGTATCTAGGGCAGTTGTGCCGTTAATAGTGAGTTCTTCGTTGAATTCGTCGAGGTCGATTAAACCTTTATTGGAGGCGTAGAATAGGGCCATTGGTTGTTAGTTTTAGTTTACCCCACAAAATACACCATTACTCCGATTACGGATAATATTAGCAGCAAAGAAGCGGCCACATCGACGAGCGTATAGCTATTTTTTGCGGAAGCTTTCTGCGCTTCGGTCAGCGAGCCTAGGGTTAAGCCTTCGATCTGCTGAGCAGATGGGGGGGCAGTTAAGAGGCTTACGAGGATGCCGATGACTACAAAAAAGAGAAAAAGATAAATCGCCAAATGTGCAAAATTGATGGCTGCAAAAGCAGCGAGCAGCCCAGTGCCTTGTCCACCAGTAGCTAGCTCTGCACCAATCCGCACAGCGGCTAGTACCACCCCTAGCGATAAAACGGCAATGGATCCCTGCGCAGTCATGCGTTTCCACAAAATACCCAAAAGGAAAACGGCCGTAATGGGAGGAGCGATATAAGCCTGCACACTTTGCAGATATTGATATAAGGTTCCTTTAGATAAGCTCTCCAAAAAAGGCACCCACAAAAAGCCAATTACCATCACCGCAACCGTAGCATAGCGGCCAATATTCAGCAGCCGTTTTTCGGAAGATTCAGGATAGAGCTTTTTAAAAATATCGACCGTAAAAATGGTGGAGCTAGAATTAAAAACAGAAGCAAGCGAGCTCATCAACGCAGCCATCAGGCCCGCCGCTACCAGCCCGCGCAGCCCCGCAGGCAATAGGTAGGAGACCAAAGAAGGGAAAACCTCGTCACTTTTCTCATAGCTCAGCAGGCCCTTTTGCTTCAGCACATAAGCGATAATGCCGGGAACGAGAAAGATAAAAATCGGCAAAATCTTCAGATAAGCACCAAAAATAGCGCCTCGCCGCCCCACCTTGATATTGGCAGCCGACAGCGTACGTTGTACAATATACTGATCGGTACACCAGTACCAAATGCCGACAATCGTTCCCCCAAACACCATTCCTGTCCACGGAAAATCAGGATCACTCGAAGGGCGCCACATATTGAAATGCCCGGGGCCAGCCGCCATTTTGAGTTCACTCCAACCCCCTACGGCCTGCAAGCCCAGAATGGTAATGATAAATGCACCTATGATGAGAATAACGGTTTGAATGGCTTCCGTGTACACGACAGCTCGCATGCCTCCAAGTATGGTATACAATCCCGTCACCAAGACGGTCAGTAAGGCACTAAGCGTAAAGTCCAGGTTGAGGAGATTAGAAATGACAATCCCTCCAGCGTAGATCGTCACCGAAACCTTCGTCAAAATATACCCCAGAATCGAAAAAACAGCCAGGAACCAGCGCGACCGACTATCAAATCGTTTCTCCAAAAACTCAGGCATGGTATACACCCCGCTCCGCATATAGAACGGTAGAAAAAGCCACCCCAGCAACAGCACAATCCAAGCATGCAATTCATAATGGGCCAGCGGCATATTGCCTGCAGCGCCCGTCCCCGCTAGGCCGACCACATGCTCCGAACCGATATTAGAAGCAAAAATAGAAGCGCCGATCACAAACCACCCCACATTGCGCCCCGCTAAAAAGTAGTCTTCCGTATCTTTGGTCTCCTGCCGGATCACCCAGTACGCTACCCCTAAGAGCACTACAAAATAAGCTACCAATACGATCCAATCTAAGGGTTCAAATGCCATGTTTTGTAGGTATTAAAGGTGATTATTAATAATATTTTCCAACAACTCCTGCTGGCCACTGATCTGCGCGGGCTCGCCATAGGTTGCAGCTAAAGCCGATAGGTCCTTCAAGGACAACTTGCCTTTTTCAAACTGCTTGCCTTTGCCCTCATCAAAAGAAGCATAGCGCTTCTTTCTGATCTTGGTATAGTCCGAATGCTTAAGGATCGACTCTGCCGCCAATAGACTCCGGGCAAAGGCATCCATCCCACCGATGTGGGCATAAAACAGATCAGTAAGGTCTGTAGAGTTACGTCTTACCTTGGCGTCAAAATTGATGCCGCCCCCCTGCAAGCCTCCCGACTGCAAAAGCACCAGCATCGCTTGCGTCAACTCAAAAAGGTCCATCGGAAACTGATCGGTATCCCAGCCATTTTGGTAGTCGCCCCGATTGGCATCCATAGAGCCGAGCAAGCCGGCATCAGCGGCTACTTGGAGTTCGTGCTCAAAGGTGTGTCCAGCTAAGGTAGCGTGATTAACTTCTATATTGATTTTGAAATCATCGAGAAGATCATACTGTCTCAAAAAACCGATCACCGTAGCCGTATCAAAATCATATTGGTGCTTAGAAGGCTCCATGGGTTTGGGTTCTATAAAGAACGTCCCTTGAAAACCGTTTTTGCGGGCATAGTCCCTGCACAGATGTAGAAATTGAGCCAAATGCTCTTGCTCACGCTTCATATCTGTATTGAGCAAGGAAAGGTAGCCTTCTCGACCGCCCCAAAACACATAGTTCTCCCCGCCCAGCTTGATCGTAGTATCGATGGCATTTTTCACTTGGCCAGCAGCATGGCAGACGACTTTAAAGTCTGGATTGGTCGCCGCCCCATTCATGTAGCGCGGATGGCTAAAGAGGTTGGCTGTTCCCCAAAGCACTTTGATACCCGATTGTTCCTGTTTTTCAAGGGCATAATCGGCAAGTTTCATCAGGCGCTTACGGCTAGCTTGGAGGGTCGCTCCCTCTTCTATCATATCCACATCGTGGAAGCAGTAGTATTGAATACCAAGCTTAGTCATAAACTCAAAAGCCGCATCCATTTTATCTTTGGCGCGCTGTATGGGTTTTTCTGCTTTGTCCCATGGGAATAGGCGGGTGCCGAGCCCAAAGGGATCGCCTCCCGTATTGCAGAACGAATGCCAGTAAGCTACCGCAAATTTGAAGTGCTGTGCCATGGGCTTGCCCATCACTTTTCGCTTGGGATCGTAGTATCGAAACGACAATGGGTTTTTGGATTTTCGACCTTCATAAACGATTGGGTTAATCCCCTTGAAGTATTCTTTTTTGCCTTTTAGTATCATGTTACTAATTTCTTGTTGTTAATCCCCATCCGTGATGGCATCCAAAAAGGAAAACAGCGACTTGCCCTTTGCTACGCTCAGCTTTTTTCGGAGCCGATAGCGCTTGGTTTCTGCGCCTCGATAGGAGAGGTTGAGCTTTTCAGCGATTTCTTTGGTCGTAAATTTGAGTCTTAAGTACTTGCACATTTTCAACTCCTCAAAACTCAGATCAGGGAATAGCGCATTGAGATTGCGGATAAAAGGCTCGGAGAGCAGGTTCATATGGCTAGTGATTTGCTCAAACTCATCCGCATTGCGCTCTAGTTTGTTGAGCATTTTCCGCACTTCTATATTTTGGTAATTTCCATTTAGACTCGCCAGATGAATGCGCATTTCATCCAGTTTGCGCTGCTGTTCTGCCAACAACATGTATTGCTTCGCAATGATCTCATTCTTTTCTTGGAGCGCCAAGCTCTCCTCTTCATTCGCTTGGCCTCTTTGTTTGGATGCCAATAATTCTTCTAAATGATCCGTCCAATAGCGGTACGCTTGGAGGTAGGCAGCTTTGTCGGGAGCAGGTTGGTAGCGCTTTATCGGCTTTATTTTGGCCATCACCCGCTCGATGGATGTGTACCGCCCACAGCCA
The DNA here is from genome assembly GCA_039208045.1 of Bacteroidota bacterium. Taxonomy (GTDB): domain Bacteria; phylum Bacteroidota; class Bacteroidia; order Chitinophagales; family Saprospiraceae; genus JBCCRH01. The sequence goes on from JBCCRH010000284.1 coordinate 5,495, forward strand.
TAGCCTGCGGCCAGTGCGGCCCCCACGGCACCAGTAGTATCCACCACCTCAATCTCAATGTTGAGCAGCGTGGCAATGGTGGTGGCAAACACTTCCGACTGGAACATATTATCATTACCCACCCGCATTTTGCTAATCTCCATCCCCATCTCTTGAAGGATATTAATCCCATACACAAAAGTAAAGGCCACCCCCTCCAGGGCTGCTCGATAGATATGTGCTCGACCGTGCCGGTTAAACTCAATATTGCGGATATGACTCTCTAGATTAATATTCCGAAAAATACGCTCCGCTCCATTTCCGAAAGGGAAAATCAGTACGCCCTCTGAACCCACCGGCACGCTAGACAGCATCCGCTCCATATCGTCATAGCTGCGGTTGGGCCGCGCAATTTGCTTACGCAACCAGCTATACTGTATGCCCGCACCATTGATACAGAGCAACACGCCGATTCGAGTTTTCTTTTTAGAATAATTGACGTGGGCAAAGGCATTGATGCGGGAATGTTCATCCACCACGGTCTTATCCACTACTCCATATACCACTCCCGAAGTACCACTGGTCGCCGCGATCTCGCCCGGACGGAGCACATTGAGCGATAGTGCATTGTTGGGTTGGTCGCCAGCGCGATAGGCGATGCTGGTGCCTATTGCCAGCCCAGTTTCTTTGGACGCTTCCGCAGAAAGAGTGCCTGTTACAGAAAAGGTAGGCAGTACCTCTGGGATGAGGTCGGGTGCAATGCCGTAGTAATCCAGCACTTTAGTCGCCAGTTTTTTCTCTTTGAAGTTCCATAAAATGCCTTCGGATAGCCCGGAGATGGTAGTACTAATTTTTCCCGTCAATCGCATCGCGATATAGTCGCCAGGAAGCATGATCTTATGAATCTTCTTGTAGATATCGGGCTCATTATCTTTGACCCACTTGAGCTTGCTAGCCGTAAAATTCCCTGGGGAGTTTTGGTAGTGCTCTAGGCAAAACGCTTCCGACAAGTGCTTAAAAGCACGATCGCCAATAGACACCGCACGGCTATCGCACCAGATAATAGCGGGCCGAAGCACCTGCTGGTTTTCATTCACCACTACTAAACCATGCATCTGATAGCTAATGCCAATGGACTGAATTGTGCTTGGGTCAATAGTATTGTCTTCAATAATCTTCTTGGTCCCCAGACACAAATAGCGCCACCACAGTTCCGGCTGTTGTTCCGCCCAGCCTTTTTTCCTGGACAGCATCTCCATTTCCTGCTCTGGAAATTGTACAATATCCACGACTTGCTGCGTCTGGGCATCTACCAAGGCCGTCTTTACCGACGAGCTTCCTATATCGTATCCGAGTAAGTACATACCGTGGTTTATTTGACTTCGATGGATACAGAACGCCACTGAGGGCTTCCCAATTCGAGTGACCTTGGGATTGGGGCCGAGGTAGAAAATAGCACTTCGTAGGCTCCTTTATTCAGCACCAAATCACCCTCATCACTGAACGTACTGAAGGCTTCGGTAGTCAAGCTAAAATCCACTGTCTCGCTCGCCCCTGCTCGGATCGCCACCCGCTTAAAGGCCTTTAGCGCACAATTGGGATCGGTGGCCGATTTATCTTTCTTACGTATATACACCTGTATCACCTCTTCGGCAGCTATTGCCGAGTTGTTTTGTACGCTTACGCTAAAATCAATTGTTTGTCCTTGCTCGATCGTAGAGGTAGAGGAAGTTACTGCTTGTAAGGCAATATCCGCATAGCTCAGGCCATAGCCAAAAGGGTATAGCGGCTCGACATCCATATATCGGTAGGTGCGCCCTTGCATATTATAGTCCTCGTAAGGCGGCAAATCATCAATAGATTTCACGAAAGTGACCGGCAACTTACCCGATGGGCTTACCTTGCCAAAAAGAATATCTCCCAGCGCCTGTCCCCCCTGCTCTCCTGGGTACCACGCATAAATAATGGCATCGGCGAAATCATGGATTTCAGGAATGGAAATCGCACTCCCACCTGTGATGACCACCACTAGCTTCTTCGCCTTTGATCGCAGCAATTTTAAATATTCCACCTGATGCGGCGGTAGCGTAATGTACGTTCGATCCCCAAAAGTGGACGATGCAATGGCCTCGCCCTCCTCACCTTCTAAGAGCTGTGTGATGCCCATACATGCGATAGTGACCTCCGCCACTTCTGCTTCTTCCGAGAACCAATCCATCGGATTGACGTTGGGCCGATCTAGCAAATTACCCTGCACATACCGGATCGCCGTATGATGAGATACATTAGCAGCGATCCCTTCTAGCAAAGTGGTCAGCTGATCGCTCACCCCATAATAATTGGCCAATAGCGCTTGCGCATCGGTTGCCGTGGGGCCAGTTACAAAGAGACTGCTCAACTCAGGATCAAGTGGCAAAATATTGTCTTTGTTTTTGAGTAAAACCATTGACTTCACAGCCGCTTCGTAGGAGAGGTCTAAATGTGCTTGGCTACGTACCTCTGTAAGTGGTATTTGATCTAATTTAGAAGTGGCACCATCAAATAATCCCAATCGGAAGCGAGTAGGGAGCAGAGCGCGCAAGTTATCATCTACTTCTTTTTCGGTGGTTAGGCCTGCTTCAATAGCGTTGACAATTTCCGGATAGGTGCTGCCACAATTGAGGTTGCAACCGGCATTGAGGGCTTTAGCGGCAGCTGATTTCTTATCTGGACTAATAAGGTGGCCCTCATAAAAATCCTGTATTGCCCAACAATCGGATACGAAGTAGCCATCAAAATTCCA
>JBCCRH010000285.1:0-8244 GCA_039208045.1 Bacteroidota bacterium
AAAGTGCTAGCCACCAAGCAATCCGTGAAGCTGGGCCCAGCTTTTTGGGCAGAGCGGATAGCAGTCGCTTACGCTAAACGGGAACCCCTATTCCAAACCGATACCAATAGCTATCGCTTGATTTATGGTGAAAATGATGGACTGCCAGGCTTGATAGCGGATGTCTATGCCGAGGTATTGGTGGTAAAGCTCTATTCCCGAATTTGGCTGCCCTATCTGAAGGATATTCTACCCTTGCTACTAGAACAAAGCAACTGTAAGGTACTCGTGCTGCGACTCAGTCGAAACCTAATGGCCAAAAGCAATCAGCTGCACGGCCTCTACAATGGCCAAGTTCTAGCAGGCACCTTAAATGATCCCAATGTCCTTTTCCGCGAGCACGGCCTCCAATTCAAAGCCAACGTCATCGACGGCCATAAAACAGGCTACTTCCTCGACCACCGCCACAACCGCAAGCGCGTGGGCGAGCTAGCAAAAGGCAAAACAGTACTCGATGTGTTCGCCTACGCGGGCGGCTTCTCTGTCCACGCCCTAGCTGGCGGCGCCAAGTCGGTCACTAGCCTCGATATTAGCGCCCAAGCCCTGGCCCTTGCCCAAGCCAATGTCGCCCTCAACACCCCCAATGCCCAACACCAAATCCTCGCCGTAGATGCCTTCGAAGGCCTGGAGCGACTCCTCCAACAGGGCAAGCGCTTTGACCTGATTGTCATCGATCCGCCATCTTTTGCGAAAAGCGAGCAAGAAACGGCCCGCGCCCTTGAACAGTACGCCCGATTGGCTACGTTAGGTATACAGCTAGTGGCAAAAGTTGGTATCTTAGTCCTCGCTTCTTGTTCGAGCCGCGTGAGTGCCGAAGCATTTTTTGAAGTGGTAGAAACGGCGATGCAAGAGTCCGGCCGGCCATTTAGCGTAAGCGAAAAAACAGCCCACGACGTGGATCACCCAATCGGGTTTCCGGAGGGGGCGTATTTGAAGAGCGGGTTTTATTTGGTTGAAGAGTTTAGGAGTTTGAGGGTTTGAGAGTGGATAGTTTGGGGGTTTAGGAGTTTGAGGGTTGAAGAGTTTAAGCCTCGATAATCCCTAAACCCTGAAACTCCTCAACCCCCAAACCCTGAAACTCCCCAACCCATTAACCCCCAAACCCCCAAACTATACCCTGTATGAACTTGAATCCAGTAATACTAGCTATACCGATGTACTTTACGCTGATGGCCGTAGAGTTGATCTATGAATCGGTAACCAATCGGAAGACGTACCGTTTGAATGATGCGGTGACGAATATTAGTACGGGCGTGCTGCAGCAACTGACAGGCACTTTTATGAAGATTGTGAAGGTAGGCCTGTATGTGGTGCTGTACGAAAACTTTGCGCTGTGGGAATTGGGGCAGACGTGGGTGACCTTTGCACTGGCTTTTGTGGCCTGGGATTTTTGCTATTATTGGGAGCATCGCATGGCGCACGAGGTGAGCTTGTTTTGGGGTGGGCATAGTGTGCACCATCAGAGTGAGGACTATAATTTATCAGTGGCCTTGCGGCAAACGTCGACGGGCTTTATCTGGGGAACGGCTTTCTTCTTGCCGATGGCAATTTTGGGCTTTCACCCGACGCATTTCTTGCTAGTTGGGGGCTTTAACTTGCTCTATCAATTTTGGATACATACCGAGCATATTGACAAAATGCCACGCTGGTTTGAGTGGATCATGAATACCCCTTCGCACCACCGCGTACACCATGGGCGCAATCCGAAATACATTGATAAGAACTATGCAGGCGTATTTATTATCTGGGATCGGATGTTTGGTACCTTCACCAAAGAAGAGGAGCGACCCGACTATGGCATCACCAAGCCCCTAAAGAGCTGGAATCCAGTGTATGCCAATTTTGCCCACTATATCGACCTGTACCACACGGTGAAGCGTTCCCGCTCTTTTAGCGACAGCGTAAAAATTCTGTTCAATAAACCAGGATGGATGCCGGAGTATCTGGGCGGCGTGCAAACTGCAAAAAATCCCGCAACGGACTACCAAAAATATAACGCCAATACCACGATGGCAATGAACTTGTACATCCTAGTGCAGTTTTTAGCCGCCTTGGGCTTCAATGCGTACTACTTCTTTACCAATACCCAATTTGATGGGACGGTAAAAGGACTGTATGCGCTATTTATCATCTTCACAACGCTGATGTTCGGCTTCCTCTTTGAGTCGAATAATCGTTGGCTGAAAGGGCTAGAGGTGGTGCGCTTGCTATTGCTGCCCTTTGGAGTGTATGGCTTGATCGCTGTTGGCTATAGCGTACCTTTTTGGCTCTTACCGCTGAGTTCTGTCTTTGCTGCTGCGAGTATCGTTGTCTTTTTCTGGCTGTCACGAAAAGCGATGGCTTCGGTTGGGCCGTTTGCGTAAGTGGGGGAATAGAAAATCTCGCGGATTGCAAATGTGTTGAGCAAAGGCTTGCGGATGTCAAAGAACTAGCCTAATTAAGTACCATTTGTATAACTGAATTCGTGACAGGAAATTTCTTTACGTTAACTATCTTGCCATTATCCAAGGTAAGCTTAGAGCAATAGCGCCTGAGTGCTGAGCTAAGGCTAGTTGGACTAACTGCTCTTCCATCAGTAGAGTTAAATGGGAGTATGCATTCTACTTGCCAATAAGTTTCACTTCTGCTGGGTGTAAATAATCGTGCTGCGTTCTCACGTAACCAGGTCTCGATGCACAGTCCTAGATCATCATTTGACTGATCGACTACAGAGTTCATGTTATAATCACTACCCTTTTCAACAGTCACTTTTACTGTAACAGTGCGTCCAGTAGATAGTAAAGTTAAAAACTTGCTATCTAGTTGATCCACAAAGATATCTATTTGCTTTTGGACGTCCTCGCGGGTCAGAGCCTTAACTATAGTATTATCAGAGTAGCGCCTTCTGTCAGACTCTATGACAGGGCTAGTAGCATAAATTTCTGCAGAATACTTATCTTCTGCGTCCAATATAAGCTGTAAACTTCTGTCTTGCTCTGCAAAATTGGCTATCTTAATATCTACCCAGATAATAACATCAATCTCTGATTGCTGTCTAATAGCATTAGAGATTTTATCCCTGTAGTTATCCGTCTCTTCTACGAGAGGAGCGATCGCTGGAAGTCTAAGAATAGCATCACGATCTTTTACTCGATAACCACGATTTAATAACTTTCTCTTTACCTCATTATGCACTCCTTTGACTAAAAGCTTATTCGTTGATCCCTTCTGCTGACTGTCCTGAACTTTGGAAGAGTAAGGTAGGACGAGGACGGTTAGAAATGATCTATCTTGGATGTCTTTAGGTATTTGCGCATGAGAAATTTGAAAGCTGCTATAAATTGTGAGAATGGCTAAGATGATATGATAAGTGCACTTTGAATTGCTAAGCCAAGTATATATTAAAATAAAATCATGCATATATTTTATTTTTTTAGGACTCGCTCCCAAATTGGTGGCTTACGAGCACTTTTCATAATAAAAACTCTTCCTTCGTTCTCCTCTAAGACATCCACAATTTTATCCCAGTCTTTCTTTTTCTTGGGCTTAAATTTAGTAGCTACCTCTCCAATGCCATCTTCTTTTGTGAATTTCAGCTCTGCAACAGTTTCTGCTATAGGTTCCCCGGTCGAAAGTCTTCGGATTTTGCGTAGTGCCATTCTATCGCCAGGCATTAAACCAATGTTTTTACCTCCAATGGCATAGATTATTCTATTATCTTCATCCCAAGAATCTATTTTCATCTTTAATGGAAAATTATTATTAATCCATTCCTGAAGCGTTTCCTCCATTGCAGAAACTACTATACTAATAGCTTGCTGGGGGGATTTGGCAGTTTTAGTTAATGGGATTGCATTGCCTTTTATCGTTATTTGTTTGAGGTCGTGTTGCATTTCACCCTTTAATTGCAGCGCATTTATGGCTTTGGTGGTTTCTACATCAATCTGTTTAAATTCTACCGTGAAGAATGCTGACCACCCGCTACCATCTTCAGCTTCAGTGAGTGACAAAGCCGTAATTTTGGCAACAGCTAATACTTCAGCAGCCAAGGCATTTCCTTGCTTCACTATTTCTGAATTAATAAAGTCATCACCTTTAGTATAGTTTCTCTCTAACTTTAAAATGTCAAATTTGCTCCTGTCTAGAACATCAAATCTTTGTGTGTTGATAAAGATTCTGACTGCTGCTTCGTACAAGTAATCATAGGCCATCTTACGATATTGAGCATTCTCACTCTTGGGATCAGAGTATGGAATAAAGCCAAGCTTTTGCTTGGCATCTTGTCCGAAACCTATGTTTAAAATAAATATGAATAATAGTGAAAGGATAAAACGATTCATAGTATTTTAATGATTTATAGTTTGGTAGATGAATGAATAACTAACTGTTAATCAATGAAATGATAGCAGTAGGATATTGAATAGTCTTACGAATCTGTTTCACATAAAACTATAAATTTTTGATCGATCTGATCGAAGATATCTTGTAATAAAGGGTTAATGACCTTGTTGAGTACGTCAGCCTTGGAATCGCTTTGGTAAGCAACCTGCGGACTCTTCGAAGCATAAGAATCAAAGAAGCATTCTGTACTATTGTCATGCATGGATAATTCGAGTGTTAGACTATGGTCTATAGAGTTGGTATAGACTGTACTAGTGTCTCGAAGTACTTTGAATTTGAGTTCTATCTTTCTAGTAGCATGGCCATCTCGCTTTACAGAAACTTTGTTATCTATCCTTCTTAAAAAGCTAAAGGCTTTACTTCGAAAATGCGACTCAAAGGCATTTGAACTCACAACTAATAGGACTGCCTGATCTTCCTTTTGAGTAGCAATGGATCGGTTCTGAGAGGCCTTGGAAGGTTTTGATGACTGTCTAACTGCATCTTTATTTTGGATAGAAGTATTGGGAGGCTTAGCGTAATGATTTATAGAATCATCCAGTTGTTGTGTTGAATCTTCTGATAAAGTTAAATCAGGCTGTGGAGTTGCTACCTGAGGTATAGTAGCTAAAAAATAGCTGGAATAATTGAAAAATAGTAATAAGACTAAACCAGCTGTGGCAATGTAAATAAAATGCAAATATCTGAATCTAACGAATTTTTCTGCCTCAACTTTTTCTGCCTTTTGTTCGAGGTTTATTATAATCTCTAGAAGAGATTCTCGTATCCTATTGATCTCAAGTAATTGCTGATCATATGAAATGGTTCCTTTAGCATAGCTAGAGCTAATGTCATGAAACCTAGCTTCTAGGATAAATATCTCCTTTTTGTGTTTTGGATTAAGAGGTTCTAAAGTCTTCAGATGTTTGAAGACTTCCTTGTACTTTCCCCTTATTAAGATATTTTTGATTTGATCGATTTGCACAAATACTACAATTTGTATGCAGTGTAGTATAATTTTATAGAAGAGATGAGTGTATTACGAGAAAGGGGTATAATGGACTGTGAAGTATAAGTCTTATTCCGTAAAAGGAAATCCCAAATTCTTCCAGGACAGGAAAAATTTGGGATTAAACACATTAAGTAAAACGTATATATTAACCCGCCGGCGAAGTCGGCGGCGTATACGTCACCTCCGTGCCTTGCTGCGCGGCATTGTACTCGGCATGGTACTGGGCCACCTCGAATTCTAGGCCTTGTACCTTGCTGTTGAGCTCATTAACCTGTACTTGGATCGCATCATTCTTAGCTAGTAAAAGCACAAAGCGGCGATTGATTAGTGCTAGTTCTCTGCCCAGGCGGGTGAGTACGCCTCTGATTTGTTTTTCAAAAATCAAAAATTCGCGTAAGTAAGCTTGGGTCTGTGCATTGATCTGCTGATTGCTGAGGTAGGCATCAAAAGCTGCTTTTACGGCTTTGCCGCTTGCGGTGAAGGCCGCTTCGCCCACGGCACCAGCATTGGCTATAGCCGTTGTAAACTGGCTGGTCCATTGCTGACTGGTATCATTAGCTTCTTGCTTATTAAAATCATCAACTAATTTTTTGATGGCCTCCACACGCTCCATGCCCTCTTGATTGAGGAATTCCGTGGCCTCAAAAATGTTGACGGCCATTTGGTAAGCATTGTCCGTCATATCTTGGGTAACCACGATGCGGGTTTTGAAGAAATTCACCACTTTCTGTACCTTTTCCAAGGCATCGTTTGCTTCTTTCATGTTTTTGCTGGCCTCCGCCTGGGCTGAACGAACGCGAGCAAACTCATCACCGATGTTCTTCTTTTCGGTCTGTAGGTTGTGTAAGGTAGTTTGTGATTTGGTCAATTGCGCCTGCGCATTCGTCCATGCATCATGCAATTTGCGGATGTAATTTAGGGCACTTGGCGTAGCGTAGGCTTCTGTTGTTTTAGAACTTGCCATAATTATATAGAGTTAATAGGATTAATGGAATTAATTAGTAGATACCGCATCGCTATCATAGTTGATTTCTCCAATAGCAATCATCGTAGCGAGCTTATCCAATGATTGCTGGATAATATCTCGATTATTCATATCAAAGGCATACTGCTGGCGTGCTTCGATATAATCATCCAAGTCATTGAAATAGTTAGTAGCATCACTGTTGTACATCGTGTACTTCTCTTGGAAGTTATTTTCGGCATTTTGCTTGAGATTGGCTAGTGCTTTAATAGCAGCACTCTGATCGCTTAGTAGGAGTTTCTGAAGCGACGTTTGCAAGCCAGCTGTTACCGCTGCTAATTGCACGCCAAAGTATTCTGCTTGTTTCACCATCGGTTGTGGCGAGCCACTGCCTAAGAATACCGCTTCCGCTAAATCTTCGATAGTAGCCAAGCTTGGATTGTTGGGATTGGGGCCATTGATCTGCTGGCTCACGGCATGGTAATTCATACCGCCGCCCGTTTGGCGATCCATTTCTCCCTCGAATTGATCTTTAATGCTAAGCAGTGCTTCTGCATAATTGCGGAAGGAAACCGAGGTAGCGGTAATTTCCTGAGCTGCCGCTAAGGATTTTGATCCATTGGTTGGAATATCCTTATCCAGATCAATGCTCAACTTATTCAGTAGATTAGTGGTATAGTCCGAAATTCTACTGATCAATTGACGATCGTAGGTAGCACTGAGCAATTGCCCCTGCGTACCCATATCTACTAGGTTATCAAAGGTCGATTTGATGCCCGCTTTGATGGTATCTGAAATCTGCTTTTCCAAGCCTTTCACCTGCTTGGGCGTTACGTAAATATCGTACGATTGGAAGAAGCTATCCAGAATTTGCTTAATACCAGGCTGCTGTAGCTTGGTAGCAATTGGCATGGGATCTTCTCCTGTTCCCGTCCCTGTGCCCGTATCAAAGCCGGTTCCAGTGCCAAAACCCAGGGCTTCCTCTTCCCGCTGTACCTGATCTTTAGCATCCTGAATCATTTGTTGCTGTTGTTGAATGTCTTTCAACAGGCGCTCTGTTTCGGGGTCTACTTTGGGTGGGTTGTAAATATTGCGGTATAGCTCAATGCCAAAGTTATTGTAGAAAAACGACTCATCGGGCTGTGGAAAAATATCCGTTATCGCAAACTCCAGATTCGTGACTAATTCTTCTTTCTGAAAATTACTCACCCAAGTGCTGGGTAAATCATTGATCGTATTTTGTACCCAATTACGTACAGACTCCTCTGCATCTGGATCGTAGCCTTTTAGGGTAGAACTGAGGCGCTTCAGTATCTGGATGGTGTCCTCATAGACCTTAATCTCGCGCTCGATAAACTGAGAAAGCTCTTCCCAAACGACCAGACAAAAGTACTCCGGCCATATCCCTTTACCATTAGTTCCGGCACAAGGATTAAAATCAGTGGTATTGATTTTAGAGGTATCAATCTTAAATTCTGGGCTAGAGTTAAACTGTTGCCAGGAAGGGTCTGAAGAAATAGCGGACTCTCCTGCTTGGAAAACCACTCTGTTGAGTTTATTTAATAGATCGGTTTGAATCTGCGCATCGATCTCTTTTTCCAGATCAATAATGCTAGAGCCAATCCAATCGATCATATCCTCTAGGTTTCCAGGATGCAGGGTCGTATAGTTGTTGCTAAAGGTGGTATAAATGGTCTTCAGCAAGGCGACTTCTCGTATTCCCTGTTGTTCCTCAGAGACCGACTTTTCAGCCAGGGTATTAAAAATGATCGTACCAAAGTGGATGCCTTTTGCATGCTGAAAGTCAGTGGACAGAATCTCCTTCCAGTCAGGTTGCTTACTGTAGGGCGGCGGCCCACCAAATTTGGCA
>JBCCRH010000286.1:0-8214 GCA_039208045.1 Bacteroidota bacterium
GTAGCCAAACATGGCGGCAAATACCTCGCTCGAACTCAAACACATGAACAACTAGAAGGCAGTGAAAAAAAGGCAGCTTTACGTATTATTATCGAGTGGAAATCTGAAGCGGGTGCCAAGGCGTTCATGGCAGACCCAACATATGCAAGGCACCTTCAAAATCGAACAGAAGGTTCGACTAGTTACCATTATCTAGTCGCGGGAAAAGATGATCTAACGTAACGACTTTAAAAAAAGAAATAAATCCTACATTTAGGATGTGTGCTAGGTAGTGCCCAATATTGAGTGATTTTGTATCTTTGTTCTAAAATGGTAATCGAGAAAAAATGCTGTGGCAAATGTGGTTCAGATCAAATCGTTAAAAACGGTTCAAATGGCGTGGGCAATCCCAAATATAAATGTAAGTCATGCGGATTTGGAGGAGTATTTAAGAGCCGCCGGGCTAGTGAAGAAAAAAGGCAGTTATTATTAAAAGCAGCGGAGGAACGCAGTAGTTCAAGAGGTTTGAGTCGTATTTTTGGTGTGTCTCATCAAACAGCTTTAAATTGGATAAAAAAAAAGCAGAATCACTCCCAAAAATAGCAGACACCTTGCTTCCATATAAAGAAGGAGATATTTTGGAATTAGATGAATTATGGAGCTTTGTGTACCGTAAATCTAATAAATGTTGGATATGGATTGCTTTATGTAAACGCACTAGACAAGTAGTATCCTGTGTGGTAGGATCAAGAGATGAAGAAAGATGTCAGGCTCTCTGGGATTTAGTACCTGAAGACTACAAACAATGCATGGTTTATAGTGACTTTTATGCGACTTATCAGAAGGTATTATTAGAGTATAACCATCAGGCTGTGGGTAAAGATTCTGGATTAACTAATCATGTGGAAAGATGGAATTGTACCCTTCGACAGCGAATTTGTAGGTTTGTACGCAAAACATTATCGTTTTCAAAGTCAGAATATATGCATGAGTTGTATCTAAAATTGTTCATACATGGATACAATAAATCACTCATAAATTGACACTACCGTGTGCTAAATATGAAGCATTTTGAACCAATCAATCGAGCTTATACCAACGTTTTCCAACCGCAGCAATTGAGCTTGGGAATGGTGGTACCGATTGAAAACTACAGCCAGAGCTCCGTACCTACGATGAGCGACCACCTACAGCGAGTACAGCTTGTAGAACGATTGGGGTTTAAAGCACTGTGGGTGCGGGATGTCCCGTTCCATGTGCCTTCTTTTGGCGATGCGGGACAGACGTTTGCACCTTTCACCTATTTGGGATTTCTAGCTGGACAAACGACGACTATTGCACTTGGGGTGGCCAGTATAGCGCTGCCCTTACACCATCCTGCGCGGATAGTAGAATCAGCAGCTACTGTTGATGTACTGTCAGGCGGCCGCCTGTTACTGGGAGTGGCATCGGGCGACCGCCCCATAGAGTATCCGGCTATGAATATTGATTTTGAGGAGCGGGGGGCCTTGTTCCGCGATGCCTTTACGTATATTCGGAAGGCGCAGGAAAGTTTCCCTGTTCTGGAAGCTAATCACTATGGCAAGCTGACGGGCACTGTAGATATTCTACCAAAAGTTGCTGCTCGCAAGATCCCCATGCTACTCACTGGCTTTAGCCGACAATCCTTAGAGTGGAATGCCCAACATGCAGATGGCTGGATTTACTACCCCAGGCACGCCATGCAACAAGCTTACACCATTGCCCAATGGCGCAGACTGGTAGCAGAACAGCATGACTTTGACAAACCATTTATGCAGCCTCTCTATGTAGACTTAATGCAGGACGACGACTTTAAGCCACAGCCGATACACCTTGGCTGGCGATTGGGTGCAAATCATTTAATTGAATACCTTCATCAATTGCAGGAGATCGGTGTCAATCATGTAGCTATTAACCTACGGTTCAATAGCAAACCGATTGAGCATACACTAGGAGAGCTAGCGGAAAAGATACTCCCTCATTTTCATTAAACAACAAATCAACATGCAAAAGGCTATTTTAATAACCGGAAGTACAGATGGCATTGGAAAACTAGCGGCTATCGCTTTGGCGAAAGAAGGCCATAAAGTTTACTTACATGGAAGAAACGCAGAGAAATTAGCTGCCGTAATAGCGGAAGTACGAAGTATATCCAATAACAACCAAATAGATGGATTCGTGGCTGACTTCTCAGATTTAGAAGCAGTTAAGACAATGGGCGAGCAGGTTAATAGCCAACTCGATCGCTTAGATGTATTGATTAATAATGCGGGGGTATACAAGAGTGCTGCGTCTACTACGGAAGCAGGCGTTGATCTCCGCTTTGTTGTCAATTACTTCGCACCTTACCTATTGACGCACGCAATACTGCCTTTATTGCAGAAAGAAAAAATGGCTCGAATCATCAATTTAAGCTCTGCGGCGCAGGCAAGTGTTTCCTTAGATGCCTTAGCTGGGGGGCAGTCCTTGTCTACTCATGATGCTTATGCGCAAAGTAAATTAGCACTGACGACCTGGAGTTTCCATCTAGCGAAAGCGAAAACTGACCTGACCGTCATCGCGGTAAACCCCGGCTCCCTGCTCAATACCAGAATGGTGCGCGAAGGCTTTGGCCGGGTTTGGTCGCCTGCGGATAAGGGTGGTGCTATCTTATACCAATTGGCTGTTGAAGAAGCTTATCAGAATCATTCTGGAGCGTATTTTGATAATGACCAGGGCGGTTTTGGCCCTGCGCACGCAGATGCGTACAAACAGGCGGCAAGCGGAGCATTAATCCAGAAGACTGCCGAAATTCTAAGAGACTATTTACCCAAATAGAGGCTAAATGTTCTTCAACATATACTGACGATTAACTGGTTTGCTACATGCAAACCACTTTGGCACAGTGTAGATGAATACGTCTCACAAGATAAAAGCTGCAACTATTGTTGAAAAAAGACCGTCTTTCCAAAAAGAGTTTCATGATAAAGAAAGTACTAGTTCTTCTAATTATCCTTATCGCATGCAGTTGCAAGCATTCCGAACAACAGAAATCAACAGCAACAACATTCGAACTTAGCGGATATTACGAACAACAAGGAGAAGGAGAAATAATTGAATTTAATGACTCATTAGTTGTATTTTATAATAGCAGTACTTTTAATTGTTATCCATATGGGAAAATCCCTAGACAAGATTTTAAACTATACTTTCCTGAGGTAACAAAAATTGACAAACATACCTTCACCAACCTGGAAGGTTACACCATTCTCACATATAAGAAATTAGCTGCAAAGCCAATGATTTGTAAAGACCTTACAGCGCAACAGATCAATGGAAACACCTATAATTTTGAGACGCTTTGGAATACATTTAATGACCAATATGCTTTTTTCAAGGAACGCCATATCGATTGGAATTCACTTAAAAAGAAATACCAAGCTCAATTCACAGAAAACACACCATCTTTTGAGTTCTACTTATTATTAGAAAAAATGGTTTTAGAACTAAGGGATGACCATGCTGAACTTGAAGTACCTGATGAATTTGATGAGCAATGGCACGAATTAAATCAAGAAAAAGACACTGTAGACTATAAAAATCTTGCAAAGGATAAAATCTTGCAGAATTTCGTTACTGATGTCCAGAAATACAATAGCGGACAACTCGCGTGGGGAAATGTAGGAAGCAATATTTCTTATATACAACTCAATGGGATGGATGGACTTGCAGATTACCGCGCTGCGGATGCAAATGAATATTGGACAAAAGCACAAGCCAGTAATGACTATGAAAAAGACCTAATTGATGGCACACATACCATAGCAACAAAAATTGTTAGTGAAATTAAGAATAAAGATGCCTGCATTATTGACTTGAGGTTTAATTCCGGAGGTTTTGATTGGATAGGGCTTGCCTTTATCAGTCATTTTATAGACAAGGAATATGATATTTTCAAGAAGAAAAGAAGATTTAAAGACGCCTATTCAGCAGATCAAATCATTGACATAAAGCCTTCAGAACCAGCTTACCTAAAAAGTGTGTACATACTTACAAGTCCGTACACAGTTAGTGCCGCTGAAATAACAACTATAGCGACATTGAGCTTTTCAAATTTTTCAATAGTTGGAGATAACACTCTAGGTGCATTATCCGACATGCTTTATAAAGAACTTCCAAATGGCTGGGTCTACTCTTTATCAAACGAAGTTTATGAAACGATGGACGGGAAACTATTTGAAGTAACAGGCATTCCTCCTAATTACAAAATTGAATATCCGAGAGAAGAGACAGCACTCTTTAAAGCAATGAGTTTGGAATTTGATACGCAAGATAGAGCACTAGAAAAAGTAATAGAACTAATGAAATAACTGTTGCCAAGCAAGACGTCTGATACCCCTTAACGGTCAGACTAAGTCTTGACTATTGCACCTAATGGAGGCTGCGTTTTTGCCCACGGCTATTGCCTAGCTCCACAGCTTTCACTATGCCATTGCCCTGAAATCGAATACGAATGCCAACAATCTTGTTATTGGCTTCAGCTGGTAGTATCCGTTGCAATACGAGTTTTTCATCTATGAAAAAGCGAATTTGCTCTGCTTTTAATACGCAGGAAAGCTGTAGCCAATCATCATTCGCCTTCCATTTTCTATTTTTGGTAAAAAATGCACGTTGAAGTTCCCAAAGCGATAGCTACGCTATTGGCCAAGTATCCAGGCACCTGGGCAGTAGCAGGGGGCTGGGCCATTGATTTATTCTTAAACCAGGTCACGCGATCCCATCAGGATATCGAAATTGCTATTCCGCGAATGGAGCAATTGCGTCTAAAAGCCTACTTCCCAAGCTGGCAATGGCAATATGTGGTGGATGGCACTTTTTATCATTGGGCACCTCAACAATATTTGGAATTACCGATTCACGAACTGCATGCCCGTGCACCATTAGGTCAGGGTTTGGAAGTATTGCTCAATGAGTTTAGCGCGGAAGAATGGCGCTTTCGGCGCCACTTGGCTATTACCTATCCTTTAGCGAAAGCGATCCAAGCATCTCCCTTGGGTATTCCAATCCTTGCCCCTGAGATCGTCTTGCTTTACAAAGCAAAGTGGATGGAAGAGAAAGACTTGCATGACTTGAGCAGTATACTTCCCCATCTGCCTCGAACGGCTAAGAGCTGGCTGAGAGAAGCGATTGAAAGCCATCATGGGGGAGAGCATCCTTGGGTCGGGCTGATTAGAACATAGAGGCTGCCCAACTGAGTCGGGCGCTCTGAGTGAGTCCAAGGCTGGTTTATATACAGTTTGTCCTTACCGGACAACCACTTGAACGCATAGCACAGAGCGTATTGTCCGACTCAGTTGGACAAACTGCCTGTAATGCTTAGAATGCACGTGATGCTGTCCCCAGAGGTGGACAAACTGTCTATAACACTGAGAATGCACATGATGCTGTCCCCAAAGGTGGACAAGCTGTCCGCGTGGCAAGAACATCCTCAGTTCAGGATGATTAGGCTGCCCAACTGAGTCGGGCGCTCTGAGTGAGTCCGAGGCTGGTTTATATACAGTTTGTCCTTACCGGACAATCACTTGAACGCATAGCATGGATCGTATTGTCCGACTCAGTTGGACAAACTGTCTGTAATGCTTAGAATGCACATGATGCTGTCCCAGGGGACTAGGAAATAAAACCGCCACAGAACACGCTAAGTTAGGTGGCGGTGGCACGAAAAGGCACTGTTTGACGGAGGAGTCACGCTGTGGCGTGATAAATCTTGCCTTTTCTAGCGTTTTTGTCTACTTTTTTGGCGATGAAAAAAGTAGAAGCCCAGCCGGCTTGAGGCGAAAACCAAGCTAATGAACCCATCTTTAGCTATGAAATCCAAATGGTATGGGCAAAAGCATTTGGTGCTTTTGCCCTACGGGTGGACAAGCTGTCTGCATGGTACAGGCTAAGCTTGTACACAAACATACCTAGCCTGTGCCACGCAGCTTACACCCCCCTCCTACTGCTTCACCAAACGCTGTACCTCTCCACCATACTTAAAGAAATATACCCCAGCAGGAAAATGTTGAATCGCAATTTCACTTTTGTAAACACCACTCATACAGACTCGCCCTAACTGATCCAAAATGTAGAAGGGCTCATCTAATGGAAGCTCCGAGCGTAGGTGGAGCAGGCCAGTGGTAGGGTTGGGAAAGAGTTCGAACGCCTGCTGCTGCGATACAAGTTCTTGGGTAGAAGTCACAAACTCAAAGTCTACTTCATCTACAAAACTCTCTGAACCATTGATGTTGATCATATTAGGGCTCAAAAATTCGGGGCAGGAGGAAAGGATGAATAGATAGGTAGCAGGTACCGCCCCTGGCGTTAGTATCGTCACGGGGATATTGAATTCGGTGTAAGTCGCTGCATCTTGTAGCACGGTATCTACTTCGGCTATGAGGTTTTCTTCGGCATCAAAAAACTGGGCATAGATAGCAAAGCCTCCTTCAAATACGGTAGCCTCTGCCAGCGGCCCGCCGCTAGCGCAGCTTCCTGCCGGAATAGTAACCGAATTGCCGCTGGTGTGCTTGTAAAAACCAGTTATAGCCACGGGCAATGGCCCAAAAGGGTAGTCTACTGGAACTGCATCTTGCACGAGCGTTTCTACATCAAAGATACCAAGTAGCCCAAAAGTGACGAAGTCACTACTTAAGCGGATAGCGCTTCCACTGACGGCATCCATCGTTTGCGTGACGTAAGTTGGTGTAGTCCGATCCAAATAGTCATCTGAGGTGCGAAATCCTGTGGGACGCTCTTCACCAGTACGTGTATCGCTAGCGATGTACTCCCCTCCATCTATTTGGCAAGTAGCCGAATTAAACATACCACCTTGCCGTTCGAAGGTGCCAAAGGTTTCGGTTGCAAAGGATTCAAAATCGCCATTGGGAAGCAGCTGTGCTGTGGCAATTTGCAACGTAAATAATACCGTTAAAAAAGGTAAAATTTTCTTCATAACAGTTGATTTTTATAGTGTTTAAATTTAGTTGTTCTCGTCTATCTGATACAGGCCATAGATAATTCCACCAGCCTCAATATCGAGCTTTAACGTACCCATATTGGAGTCTGTCGCTGTTTCATAAAGCGCATTGATCCCTTCTTCTGGATTATACACCGTTAGGTAGACTTTATCTTCGTAGTAGTAAGCCATTCCTGCGGTAAATCCCACATTGGCAGGAACGCCTTCTACGAGCCGGGCCGTTTGGTTCACCAAATCGAGCTTAGCCCAGCGCATCAGTGGTTGATTGACTAGATCGGTAGCGGTCATTGGGTCTTCTAATAGCACATTGGTATAGGCTATGCCATCAGCTGCATACAAGAAGCCGCTGTTTACTACAATCGTTGCTGTTGAGCTACCAATTTTTAGCTGGGGCTGAAAAGAATAGTTGGGGTCAAAATCATCACTTTGCGCTAGAATCTTTAGGATGGTGCCGGGGGTATTCTCCCCACTACTGGCATCAAAACCTAGCCCCCCTTGGGTGACCACGTAGATAGTGCCCTCCTCATCAATGGCATTTTGCTGAAAGCGCAAAAAGGGCTGCCCTGGGTATTTTGTATTGGCTTTAAAAATGGTTTTCAAGTACGTATCTGTATCCGTGTCAATCACAGCGATGATACTTCCTACCGCACTTTGGTAGACAAAGGGAGGGAAATCAAGCCCTGTGTATAAGCAAGCAAATAGTCGATTGCCTCTTACGTAGAAAGAACTATAATAGTTCGCAGGATTCGTAGGAATAGTAAAAGCGTCCGACAAGTCAATAGTCCCAATGGTGAGGTAAGTCGCTGGATCAAAAATTTGAATATCTAGTGCATTATTATCTACATAATAGCCCTTGAATTCATTCAGAAAAATCATCGCACTCCCACCACCAAAGGTTTCAATGATGCCATTTTCTCTGGGAATAAATGCCTCGTCTAAGATCAGCCGCTCATAGCCCGGCCCTCCAAACAGCTTCTGCTGATTCACCACATAATTGCGAAAAGCAATACCCCCTGAAATGGCTGGATAAGCTACTGTGGTGGGGAGCGAAGGGATATCAAGTTGGCCTGACGGAAAGGTATCAAAGCCTGTCACAAACCCGTTGGCAGAGGAGCCGCTACGCGTGAAAAGCATGTAGTTTTTATCTGCTTGTGGATCGCCAAAAGAGAAGTCTTCTTCATCCGAAATGGGGATAGGATCGTCCGTAGCGCAGCTAGCTA
>JBCCRH010000287.1:0-8179 GCA_039208045.1 Bacteroidota bacterium
CCTACAGCGGATTGCAAATCCGCTGGGCGCGTGCTAGGCTTTTTTAGGTGATGCTAGAGCATATATCAACATTTTACTTGCAATTAGTTAGTGCAACAACTATTTTTGTGCTAAATAATTGACATGAGCCAAACTGACATACCCATCGCCACTACCCTCTTGCCAGGTGTGGTACTAGAGCGCACGGCAAAACGCATGAAGCAGTACTTCCAAAAGCAACTGCAACTAGCACAAGCTGACATTACCATCGATCAGTGGGTGGTGCTACAGGAGCTACAGCACAAAGACGGCCATAGCCAGCTGGATTTAGCGAAAGCGACCTTCAAGGATGCGCCTACCATTACGCGCATTATTGACTTATTGTGTAAAAAAGACTTGACAGAGCGGATTACTGACCCTACTGATAGAAGACGCTTCCAGATCAAACTGACAGCTGTTGGCCGAGCTAAAATTGAAGAAGTGCAGCCCATTATTAAGGGAGCGCGGGGTGTGGCCTGGGAAGGGATACCTACGGAAGAAATCGACCAAATGATACATACCCTAAATAGACTTTTTGACAACCTATCTAAATAATCACCACCTATTATGGATATACTCCCCTCTACAGCTGAACACGTGCAGCAAGATGATTTTCCAATTAACGGCACTGACCATATCGAATTCTATGTTGGTAATGCCAAGCAGGCAGCCTACTATTACCAGTCGGCATTTGGCTTTCGCCTAATAGCTTATCGAGGCCCTGAGACAGGAGCGCGCGAAACCGTCTCGTATGTGCTACAGCAAGGCAAAATTCGGTTTGTGCTCACTTCTGCGCTACATCCAGATCATCCTATTGCTCAGCATGTCGCGCTACATGGAGACGGTGTAAAAGTGCTAGCACTTTGGGTAGATGATGTTGAAAAAGCATACGCCGATGCCATAACTAATGGTGCCCGTTCAGCCTTTTTACCCAAAACGCTGGAAGACACCGCTGGAAAGATAAAACTGGCAGCTATCCACACCTACGGTGAAACCATCCACACTTTTGTAGAACGCAAAGACTATACGGGAGCCTTCCTGCCCAGCTTCGAAGCGCGCACCAGTCAAATGGACATCCAACCCATTGGACTAAAATATGTCGACCACTGCGTAGGAAATGTAGAGCTGGGCAAGATGAACCATTGGGTAGAATTTTACCAAAAAGTAATGGGCTTTAAACTACTCGTCACTTTTGATGATAATGATATATCGACTGATTATACAGCGCTGATGAGCAAGGTGGTCGCTAACGGAAATGGCTACATCAAATTCCCCATCAACGAACCGGCCAAAGGCAAGAAGAAATCTCAAATTGAGGAATACCTGGACTTTTACAGAGGAGCTGGGGTGCAGCATATCGCTATTGCTACAGATGATATTGTACATACGGTGGGGGAGCTGCGCAAGCGTGGCGTTGATTTTTTGTACGTACCAGATACCTATTATGATACGGTGCTGGAGCGGGTCGGTACCATCAAGGAAGACATCGAGGCCCTGAAGGCTTTGAATATCCTAGTTGATCGCGATGAGGAGGGCTATTTGCTTCAGATTTTTACCAAGCCCGTACAAGATCGACCTACGGTCTTTTACGAAATCATTCAGCGAGAGGGAGCGCAGTCATTTGGTAAAGGCAACTTCAAGGCACTATTTGAAGCTATTGAACGCGAACAAGCCTTGCGGGGGACGCTTTAGGTTTGTATTTTGCCGAAAAGGCGAACAAAAAGCGAGCCCTCACCTATGAAAAAACCAACTTCCTTATCGGCTATTGAACGCCAAAGATCCATCTTCACCAAGGGAATGGCCGGTATTCTTCCAAAAGTACCTGCTGAGCCTACACAGCTTGCGCTAAAAGCGAAAGACTATATGTCAAAACAAGCATATGCTTACATTGCTGGTGGGGCAGGTCTAGAAGAAACAGTAGCAACCAATCGTTCGGACTTTCGTCAATGGCAAATCGTACCCCGCATGCTCAATAATGTAGCGGATTGCGATCTGTCGGTGGAAATTTTGGGGCAACGCTTTTCTTCTCCTCTCTTGCTATCTCCTGTAGGGGTGCTGGAAATGGTACATCGCTCAGCAGACAAAGCAGTGGCGCGTGCTTGCCATGCCACCAATATTCCATTTATCGTCTCTAATCAGGCTTCTACTTCTATGGAGGCTATTGCTAAAGAAATGGGCGACAGCCCACGCTGGTTTCAGCTGTATTGGAGTAGCTCTAATGATCTAGTGGCGAGCTTGGTGCAGCGGGCAGAAGCGAATGGCTACACGGCTATTGTGGTCACTCTGGATACCACCATGCTGGGCTGGCGTATCCGCGATTTGGACCTAGCTTACTTACCCTTTTTGCGAGGCAAAGGGATTGCACAGTACACTAGCGATCCTGTCTTTCAAAAGCTAGTAGATGCCTATCAGGATGATGGCAATAGTCCTTCGGCGAGCATTCGGCCGCAGACCTTTTTATCGTTATTCGAGCTTTGGTCGAATTACCCAGGTGGATTTTGGCGAAACATTGGCTCGTCGCGTCCTCTAAAGGCAGTGCGTACTTTTATTAGTATGTATACCAATCCGGCCCTCAATTGGGAAGACTTAGCCTTTTTGCGAGAACATACTAAGCTGCCTATTATCCTAAAGGGAATTCTGCATGAGGACGATGCCCACCGAGCGATAGATTATGGTGTAGATGGAATTATTGTATCCAATCATGGGGGCCGCCAAGTTGATGGAGCTACCTCCACGATCCAAGCCCTCCCTAGGATTGTAGAGACAGTGAAGGGCCAATTGCCTATTATATTGGATAGTGGCGTGCGTAGTGGAAGCGATATGTTTAAGGCGCTAGCACTAGGTGCAAAAGCAGTTTGCATCGGTCGTCCCTATGCCTACGGATTAGCTATTGATGGGCAGCGTGGTGTAGAGACGGTTCTCCGCAATTATGTGGCTGATTTTGAATTGACGATGCGCCTATCGGGCGTAAAACAAGCAAGTGCCATCCATCGCTCTATGCTAAAAGCAGTAAATAAGTAATACATGCAAGACGACCAACTCCACAGTACAGCAGCTATGATCGTGAGAGATTTTGAAATCGAGTCCGCTACTGATCAGACGTATACCGAAGAACAACTATTCGACCTCTTGGCCGATCAGATTGCCTATATGATCGAATACCGTTTGGAGTTTTTGCTCAGTTTGATGTACCGCCTTGATATTTCTGAAAAGAAAGTAAATGCAGCGCTATCGCCCTATGCGGAAGAACCCGCTAATGTAGGTTTGGCAAAGCTTGTATTGGAGCGACAAAAGCAACGGGCATTTACCAAGAAATTTTACAAACAAGAAGATTTGGGCGAGCACGAGGATTTGGCGTTTTGACTCGCTCCGTTGCCTTCGGCTGCGCTACGTTGACTGAGCGCAGCCGAAGTCAACGTAGCGAAGGCGAGTTGGATTTACTGCTTATTGAAGAAAAAGCTTTTTTCCTTGGTGCAAAAAGCAGCATTGTTCACTTTTAGTTCATGCTCTAATACTAATTCGTCTAGTTGCAAGTGCTTGATGGTAGCCTCAGAGATATTTCCATTATTAGCCTCCATAATAATAGAGCTGCCATTAGCAGAAATACTCCACTGCCCCTGCTCTTTGATCGCTACATCTTTGTTGCCCACAATTTTTGTGTAGTGCCCACTTTGGTGGAAGTTGTACGTCAAAAAAGCACCAGGAATGACCCCTGCCTCGTCTACTTCAAAAGGATAGACCGTATTTTCCCAATTTCCAACGATTCCGTTGTGTAGCTTTTTGATGGCTGCAGCTTTCTTGGCTTTTTCAGGGCCATTATTGTTAGCTGCTTTCACAGCAAAATTGGGTTGGTCGCAGCAAGCATCGCTGCTCGCAGTTGCTTCTACTTGTACTTCAACAAGTGTCGCTTCTTCGATTGATTGGGTCAGTTGCATGGCGTTCATGTTTAGCACAAGCAACAAATTCATCAGAGTGATTGTGATGTGTTTCATGATATAAAAAATTTCAGTCGGGTGAATACTCTAATTTTGCTCAGAATTATGTTTGGTTTTTAATGCTTTTACTGAGCCTTGCCAGAATATATGTGCAAGTAAACAACAGTTATTGGTTTTTGGTGCACTGTTTGGGTTAAATTAAATGTTAAAATTTTATACTGTTTTTGCGGTGATTTCTTTACAAATTGTTTATTTAAGTCGGTGTAATACTTGAAAGACAGAATTTTTTCCTGAAGGTGGCTTCTGCTGCCTATTTTTCGATAAGCAGCCTTATTTTAGGGATGAATAAGGTTTTGCAACCGTTGAATACTCTTTTGGTGTTGAAGTATACGTAATTACTAGTTCGGCAGTTTTCAGTAGGACGAGCGCAAACCAAATTTTGTTACAAAAAGAGGGGAAATGATTATAAAAACGCGAGGGATTGTCTTTAAATCAATCAAATATTCGGAAACCAGTTTGATCGTTGACATCTACACTGAAGCAAAAGGTTTGCGCAAGTATATCGTCAGTGGGGTGCGCAGCAAAAAGGCAAAGATTAAGCCTAGTTTACTCCAAGTGATGTCTTTGGTAGAAATGGTTGCTTTCGACCGGGAGGATCGCGATCTCAATCGCATCAAAGAGTTACGCCCTACTTATATTTATCAGCAAGTTCCATTTGACTTACGCCGTGGCGCCGTTGGCCTATTCATGGCAGAAGTGGCCCGAAAAACCATTCGCGAAAGCGAAGAAAACCCTAGACTCTTTCAATTTCTCTTCGATACCTTCACGCATCTCGATCGCACTAACACTCCTGTTTCCAACTTACACCTTTCCTTTCTATTAGACCTTAGTATGTACTTAGGCTTCATGCCAGGCGGCTTCTGCACCCCTGAGCACCCTATCTTTGACCTTCAAGAAGGTATATTTGTATCCGAATCGCCCACCCAACCGCATGTACTGAGTGATACGGCCAGCCAACTATTAAGTCAATTACTACAAACTTCTGTGGAAGATTGCCACAATGTAGCCATGCAACGCCGGGAGCGGCAATTGCTGGTCAGGCACCTATTAGATTACTATCGATTGCACTTAGAAAATTTTCCTGAAATCAATGCCCATCGAGTGCTACAGGAAGTCTTGGAGGGGTAGCCTCGGCTATCGCTCGGCTACCGGAGAGCTTAAAACAAAACGGCCCATTCTGCTTCAAGAAGCACAATGAACCGCCTTATTATTGCCAGCTAGTCGAGCGTAGTCGAGACTAGCGGTTAGGAATCACCAATACCTGATCAGGATGGATCACATCCGGACTCTTCAATTGGTCTGTATTTGCTTCGAAGATCGCTTTATACGCCATCATATCTCCGTAGTAGTGCTTTGCAATTTTTGACAAGCTTTCGCCGCTAGATACGGTGTGCTTGTGGTAGTAGTCAGTGATCGCTACTTTGATGTCTGCCTGCAAGTCAGACGGGGCATCTCCACCAATTTCCTTAATCTTGTCCCACATGCGATCTTTGTAGTACTGGGTTTCAGCTACTCCTCCAATTTTTAAAAGTCCATCCAATTCTTCTACATAGCCATCTGTTACACCAAATTCTTCGCCAAGGTCTAATACGGGTTGGTACTTAGCTTTTAAAGACATAAATCAAATAATTTTTCGGTTAATTAAAATTCTGTTTTTTGGACTGCGCGAAAGCATGATAAGTCACACTTTCAGTAACACAAAGTACTAAAATAGTTGTAGAAAAAGAACTATTAGCTAGGTGAGCACCTTATACCTGTAGATATTATAGATACTACGATCACCCGAAGGATACTTATTGAAAAGACACACACTGAAATACTAGTTCTGCGTGCTTTTCGGTTCTATGGGTGGCCATCCGCTTCGGGCGGTAAAACGCTTACTTTTTTATGAAATATTGGTTACTGGGTTTGGGTTTACTTCTGTGGGGGGAGGCGATGTACGCACAAGAGCGCATCAGTGCAGCATTCAGCCTCAATTGGTGGCAAGCCGATTTAAATTGGCCTAAGATGTGGGGAGAGCCTGTTGCCCGGATGAATAAGTCCAAATATATTGATCTGAGTAGTCAGTTTCAAGTAGGTGCGGACTTAGCAGTGCAGAAAAATACCCGCCCTATCGCAGTATCTGATGAGCGGCGCTTGATGGGAAGCTATGAAGGGCGCGTGCCTGTGTACCTGAATTATTTTCCTGATGAAAATCTATTTATTGAAGTCGGCGGATACATCGGCGTAGTAGCTAACATTAATGATCAGCCCGATCCGATCATTTTTACCCAGCGCTTTACGCCCGATGTGATAAAAATGGATGGTGGCTTGATTGGAGGAGTTGGCTATGAACTGCCCATTATTGGAAAAGTATTTGTACGATACAACTTTGGAATGCTCCGAGTTATTCCAGCTAATGGCACCTACCGAAATTACAACAGAGCCCTGGATGTGGGCATTTCCATACGCATATAAGGAGAACTACTTTTTTATCGCACAATGCGCTTAGCAGTAGGTTTTGCTCAGTATATATTGTAATTTTTCAGTATTATTCACCGTTCTATACTGGCCGATTATTACTCAATAAAAAATTATATTCGTGAATACTATCTCCAGATTGTTACTAGTGGCTTGCCTCATCCTACCAGCTATTGGCTGGAGCCAAATTCCAGCAATGGACATCGAAATGGAACTTTGCGAAAGCGTAGTAGCCCGACGCCCGCTCAACCCCAAGAAAGTATTCGACCCTGGGGATAAAGCACACTGCTGGCTCAAAGTGAAAAACAACTATAAAGGCGATTATATCCTTGTAGAGTGGTACCAACAAGATACCCTACGCCATACTCAGCACCTCCACCTGCCCATCGAAGATATGCAGACGCACTGCTACAAAACTGTAAATGAAGGTGGGAAATGGCGCGCCGAAGTCAAAGATCGCAAAGGCAACCTCCTCAAGGAAATGGCCTTTACGGTACGAAAAGAGAAGTTGCAATTTTTCAACGATAATGACTTTTAGAACAACTTCACCGTTTTATCATCATCAGTAGGTGTAATTTCTACCAGTAGCTTTTCGCTGCCATCATTCAATTGCTGGAAAATCTTAGTCCCTACTGGGAACCGCTCCTTCCGCTTGAAGAAGGGGAAGATGCTAGTGCCGTACCCGAACGGGCGATTTTCGGGCCCTTCGATTCGGATAGACGTGTATGCTAATCTATTATTATGCAATTTTAAGTTGACGTATTGCACTGGTGGCGGTGTGGGAAGCGCATCGTACTGTGCTCTAGTCATTAGCTGTTTAGGTGCATCTAGCTGCACCGCCAATTCTTTAGGGGTCGACGTATAGATCACCTTTCCCTTTTTACCAGGATACGCTTCTAGTTTTTGGCGGGCATCAACAAATACTGTCGTATAACTGCTCAGATAAATCGTTGCTTTTTGTGCCACCAGATTAGATGCATCAATTTCTCCTTTTCTAGACCTGATGAGTATATCTTCCACTGTCCCCTTTATTTCCATGGTACCTACGCCATTCTCTACCTCCAGGCGCTCGCCAGCTATTCCCTCCAGCGTGTATTCGCCATATCCGCTAGTTGTGATCTTGCCTAGTTGGGGTATACTTACGTAAATATCAAATTGGGTGGGCTCGATCCAGCCTTCAGGAGCAATAGACAAGGTTCTGCCTGTTTCCTCAATGTTTAAGCGATCAAAAATATTTTCATCCATAGTGATACGCAGGCTGGGCGTTTTGCCAGCCTCGATGAGGACGCGAGCAGGCGTATTGATTTGAAAATGCTCAAACTCTTGAATGGCGATGGTCTTGGTCTGGATGTTTCCATTGCCGTCAATTCGGGTATTTGCTTGCGCAAAAAGGCTGACCTGAGCAATGAATAGTAAGGTAAGTGTAAAGAAGGCTGAATACAGTCGCATGATAAATAATTTAGTTATTGAATACCTTCACAAATTGTTCGTTTGCTCCTTTATTTGCGCTGCAACAAAAATTTGAGACGTCTCAAAAGATGATTTGAGGCGTATTAGTCCAAGATCAGAAAGACCAAGTAGCCATTGAGGCTATTGTTGTAGATTAGTAATTATTTTCATAAATCCAGCTCATGAAGTTACTCATTATTGGAGGTCATGGCACCATTGGTCGCCATGTGGTACGCTACTTTCAGGCGGAGCACGAG
>JBCCRH010000288.1:0-8178 GCA_039208045.1 Bacteroidota bacterium
GATGCCACCTGGTACTAGCTTTTCATTTACGCTTTCGCGAAAACGCCCAGCCTCAGATCAGCAGCAGCGTTCCTTCAAACTACTTGCACTAAAACATGAGTACCGGCTGGGGCTGCTCACCCTCGCGCTGCTCAATGGAGTAGTACTCCTTTTTAATATTACTGACCTCCGCTATGTATGGATTGATTATTCGAATACCTCCCCCCAAGAATTGAGTCAGTATGTACATGAAGGTACCTGGCTCTTGCTATTCACCATTGCTCTAGCAATTGCCATTGTCTTGTACTTCTTTCGAAGAAATCTAAATTTTTTCCCTAATAATGACTTCTTAAAAGCACTCGCAGGTATTTGGCTCTTTCAGAATCTAGTACTTACCCTATCGGTTGCTATGCGCAATATTCACTATGTCAATCATTATGGCTTAGCGTATAAACGATTGGCTGTCTTCTTTTTCTTACTCCTCACTATCTTTTCTATTTGGACCATCTACCAAAAAGTGTTTGCTAAGCGCACCCGCTTTTATTTGCTCCAACTCAATTGCCTAGCGATTTACTTACTCCTATTACTTGCCAGCACCGTCAATTGGGACACCCTCATCACTAAGTATAATATTCTCATCCACCAAAAAGGGTCGCTGGATGTCTACTTCTTGGTGCATGAAGTGTCAGATAAAAATATTCCCATCCTATATGCTCATCAGGATGTACTAATAAATCGCAGCACCTATTCTAAAGTCGTTATTGATAGATTGCTCCGACAAAAAAGCGAACGCTTCATGACTCGAAAGGCTAAGCAAAACTGGCGGGACTGGAACTGGCAGGATCGGCAAACGGAAAGATACCTCCTAGCGCATCCTGATCTGGCTTTTAAATAATACTCCCCTGGGCTATAACTTGGAGGTTGGCAAGTTCGTGCTTAGTAAAACCTCCAAGTTCTGCGGGCAGGGAGACATGATTTTAACCCATATCTGGTAATCTATGAAATGGGTGATGATAAAAAATACTAAACCATTACAATGAAAAAGAAGCAATCGAAATTTAGAAACTACCTCTCCTT
The DNA here is from genome assembly GCA_039208045.1 of Bacteroidota bacterium. Classification (GTDB taxonomy): domain Bacteria; phylum Bacteroidota; class Bacteroidia; order Chitinophagales; family Saprospiraceae; genus JBCCRH01. Next base: position 1,057 of record JBCCRH010000288.1, read on the forward strand.
AATCTTGCTCTTCATGCCCGGCATTGCTTTTATTAGCTTTATCGTCATTAGTTATCACCAACAGTATGATTGGGTTGCTACTAATACCTCTTTCTTACCCTGGGAAATTTATCTGATTGGCCTTGCAGGTGGCATTGCCACCTTTGGTGGTGTACTGGACTGGCAATATCATAGAAATCCACTTGAATTGAAAATATCAAAAAAGGAACGAGATGCCGAAGCACAAGCACTGGGGGTAGGTGGCCTTAGCATGTTTATCTTAATGACCCTAGCTACTCTCAGTAGTCAACCTCAATATTTTTTGGTACCCATTTTAATCGTGTTGCTCTACACTACTACGGCCATCTGTTATGATGAATTCGTTTTTCATATACATAGATGTGGTAAACGAGAAACTCTTTATCATCGGATGCTTGTATTTGGCAATGCAGTTGCTTGGCTGGCTTGGATAAATTTGATTTATGCTTAAGTACATCGAGCTACTTCATAAATCAAAAGTGCGGATAGCATCCAAAATTAAGATAAACCATTGCCAACCAATTGGTTTTATGGACGGAGCAGAATGGATGCACAGTCACATGCAAGCGCCGCTATATCCATTCAAGAAATCAAAAATCTACTCGATAGTTGGTAATCTGAAGTATTTCAGCTGCTTACTAGGTTCTGTAGTAAGTATTGTAGCCTCAGGGCTAAAACTTAGCTCTCTCCTAATAGGAATCCTCATTTTTTATCTGATAGAAGTGCATTTTTTGTTCCTTTTACCAATACTTATTTATCAAGTAAAATACCCTATCTCCGCAAGTATCAGAGCTACTTACCGCATTGGCATTATCAAGGCCATTTTTAATGTGATTCCCATTGGATGCTATATGATAATGGGGTTGTTCAACTTTAGAAAACCCTTATTCAATTGGTATTTGGGCTGCCTAGCAATCGTTATTTGGTATGAAGAAGAAGTTAGAGCTTGGATACGGTAACTCAGATTTTGAAATCCGGAGGTATCGTTACTTTAAAGGTATAAATCAACCCTTTACGATACTCTATTTATCTGATCTGCATTTCAATCGATATAGCCAATCCATGCTCGATAAGCTACTAGATATGTTACATAATGAAACACCTGGTCTCATTCTATTTGGTGGTGATTATCTCGACTGCAATGCAGGCTATAACTACTTATATCGGCTCTTTTGCACTGCAAAAAGTATAGCTCCAACTTTTGCCATATTGGGTAATCATGATAGGATATGGAATACAAAATCTACCATGAAGAGTATTAATGCCTCTGGCATTATCTTGCTTGATAACAAAGAAGGGCATTTAACTGTAAATGACTTAAGCATTAACATAAATCATCCAAGAGCTATCAAATCAAGCATCGTAGTCACTGATGAAACACTCAAGATTACTTGTTGCCATAGACCTAGGAACCCTTCAAAGTTTATCTATAGCTCTGACCTAGTTTTCAGTGGCCATTTGCATGGTTGCCAAATCGTTCTTTGGAAACATAAGAAGGGGATGTATCCAGGTAGGTTATTTTATCGCTACAACCTGGAAAAATATGAGCTAGATGATATGCTATATCTAGTTAGTAAAGGCTTGGGAGACACCTTGCCTATTCGCTACAACTGCACGAGGGATGTAGTACTTGTACACGTATATTAATATCCCCCCACGGCCCAGAACTTGGAGGTTTCACCAAGCACGAACTTGTCAACCTCCAAGTTCTACGGGGCTGCCAGACATGAAAAAGGCGACCTACCCGAAAGCAGATCGCCAAAATTTATCATGATAACATTACAGACAAAGAAAAGCTCCCTGGGGAGCACAACACTACTGCTTAGAAGCAGTAAGCATTCGCATCAATCAACGTCTGTGCAATTGCACGACGTGCTACTTTTACATTGACCGCAGGATACTTAGTAAAGCGCTTCAAGCCCATGCTTAAAGTCCGTAGCAAATCGCCTTCTGCATACGAAGCGAGGGCATCGCGACCATTCTTTTGCATACGTGATGTAGCATCCGACAAGAATACGCGGAGGATATGATCGTAGATTTCTTGATCTACTTTAGTGTCCATGCCTGATAGCTTCTGGACACGTAGCAATAAGCTCTCTGCTACTAAGGTATCTAGCATCATATCGGCGATGTTCATAACGATCATCTGCTCTTCCTTCAAATTCAATTCGCCTTCCATTTGCAATTTTGCAGCAGCACCCGCTACCATCAAAACCGTCTTTTTGAAATCTTTCACTGCTTTCTCTTCTTCTGCATAGGGGCCTTCTGGGCGGTCAAAGCTCGGCATAGAAGCTAGCTCTTTCTGCACTTCCCATGCTGGGCCAACAATATCAATGGCTCCTTTCATCGCTCTACGGAACAACTGATCGACTGAAAGCAAACGGTTGATTTCATTCGTTCCCTCGTAAATGCGGTTGATACGCGAGTCGCGATAGCCGCGTGCTGCTGTTCCTTCCTCCGAGTAGCCCATACCGCCATGTACCTGTACGGTCTCGTCCACTACATAATCTAATGCCTCTGAACCAGCTAGTTTCAATAACGCACATTCAATAGCATATTCCTCAGCAGAAATTAGTTTTGCTTCCGCAAAAGAAACACCATCTTCCTGCAAAGCTTTATTCTTATCTTGAATCAAATTCGAAACGCGGTAAAGCGCACTTTCCGCAGCAAAAATCTGAATGGCTTGCTCCGCAAGCTTGTACTGAATCGCACCAAATCGAGAAATAGGCTGCTTAAACTGTACGCGCTCATTAGCATACTTTACGGCAGTCTCAGCACTTGCTTTAGCACCACCTAAACACAATGCACAAAGCTTGAAGCGACCAATATTCAATACATTAAAGGCAATCAAGTGGCCTTTTCCAATCTCTCCTAGTACATTCTCCACTGGTACCTTCACGTTTTCAAAGAATACCTGACGAGTAGAAGAACCTTTAATACCTAGTTTATCTTCTTCTGCTCCCAAGGTCAAGCCTTCAGAATTGCGATCTACAATGAAGCCGGTAAATTGGGCGCCATCAATCTTGGCAAATACAATGAATACATCCGCAAAACCTGCGTTTGAAATCCACATCTTCTGGCCATTCAGAATGTAGTGAGTACCATCTGCTGCGAGGGTAACATTACTTTTTGCTGCCAACGCATCCGAGCCAGAACCTGGCTCCGTCAAGCAGTATGCCGCTTTTAACTCGCCATTAATCAAGCCTGGCAGATACTTGTCTTTTTGTGCTTCATCTCCAAAGTAGAGAATGGGCAGCATACCAATACCAGTATGTGCCGCAAAGGAGACGGTGAATGCTCCGGCAGGGCCTAAAGCATCGCAAATCAGCGTATTGGTATTCGTATCTAGCTGCATACCACCGTATTCTTCCGGCATATGTGCACCCAATAGACCTAGCTCTGCTGCTTTGTGCAACAGCTCTACTGCAATACCACCTTCTTGCTTTTCAATTTTTAAACTATTGGGTAAGATTTCTTTGTGTAAGTAATCCTCTACCATCCCCTTAATCATCTGCTGCTCTTCGTTAATCTCTTCAGGGATGAAAGTATCACCGGGTGTGGTGTCGTTGATAAGGAAAGCGCCTCCCCGGAGCACTTCTTTTTGTAGCATGGTATCGTTCATGACAGGCTATTTTTTTGGATACAACAAGTATATTCTAGCGAATTTTCGCTAAAGATACGTGCTTTGCCCTAGAAAGTAAAGCATAAAGCCTGCCTTTTTTGCGAATTTTCGCTAGTTATCCTCTACCCGCTTTACACTTTGTATAAAATAGTCCGTCTTGCCCTGCCAGGGCATTGCCTTGAATTTTTGCCGGTATTGCAAGATCACGCGCTGCCCTTCGAAGCTTTGCAATTGCTCATATATCTCATCATCCCAAACAGAAAACTCCCAGATATTACCCGATAAGCCATCGCCGCTACCTTCACTGAAGCCCCCTAGATTTAGCTGTCCCTCATAAGTCTTCCAAACGACCCCCTTGCGAGAAATTTTTATCAGTACTCCTGCACGCGTACCATCACTATAGGTCCAGTTGCACGCCCATAAATAGATACCACCTCCAAGTACCGCTAATAGCAATATCGCTACAAAGAACCGCTTGATCCAGCTCACTACCTTCAGGGCGCCTTCTTTTACTGTTTGTGTGAATTCACTCATGTTTTTATTTCAAATTTACAATTCCTATTTCGCTTTTGCTGGCGCATCAGCGATGTATTTTACTCGTACTAACCCATTTATCAAACCGTAAGTTTGATGAGCCGTCCTTCTGCAAATAGTGTTAAAGGCAACAAATGGGAACCATTCCATGTACCAAACACCTGAATCCCCTGCCCTCCACTAAGTGCCATAATCTGCCAAAATACCGCATCCGGGGCATGCAGCGGAAGCATCATACGGTGCTGATCTACCAACACCATCTTATTATCATTTAGCTGAGGTACTACCCCTTCCAATAGACATGGAAAAGTAATTAGCCACGGATTGGCGGCTAAGGCATCGGCATAAGCACCAGCCAATACCTCAAAATCTGCGTACCCAATAAGGCCCTGAAAAGGCTCAGTAGACCACTCAAAAGTTTTCACTAGCGCTCGCTGCTGGTAGCTCCCCTTATAAAAAGTTAGCGTTCCTTTTACCACTCCACCTACTACCCATTCCATAGGAAATCCCTGATTGCCCCAAGCAAAGTCCAAAATAAGCGCTACAACTTGTGATTGTTCCCCCAACAACCAAGTCCTTCGCACTTGCAGATTTTCTTCCTCCGACTCTTGTTGCCCGATAACTAGCCATTGGTCGTTTTGTCCCGCTTGCGCTAAAATGGCTTCTTTTGATTGATTGTAGCCTGCAATAGAGAGTAGTTCTGCTTGCAGATTTTCAGGTAATTGCTCATATTTTTGGAGGGCTTTCGCCAAAAGGTACAACTCCCCGACAGCCTCCGCCATACGCTCGGGGAAGTTCGCCTGAGCTGCCAAGCGTGGTAATTGTCGGATACGGCGTGCCACACCTCCGAGCTTGGCATCTACCATTTTGGCAGCAAATTGCTCCAGGTAATCGCTTCCGTCCGTCTGCTGATTACCAATGCCAAAACGTACTACATCCAACAGCCAGACTTCCAGTTCTCTGGCACCTTCCACCATTTGAACAATGCGCTTTACTTTGTTCTTTTCGGAAGTAGTAGTGGTAGTATTCCCTGCTTCTCCTTTTTTTGCTTCCTGCCTTTCGGCAAAATGCTTGGCTAACAGGGCGGGTATTTCTTCGGGGGTTTGCGGCTGGTAGCGGAATTTTTCTTTTTGCTCTGCAAATAAAAGCGCTAAGGCTAGCGCATAACGGCAGGGGTATTTCGTGCTTGGGCAAGAGCAGGCGAAGCGCATTTGATCCAGATCAACGGCTACCTCATATCGGGTGGCTCCGGTGCTTTTCCCGATCCCCCAGATTAGCCCTTCATTTTGGTAGAGCGCTTCCCAACTGGAAGCGCGAGCTAATCGCTTCGCCTTTTCGAGTACCAGTGCATCAGGTGCTTGCTGGAGGATGGTATTGTAGTTCCAACTAGACATGGATGATGGGCCGTCTAATCTTCTTCTTCTGTCAGAATACCAAGCGCGACCATCGCTTTTTCAGAAGCAGTCTGCTCTGCGCTTTTCTTATTGAAATCGTCGGCTGTCGCCAAACGTTTTCCATTCACCATCACGGCTACCTTAAAGCGATCTCGCTTCTCAAATTTGTAGCGTGCCAGTAGCTTGTAGTTGACGCTTTGCCCATTTTTCTGGCACCATTCCAAAAGCTGGCTTTTGTAGTTATCATCGTAGCTTTCTAGCTCATGCACATCTACGTAAGAGCGTAGCATTTTGCGTACTACAAAGATACGGGTACCTTCATATCCCTTATCTAGGTAAATGGCTCCCACCAGCGCTTCCACTGCATTACCTAACATGGAGCGGCTTAGACGAGTATTGTTGTATTCCGAAAGGAGCACATCCAAGCCCATTTTATCACCAATCTTATTCAGGGACTTTCGCTTTACGATCTTCGATCGCATCTTGGTCAAAAAGCCTTCATTACTATTGGGATACTTCTGGAAGAGGTACTCCGCTACGATTGTGCCCAGAACGGCATCGCCGAGGTATTCCAGGCGTTCATTATTCTGGATAGCGTAGGCCTTTTCAGAGGATTGTGATTTGTGCGAAAAGGCTAGAATAAAGATGGAAAGATTAGCAGGTGTAAAACCAATCAAAGATCGGAGCCGGCGGACAAACTGCTTATCCTTGGATAAATAGTAGTTGTAAAATCTAAAAATATAACGAATGATTACCATAGTTAAACTAGGTTAACTAAGTACACACATCTTCAGGCAATAAATTACCTGACAAGTTAATCGGAGTTTTCGAACAATCTGGAAAACTCCTTATGTCAGAATGCACTTACAAAATTATAGTCGACGCCTGAAGAATAAAGGTATTCGAATGCTACAGCAATTTATTCTTCAAACCGCTTAAAAATTACAGAAGAATTGTGACCTCCGAAACCAAATGTATTACTCAACATCGCGTTTACTTTACGCTCCTGCGCCTCATTGAAGGTCAAATTTAATCGGCTATCTAAATCTGGGTCGTCGGTGAAGTGATTAATCGTTGGAGGTACAAAGTTATGATTAATTGCCAATATTCCAGCAATTGCCTCAATTGCTCCTGCTGCACCCAGCAAGTGACCCGTCATCGATTTTGTAGAGCTAATATTTAGCTGGTAAGCATGCTCGCCAAATACTTGCTGTATCGCTTTTACTTCTGCTATATCGCCAAGTGGCGTAGAAGTGCCATGCACATTGACATAGTCGATTTCTTCTGGCTGCATCTTAGCATCCTCCAAGGCCATTCGCATCACGTTCATAGCGCCTAGCCCATCGGGATGTGGCGCAGTAATATGGTGTGCATCAGCAGTGGCCCCTGCTCCAACCATTTCGGCATAAATAGTGGCCCCACGTTTTTTAGCATGCTCTAGCTCCTCCAAGATGATAGCACCACCTCCCTCTCCAAGCACAAAGCCATCTCTATCTTTATCAAAGGGGCGGGATGCCGTTTTAAAATCATCATTGCGGGTAGAAAGGGCTTTCA
>JBCCRH010000289.1:0-8167 GCA_039208045.1 Bacteroidota bacterium
AAGCAGCGCTGCTGGACGTAGCGGGGCAGCTATACGGCGAGATTGGGGTATGCGTGGTAAATGGCTATATTGGTGCCTGCGGCGAGCGCATTGAGAAGGGCAATATGATGGTGTCTAAGCAAGAGGATATTTGCCAAATTGTTATGGGGGAACATACCCATGTGCTGCTCTTTGGTGGGCAGCCGTTTCCGGAAGAGCGTTTTATTTATTGGAATTTTGTGGCGTCCGATAAAGCTAAATTGGAAGCTGCGAAGCAGCGCTGGGCGGATCAAACTTTTGATATGGTGCCGGGGGAGACGGGCTATGTGCCGCTGCCTGGGCGGTGAATTTGGGACTAGGCACACCTCGGAGACCTTAAGACTCCGGAGGTCTTAAGGTCTCCGAGGTGTACTTTGCTAACGGCTAAGCTTTTCAATAAGGATAATAAGCCTGGCCCGCGCACAGCGGATTTGCAATCCGCGAGAGTAGTCCTATCTTTAATACATGAAAATCATTCTACTCATTGCCTGGTCGAGCAGGAAAAATTTATTGCTCATTTATTACTGCTGCATAGCACTTTCCATCAGAGCATCAGCCCAGTCTGACACCCTCCGCTTGAGCCTAAAAGCCTGCGTCGACTATGCGATTGCCAACCACCCCCACATCAGAAAAGCCACGCTAGAGCAACAAAAGACCACCTATCGTGTCCAGGAACTGCGCAGCAGTTTTTTACCCCAAGTCAATGCTAACGCAGGCATCGCCTACAACTTTGAGCTACCAACGACGGTTGCACCAGGACTCCTTTTCAATACCGATGCCGAGGACGTCGGCCTGCAATTTGGAAAAGCCATCAACACGCACGTAGGCGTACAAGTGCGCCAACTCGCCTACAGCAAGGCCTTTTCGTTGGGTCAAGAAGGCATTCAACAGTTGAAAACGGTCAATGAATTACTAGTCAATAAAACCACGGATGATGTTGCACACCAACTGGCACAGCGCTACTACCAAGCGCTTATCGTGCAGCGAAAGCGAGACTTACTACTAGCTAATTTGAGTAAGGTAGAAGGCTTGCTCGTTCTCATTCGCAAGCAATACGAGAATGGCTTTGCCAAAAAAATAGATGTGGATCGCCTGCGCGTAGCACTAAGCAATCTGCAAAACAAACTAACCAATCTAGACTTGCAATTTGCCCAACTGCTCGATGTAATCAAATACCAGATGGCCATGCCTCTGGAGCAGCCCATCCAACTAGAGGAAGCCTCCATCACTGCGCCTACTTCGCCGCCAAGCAATAGCACCTTCGTTGGTACCCAAAAAGCAGAACTACAACTGCTAGAAAACCAACAACGCCTATCCGCCCTCAAAGTGGAACAGCTAAAAGCAGGCTACTACCCCCAAGTATTTGTGCAAGGCGACATTGGCGTAAGCCTTTTAGGTGACAACCTCAACGAAATAGGCCAGCAAGAGCACTGGTACTCGGCCGCGCTACTGGGCGTACAGATAGAAATGCCCCTGTTCGATGGGCATAAAAAGAGCGCACAAATCGAGCAACTTCGAGTAGAGCAACTCCAACAGCAAGAAGATATTCGATTTGCTACCCAAGCCCTAGAATTGCAGCATAACCGAAGTAAGCAACAGCTACAAATATTGTACAACAACATCCAATCGCTAGCCGAAACGCAGGAAGTAGCCGCTAATGTATTTGCAGTCATGCAATCTCGCTATAGCGAAGGCGTAGGCACTATTATGGATTTGCTCGATGCTGAAACAGCCCTGCGCGAGGCGCAGACCAATTACTTAACCGCCCTGTTGGAGTACAAACTAGCAGAACTCCACCTCAGCTACGCGAAGGGTGATCTCATGGCTTCATTTCAATAACTCAGGCGCATGCAACGTATACTCAGAATAGGGCTCACACTACTCCTCCTCGCAGCGATTGCTGGAGCTATTTGGTGGCAACTCGCCCAAAATAAGGCCACAAAAGAAGAACAACTCGCCCTTGCGACCACTCAGATAGCAGCTATTCCGGTCACTACCATTCGGGCGGAAGCCAAAACGATTAATCAGGCGTTTACCGTCAACGGTACCTTTGAGCCAGCTCAAGAATTAGTGGTAGTTTCTACTGTAAATGGCCAAATTGTGCAGTGTACTATTCGCCCTGGTTCGTATGTGAAGAAGGGTGACTTGATGATCGTAGTGGACAATACCTACACGCAGAACGAACTGGATGCCACGCGCCTTCAGCTCGACAAGGCCGAAAAAGATGTGACTCGTATGGAAAAACTCATTGGCGAAGGCGGCGTCACCCAAGCGCAGTACGAAGAAGCGAATGTCAAGCTAGAAGGTGCAAAAATCCAGATTCAGTCGCTCGAAAAACGCTTACAAGACGCCTATATCAAAGCGCCGATTTCGGGAACGATTGTGCTGCTTCCGCGCACGCAAGAGCCTATGGTAGGCGGCTTTTTGGGGCAGGGTAAGCCTATTTGCCAGATTGTAAATGTCAATCAAATGCGCTTCAAAGTGCAGCTAACGGAAGAACAAATTGTGCAGGTAGAATCGGGCTTGTCAGTGGAGGCTAGAGCTGAGGTTTTTCCGGAAGCAAGCTACCCGGGCAAGGTGAGTTTTATTGGTATAAAGTCCGAAATACTCTCCAAGCGCTATCCTGTTGAAGTAACCGTGAGCAATCGCCGCGATTTTCCGCTTAAAGCGGGAATGTCAGGTAAGGCTAGCTTTCAAATTGGGGAGGTCGTGCTGCCGCTTGCTCTGCCACGAAAGGCTTTTGTGGGAAGTGTGGATGCGGGGAAGCTATTTGTAGTAGAGGATGGCAAAGCAAAAGAGCAGTTGGTGCAAACCGGAAAAACCATCGATGGACAAGTGGAGGTGTTGAGTGGCCTCAATAGCGGTGCCATCGTGGTACTGAGCGGTCAGATTAACCTGGAAGATGGTAGTACTATAAACGTGGTGCAATGATCGAACTAGCCATCAAACGCCCAACTTTAGTAGTCGCCCTATTTGCAGTGCTCAGCATTGTGGGCATGCTAAGCTATTTTCAGCTTAATACCGAGCTGCTGCCTAAGTTTTCAGCACCCATTGTTACGATCACCACCATTTACCCTGGCGCTTCTCCTTCTGAGGTGGAAAATGGCGTGACCAAACCCATCGAAGATGCCATTTCTACCCTCGAAAGCATCCGTTTTCTACGCTCCATTTCTATCGATAACTTCTCCATCGTTACAGTAGCCCTGACCTTCGAAGCAGACCCCGATCTGCGCATCCAAGAAGCCCAGCGCAAGCTCAACGCCATTACCAGCGAGCTACCCCCTGGCGCACGCACGCCGACCATATCCAAAATTTCTTCAGACGACTGGCCTATTATGAACATAGGCGCCACTTCAAGCCTATCCGGCACCGCTTTTTACGACCTAATGGAAACGCGCGTATTGCCTGCCCTAACTCGATTAGATGGCGTCGGCCAAATCAACTTGCTTGGAGGCCAAAAGCGGGTGGTGCAGGTGAATGTCCGCTTGGACAAGCTAGAGCAAAACCGCATTTCCATCCTTCAGGTGCTACAAGCAATTCGCAAGGCGAATCTGGAATTTCCGACTGGAAAACTGAAGAATGATCAGGAGCAAATCCAGCTGCGCTTGGCAGGCACCTTCCAATCCTTGGAGGAGCTGGAGCAATTGATTATTTTCAAAAGCCCCTTGGGCACGCAAGTGCAGCTATACGAAGTGGCCGAAATATTGGACACACAGGAGGACGTAGAAGACCTCACTCGGGTGAATGGCTTGCCAGCAATTGGCCTTTCTGTTCTTAAGCAATCGGACGCGAATGCAGTAGATGTGAGTACACGTATTCAAGCGCAACTGAAGGAACTAGAAGGGCAATTCGAAGCAGAAAATCTACAGTTTTCTATTGCCACCAACACTACAGATTTTACGATCGAGGCCGTCAACTCTGTTTTTAAAGACTTGATTTTGGCTATTATTTTGGTAGCGGTCGTCATGCTGTTCTTCTTGCATAGCTTTCGCAATGCGCTCATTGTTATGATCTCGATTCCGGCTTCTCTGGTCGTTACGATCATTGTCATGAATGTTATGGGCTACACCATCAATGTGCTTTCACTTTTGGCGATGTCGTTAGTGATTGGCATTCTGGTGGATGATTCGATTGTCGTGTTGGAAAATATTTTTCGACATATCGAAATGGGCAAATCTAGTAAGCAAGCAGCTTTGGATGGCAGCAAGGAAATTTTTCTGACCGCCTTGTCGATTACCCTGGTATTGGTGGTCGTGTTTATTCCGCTGATTGTTTCTTCTGGTATTGTAGCGATCATCATGCAGCAGTTCGCGGTCATTGTAGCGGTATCAATTTTGATGAGTCTGTTTGTGTCGTATACTATTGCCCCAGCGCTTGCCGCGAGGCTCCCGCAGCAAGAAAATACTTCCACGCTCGGTCAGTGGATTTTTGGAGGGTTTGAAAAAGGCCTGCAATGGCTAGCCGAGCAGTATGCCCAATCCCTGAAGGCCTCATTGCGCTATCCAGTATTGGTCCTTCTCCTGGCACTTGGCCTGCTAGCGGCTTCTGCCTTGCTCATTACGGAAGGGTTCATTGGAACAGCTTTCTTGAGCATTGGCGACAGGGGGGAATTTATCATCCAATTAGAACTACCCAAATCCGCTACTTTTTCGGAAACGAATCGCACCGCAAAACAAGTAGAAGCTTACTTATTCGAGCAGCTAGAAGTGCAGGGCGTTTTTACGTTGGCTGGTCGCCAAACGGGTTTTCTCAGCGGGGGTCGCGTTAGCTCTAATTTAGCGGAAGTATCGGTGAAGTTGGTGGATAAAAACCAGCGAGCACTTTCTACTTCGCTGTATGCCATTCAGACTAAAAAAGCCTTAGCAGAGCGCTTACCAGGTGTAAAAATCAAGTCGAGCGAAGCGAGCTTCTTCGGCAGTGCTGGGGATGTGCCCATACAGGTCATAGTGAGTGGCACCGACTACGCCATTGTCCAGCAGTACGCTGATAGTCTGCTGACTGCCGTCAAAATGATGGAGGGCACCATCGAATCCGAGCTTTCCACCGGCACCGGCACCCCACAGATTGACATCCAGATGAACCGCCCCATTATGGAAGACAATGGCCTCGATATGCAAATCGTAGGTTACACATTAGCGGTAGCTTTTGGAGGAAACTCCGACGCAAAATACCGCGAGGGTGGCCGTGAGTATGACATCCAAATCCAACTCGACGCCTTCGACCGCACCAGTCGAGAAGACATCGCCAACCTGACTTTCCTCAATAAAAAAGGGCAACAGCTTAAGCTGAGTCAGTTCGCCAGCATTACCCCAAGCACCGGCCCAGCTTTGCTGCAACGCTACAACCGCGTCCCTGCCATCATCGTACAATCGCAATCCATCGGCCGCCCTATCGGCGATATCGGCGCTGACATCACCGCTTGGCTGGCCAATCATCCTCCGCCTCCAGGCCTCACCATCGATTTTGGTGGCGACCTAAAGCGCCAAGCCGAATCTTTCGCCAGCTTGGGCCTTATTTTTGGTGCTTCGCTCTTGTTCATCTACTTGATTTTAGTTGCACTCTACGATTCCTACCTCGATCCGTTTGCTGTGCTCTTTTCTATACCTGTAGCACTCATCGGTGCGCTCTTGGCCCTCGCTTTAGTCATGGAATCACTTAATATTTTCTCCATCATCGGCATCATCATGCTCAATGGCTTGGTCGCCAAAAATGCGATCCTATTGGTCGATTTTGTCAACCAACTCCAGCAGGAAGGCAAGTCAAAAAAAGAAGCTTTAGTAGAGGCTGGCCTCATCCGCCTCCGCCCCATCTTAATGACAGCGATTTCTATTATCTTTGGAATGATCCCCATCGCGCTCGCGAGCGGTGCCGCCTCCGAGTGGAAAAATGGGCTAGCCTGGACACTTATTGGAGGGCTGACCAGCTCGACATTGCTGACTTTGTACTTAGTGCCAGCAGTGTATTTGTTATTAAATCGATTGAAAACTAATAGAAAAATATGATTCGCTCTCTCCTTACAGGTTTTTACATCTTGCTCCTGCTCTCTACAAAGCTTTTTGCTCAGGCATCGGGTGAAGTCTTCTCCTATGATTATGTTACCAAGCACCACCCCTCCGTACTAAAAAACATTGATCATTACCCAGCTCTTTTAATCGAAACCGGGCTAGATTTTCTAGCTGCTCGCCCAGAGGCAACAGTAGTAATAAAAGACGTTGTAACTTACTTAGAGCAACACTATCCAGATGAATTTATTCAATGGATCAACCATCAAAATATGGGCTTACCGATTTGGAACAAGGCTGTCATGTTTGATAATGACGATGTGCTCAGAGATGGCACCAAAGAAAAATCTAAGGAAATTAAAATTCCAATGGTACATCTTGAGGAGACGAAACTAACGGGAATGCTTTATCTCAAATGGATGAATGGTGCCGTGGTGGACGGTTATTTCGCGCATCGAGATACTATCTGTAAAGCGATTTATAAAAATGAACGTGTAGGACATTACCATGATGTATTCAGAATCCTAGATATTGCCTTCTTAGAATTTCATCTCTTCAATAGAAGGGATATCCCTTATGGCTATGCACATTACCCTACGAGATTGGGCTATGAAGACTTCCCAGATGCACGCCCTTTGGTGCCACTCATAGGCATTTACAAAACCAATGGCTATATGTATGGAGGCCCTGTTAAAGCGTCGAATGAAAGTGAATGGGGTTGTTGTGCTGGCTATTTCCTCCCTGGTTCTTTTTGGCGACAGGATTATCCAAGGCTTCCTTTTTTGAGTACAAGAAAATGAGTTCTTCTAGAAAACTAGACGCTTAACTTTGCTAAGAAATCATCCGCGCTCAATACAGCCATTTTAGGAAAATCGATATTCTTCAACTCTTTGAAATGAGCATCATTGCTTACGATAAAGAGCGCATTCCCTTGAATAGCACAGTCGACAAACTTGTTATCATCAGGATCATTTTTAATGAGTTGCCATCTGAAATATACCTTTACTAACTTTACGTTCTCCAGCTGAGAAAATAAATCAGAGATATTGTTAGCAATCTCTTCAGTTGTTCTCTGACCAATAATCTCTTTATATTCTTGAAAAATACTTTCTGTGATGAGCAATTCATAATCGCTACGAATAAGCCCGTCAAAGATAGGCCGGTACGGAGACCGTTTGGGTAAAGCCATTAGCAGCACATTAGTGTCAATAACCACTTTCATAACTAATCATACCTTGTCCGCATATGCTCCTTGGACCATTCTTCAATCTTCTCCAACCCCCAGCCTTTCTCCTCAAATAATTGATCAATATTTTTGGTGACTTGTTCAGCAAAATAGTTGGCAAGTAAGGATTTGATTTCTAATAATTGCTGCTCTTCTAAGTTGTAACTGAAGATTTTTAACAATTCTAACTGCAGATTAGTCAGCCCAGTCGCTGTCTTCATAATTGAAATATATTTTACTTCTAAAGATAACAAATAATCAAGAAGCGTGTGTTCAAAAGATTCCTTATCTTTCCTTTCGGAAAAACCCAACACCATGCTCCAACAAACCTTCCTCTCCACCACCTTTGGTTGCTTCAAAATTGTAGGGAGCGAGCTAGGCATTCAGTCGGTGCGCTTGCAAACGGAGGATACTGCTTGCGCAGGAATGGAGGAAGTCCCTACTCATTTGCAAGAATGTGTAACGCAACTCACGGAATATTTTGAAGGAAAGCGCCAAGCCTTCGAACTTACCTTTGATTGGTCGAGTGCTACCGATTTTAATCGCTCGGTTTGGAAGGCGCTCTTGGAGATTCCCTATGGCCACACCACTTCGTACTCCGCTATTGCGGAAAAAATAGGCAATCCAACGGCTGTCCGAGCAGTAGGCCTCGCTAACCGAAATAACCCCATTGCGATTATCGTCCCTTGCCATCGCGTGATTGCCAAGAATGGTAATTTGCAAGGTTATTTTTATGGGCTGGACTTTAAGCGTCGGTTGTTGGAGCTGGAGAATCCAATGAGCTTTGCTCGGCAGGGAAGCTTATTTTAATAATACCTAATACATGAGTCAGCATAACTTTCAAGAGTGGAAGACCATTGTTGAAGATTTTCAAATCTTCATGGACTATTGTGAGCGAGAAACTCCAAAGCTCACCAAAAGC
>JBCCRH010000290.1:0-8163 GCA_039208045.1 Bacteroidota bacterium
GATCGGTCACCGTTTGTGTGATTTGTATGCTTCCCACATCATCACATGTTAGGACATATTGAGATAGGCTATAGCTAATACCACAGGCATCACTAGAGCTACCATCCAATTCCTCATTAGCGAGGGTATAGCTTCCTGTGAGATCCAAAGAAACGTTAATGTCTTGACAATCTGCACTGGGCGCTATATCATCTTCGACCGTTACGGTGACGGTGCAAGTAGTCGTATTTTCACCGTCGTCGGCAGTGAGGGTCACGGTATTTTCACCCAAATCATTACAGGAGAAATCAGTTCGATCGATGCTGAGGGTGGGAACAGTACCACATCCCGAAGTAGAGCCATTGTCTATCTCATCGGCTGTAATGGAAACTTCCCCATTAGCATCTAGCTGAACGCTAATATCTTGGCATTGTGCCATTAGGTTACTTGCTGCAAGGACGGTAACAAGTGCTCCACAGCTTCCTGTATTTCCTTGTTCGTCTGTCACTAATAAACCAATAACATTTTCACCGATATCATCACAGTCAAAAGAAGATTCACTTAATAAATAGCTGGCAATAGTGCATTCTGCGGTAGAACCATTATCAATTTGGCTAGTGGTGATAGATGCCATCCCTTCAGTGTTTAATGTTACCTCAATGTTTTGACATATTGCATTGGGTGCAGGGCAGCAATAGGTACCATTACTCGGGTCTTCCACTGTTACTGTGGCAACACAAGAACTACCATTAAAGGAAGGGTCATAAGCGCTTAGCGTTACCCTATTTTCGCCAATATTGTCACAGGTGAATTCAGAAATATCCAATATAAATAATTCAGCGGAGCAATTATCAGTACTTCCTCCATTTACATCTGATCCATTAATGGAAGCAGTTCCATCACTATCTAGCTGAACAGTAATATCCTGGCATACTGCTTCTGGCGCAAATGGATCATTTACCCTCAAAAAGGCAGAGCAGGTAGATGACCAGCCATCTGGAGTGGATGCAGTAAGTGAAATATTGTTGATACCTATATTACTGCAATCTACTACTAAGGCCCCAGCATCGCCTAAGCTTAAGGTTAAGTAGCTATCACAGTTGGCAGAGGCATCATCAACTACATCTTCAGGTAGGACAGTTGCGGTATTGGATTCATCTAAGTAAACGCTAACGGTACTTTTGCAAGATACGCTTGCATTAATGCCATAAGCATCATTGGTAAATTGATAATAGATATAGCCATTTTCAGGATCATCGGTATATTCTTCAACATCTAAGTTATAGAATGACGTATAGTAAGTATTAACATAGCTTCCGCCACCACCAGCACCACCTGTTGAGGCTCCGAATCCGCCACCAGAATAGCCACCACCCCCTCCACCAGAATCTTTGGAGAGACCACCGCCTCCAAAGCCAAATCCGCCGCTTCGGCCAGCCGCGCAATCTAGGCCTTCCTTGTTGCCACCAGCGCCACCAGTAGTGCCACCAGCATAACCTCCGCCATAGGTTCCTGATCCTGCGCAGTTGGCATTGGAACCATGATCCAAATAGCCACCCCCTCCACCAGCAAATCGGACGGATAATCCTCCACTATATTGGCCACCTTCTCCATTTTCTCCGCCAGTACCGCCATTGGAATCCCCTTTCCCATCAGTGCCACTACCATTGACGTTTGTATTGCCATTTCGCCCCGACGAACTATCTACACAGCCACCGCTAAACATGCCCTGATAGGCACCTCCGCCACCGCCAGCAGCGAGTAATACTTCCCAGGCGCTACAGCCATAAGGTTTGTATAGCACAGCAGTACCACCACCACCAGAACCAGAACCAGCACCCGTACAAAGTACGTCGTTACCAGTATGATTAGTGCCTTTTTCACCAACAATCAACCGGATTAGACCTCCGGGCTCCAACTCTCCAGCCTCACAGCCAATATCAAAATTTGCCTGAGCCGTTGCTCCAGAGCCGCCTTCAGATCGACAAGTACCGCAAACATTTGCTTTCATTCGTGCGTAGCCACCATCACCACCATTTAATATAAAGGTGATCGTACTGTTGTCTCCTTCAAAAGGGATGTAAAATTCTTCATACGTACCAGAGTATTCCACCAGCTTCAAAGCAGGATCATCAGCATCAAAGGGGGTGATAGTACTGTAATCTGTTTTCAAAATGACTAAGCTACGGCAAGTACTGACATTGCCATCATCATCTGTTATACTTAGCGTAACGGTATTGTCGCCAAATTCTAGGGTAGAACAATCGGTCTTATCAATGCTACTGGATACGATAGTACCATCACCTATATCATAGCTTCCATTGTCAATATCAGCTACGGAAAGGCTAACATTGGTTTCTTCTGAACCTAAAGTGATCGTATACCTAGAGTTGCAGAGCGCAACTGGAGTGCCGACTTGCAAGATTTGGTACTCTGCATAGCCATTATCAGCATCTACTTCATTGGAGCCTCCTGATGACTTGCTGGACTCTACAGCTTGGTTATTTACAAAGCTACCACCTCCACCTCCATGCTCAGCTAAGGTACCACCACCACCTCCTCCTCCAGAGTAGCCGCCGCCACCGCCAGCACCGTCACCAGAAAGATAGCCACCAGCACCATATCCATAACTATAGGTGTTTCCCTCATATCTAGTAACGCCACCTGTAGTACCCCCTCTTTCTGCGTAGAGATCTCCATCAAGATCATCGCCATCACCATAGGCTCCACCACCAGCTAAACCATTTTCTTTACACCCAAAACAGGAAGCACCATTAGTTCCACCATCACCATCTGTCCCTCCATTTCCAGTACCACTGCCGTCACCTCCGCTAGTGGAACTCCTTCCGCCCTGGCCATGTTGAGCATCCCAACATACATTAATTAGGGCCTCTGTTCTTTGGCGGAATGCTCCTGAGCCTCCTCCTGCGACCCCCAAGATGACCCACTTATTGCCTGCATCATTAAGATTATTACTCGGGGTGTTTCCCAAATTGTCTGGCGATGAGCTGGAGGTATATAAGATACCAGTTCCACCGCCGCCATTTCCATAGGCATTGGTAGCATCACCGATACCTATCTTTAGACTTTCACCTGCTTGTCCAACAATAAATCGAATAGTGCCACCAGGCTGTAATTCGCCTGTCCCTGTTCCGATATTAAAAGTAGCTGTAACATAAGCACCATCACCACCCCTAGCTCGGCAGTTACTATTGACGGTAGCTCCTCCACCATCGGCACCTAGCAAATTGAATTTGATCTCATAGCTGCCATTCGATAAAGTAGTGGGTATTTCGTAGTCTATGTAGGTACCTGAATAGCCAACTTCATAGATCGCACCGTCAGCGCCCAAGGTGTTTTGTGCGAATAGGAAATTTACTGTAATTGAAAGAAGAATTAATGTTAAAAAAAGTGCTTTGTGCTTGTTGAAAAGGTTAGCTCTACTATTCATTTCTAAAGGATTTTAATTATCAATCATTCCCTTCAAAAATGGTAGTAGAGGGTGAACGTTATCCTGCCAGAATGTGTCAATATTTTACCAGTGTGATGTAAGGGGTTGGAAATTATAGGTTTAAGAGTCTTGATTTCTTTCTAAGTAGTTGGATGGGCTTTTTCCAAAATATTCGGTAAATACTTTGGTAAAATAGCTTCGGGACTTGAAGCCACAAGCAAAGCCGACCTCAGCAATGGTTTCGAAGGTGCGTTGTTCGAGCAGGTGGCGGGCTTTTTGAAGTTTTACTTCTTGTATGTAACGACCGATAGTGAGTCCTGTAAGGAGCTTGGTTTTACGGGCAATTTTTCGTTCGCTGATGTGCATCTGTTGAGCAAGGTAGCTGGCGGTGAGGTCAATTTGTTGACTTAGAGCAGCGAGGGTGTACTTTTCTAGTTCTTCTAGCCATACTTGATCGGCAGAACGAGTGGTTTCAAAGGCGGGGTCTATTTTTAGGTATTCTTGTTGGTAGGCTAGGCGTTTTTGGTAGTTTCCTAAAATATTAGCGATCCTCACTTTTAGCTCGGTAGGGGAGAATGGTTTGGTTAAATAATCGTCTACGCCCATTCGTAAGGCTTGTAGTTTGCTGTGTTCTTGTAAACGAGCAGTTAACATAATCATTGGAAGCTGTCGCCATGGTTCTTCCTTTTTGATTGCATCAATCAGGCCATAGCCATCTAGTCGGGGCATGTTGATATCTGATAGGATGAGGTCTACTGGGAGTGGTTTGCCCTTTTGGGAAACCAGGAAATCTAGGGCTTCTTGGCCATCATCGAAGGTAATTATCTCGTAATGGGGTGCCAATAGTTGTTGGAGAAAGCCTTGTACTTCTAGGTTGTCCTCGACGATCATGACGCGAAAAGTTGAGGAGTTTGAGCGTTTCGGGGGTAATGAGTTTGGGAGTTTGAGCGTTTGAGTGTTTGAGCGTTTTGGCGTTTTGGCGTGCCGTGAAGGCGAAGCATTAGCGTAGTCCTTCACGGGGAGGTTGAGGCGGAACGTACTGCCCTGACCAAAAGTGCTATTTACCGTAAGGGAACCCTTCATTAGTTTGGCAAAGTCCTGGCATAGGGATAGGCCAATACCGCTACCACTAGTTTGTACTAAATGCGGATTTTTGCTTTGGAAAAAGCGCTCGAATACGTGTGGTAAATCTTCAGCAGGGATACCTCGGCCTGTATCGGCTACTTCAAAAATGATCTGCTCTTGATCCTTTGAAATACGAAGTTGGATATTATCGCCAGGAGTGGTGAATTTTAGCGCATTGCTTAGCAAATTGTTTAGGATTTTTTCTAAGCGATTGGGGTCAACCAGCAACTTCATTGCATCCTCAACCTCGACAATCAAATCAAGCTGGACCTTTTTGCGCTGTGCTTCTAAGGAATAGGTGTCGAAAATGGATTGAGTAAATGCCATTACAGAGATAATTTCTTCATGTAGTTTGACCGTTTTAGATTCTAGTCGAGCTAAATCTAAGATTTCATCAATCAGGCCCAAGAGTCTTTTGCTATTCTTACTAATGGTTAGGACTGCTTTGTGGAAGGCACCTTTTGCTTGAATATATTCTTCTTCTGCCAATAGCTCTGCTGGGCCAGAAATAAGAGTGATTGGTGTGCGCAGGTCGTGGGAAATATTGGCAAAGAAGCGCGACTTCATCTGGTCTAATTGTTGTAGTTCATTGGCCTGCTGTTGAATTAATTCTTTATCCTGGCGGATTTTGAGGGTTCGTTTGTAGACCTCTTGCTTTAAGCGATATTTTTCATAGCGCAAGCGGCGAATCCAGAGGAAAGCAAAGATCAAAAAGGGCATTGCGCAAAGCACATAAAACCAAGACTGCCTATAGAAGAACTCTTTAGCACGAATTGGAATTTGGATGGTATTAGAAGTCCAATTGCCATTGTGGTCAATGCCTGCTATCTCTAGTTGGTAGTTGCCAGAAGGAAGATTTGGCAATCGAATAATATGCTCTGACTCCATATAATTCCAATCATCTTGCAAACCAGCTAAGCGATAGGCAAAGCGATTAGTGGCGCTATTCCCATAGTTTGACATCCCAACATTGACCGTTAAGAAGCGTTGTTCGGCCGTTAAGTTTAGAGGTGTTGTATGAGGTACATAATTGCGTAGGTAAGTAGTTTGTTCTTTTTTAGCGTCATAATAGGTGAGCTGTGTAGTATAGATGTTGGTGGACTGTGAGGATTTCAATTGTTGTTTGACAAGTTGAGGATTTAAAATATTAATGCCATTTACCCCTCCAAAAAATAGCATTCCATCTTGACTTTTAAAATGAGCATATCGATTAAACTCGTTATGTAATAACCCATCTTTCTTTTTTAAGATAGTAATCACTTTGCCTTTTGGGCTAACCAATGACAAGCCGTTATATGTTGCTGCCCAAATATCGCCATCCTCATCTTCTAAAATACCAACTACTATATTGTTACTCAATCCATCTGTCTCGTTAATGACTTGGTACACTTCTTCTTTTTGTGGGTCAAATACCTGAATTCCCCTACTAACAGTCCCCAACCATAGATGCCCTCTACGATCTTCGTGAATGACTAAAATGCGATGATCTTCAAAATCGGGAGTATACCCATAGTGTTTTACTTCGCCATTGATTAAGTTGACTTTGTATAATCCTTCATTTGTTGCTAGCCACAATATTTCATTGGAGGAGGCCTGCATATCATGGATGATACTCTTGAATTGGAGCGGTTTTGATGAAATGGGTGATACCTCCTTCGTGTTTAAATCAAATTGGAATAGCTCTTTATTCTTAAGCTCTTGAATGATCAATTTGTCATTTGGAAGAAATTGGGCCCTATCGACTTCCATTCCAAAAGGATACCGGATGCAAGAGCCGTCTGAATCTGGCATATATCTGCGCAATTGTAGGCGATCTTGTAGCCAAACTTGCCCCTGTGAATCTGTTAATAGTCCTTTTCGCCCAGGTACTTCAAGGGCTGCTTGAAAACAACTCTGTTCAAAGCGATTCGTTATTTGCCCATCTTTTATAATTTTAGGATCTTGATCAATCCAAACGATAAATTCATCCGAATCCAATTGTCTGATATGACGAGGCCCCCTGGGAGTCGGTATGGTAGAAATGGAGTTAGGTTGAAATAGCTGTACGAAATAGGCACCTCTGCGAGTACCGAATAGGGCTTGTTGCTTAAAATCTCTTCCATGCACAAATTCGATCGTTGGTAGATTCGCTATTATTGCGGTGTAATCAAATAGCTGTTTGTTATTATCTAGTAGTATCGCACCCGTGGTCTTATCTGTATTTTCATAAATAAATAAGAGGTTACCTAACTCATCTTGCCAAATTCCTTCTGCCTTTTTTTGAGGAGATACAAAGGAGATCGGAGAAAATTGATTTGTTGCTTTACGCAAATCAAGTTGATAAAATTGTGGGCTGAGCACATCGTGCATAAAGTAGACTATGCTGTCGCGAATAGTTACAAAACTTTCAGAATTTGCTACAGATAGGTCTGAGGCTAAACCCTTATTGAACCCCGGAAAGGACGCTACGTTATATTTCTTGATCGACTTGGCCGGAATATGGAACGAAATAAGCGGAAGGTATTTATCAATAATCCATAAGGCACTATCCTGATAGATGAAATTAGACTTGGCTTGGTTCGCAAAAGGGTGGTCTAAACTATTCGTGTGACTCTTGTTTGGGATAGTCGCATATAAGTCTATTTGTAAACCATCCCAGTGTAGAATATTGAAAGCTCCTTTGACCTTTTGCAACACCCAGAATTTGCCTGATTCATATTCCTCTATTCCACCTATTATCCCTTCTACTATAGAAGTATGCTTCAATTGACTACGGGAAATGTCGAAATTATAGAGCGTTGACTTCTCATAATTCTGGTTGATAAAACCATACAAAAAGCCTTTGGAGGAAAACCCCTCTAGGTTACTCTGGATAGTTCCTTGCCAAGATTTCGGCCGCACCGTGATAGGCCAACGATCATAGCCGTCGAACTGAACGACATTGAGCCCATAGAGTTGTTCGGCAACACTACAAGGCTTTAGCCATAGCCTGCCTGAATCATCGACTACAATAGAGTTATAACAAAATTGAGTAGGATCATTTTCACTAACGAGCGCTTGTACCAAAGCAGGCCGTAAACTTGGAATTTGACCAATAATATTGCCAAAGGCAAAACAAAATAATGATAAAAGAAAAAGGGCCCTGAGCATTTTGAAACACTACGTGAGAAAAAGAAACAAACCTAATAAGAACACTCAAAAATAGAGAAGAAAAAAAGCTTTCCTGTCAGAGAAGCATAAAAAAAGCTGTCCGCCTTCCGCCTAAGGCAGAGACAAACAGCTTAAAATAAAATGATTGATATGCTTCGACTTCGCTCAGCATAAATTTTGATCTGTTATTAACTAGTGCTGAGCTGAAGCTTGATAAAGCTAAGATAGTAGGCTGAGCGTAGCCGAAGCCTACTCTTTCTGCACTACCAACCGTTCCACTACCACAGTTTCCCCCATCTGCACCCGCACCACATACGCACCTGCCGCCCATCGGGAGACATGGAGCTGTAGCTGGCCACTGTGGTCGAGTTGCTTGCGCAAAATGGCTTGACCGAGGTGGTTAAATACAGTTAGTTGCGGCTGGGCGTCGGTGGTGCTGGGGTACAGTAGGGTGACTAAATCGGTTGATGGATTGGGGA
>JBCCRH010000291.1:0-8155 GCA_039208045.1 Bacteroidota bacterium
GTTTTTTTCATGGTCGCAGTCCTACCTATAATTGGAATGCTCTCCTACGTTTTATTTCTGAAGACAAACTATCAGCTACTCAGGTCGCAGTCCTACCTATAATTGGAATGCTCTCCTACTACTATGTCTAAAAGCACAAAGTATTGGGAAAAGTCGCAGTCCTACCTATAATTGGAATGCTCTCCTACTAAATACCATTATCATGGCTTTTAATCGTTCAGAATGTCGCAGTCCTACCTATAATTGGAATGCTCTCCTACCCTTAGCTCCCCAAATTTACAAAAAATCGTTTATTTATGGGCTTTTGCCGTTTTAACATCTATCATCTGAATGTCAGAGAATAATTTTAACATTTGTTTTCAACAATTTGTACCCCTTTTTATGAAGTCACATTTTGGAAATAATTGACAAATAGATGTGATTTTTTAATATTAAAAAATCACATAAAACTCATTTCCAGACACTAACGCATTTACATTTTTATTTAAAGAATACGTCTTTTAACGTTTTACAGGATTTCTGAAAGTGGTCTCAGCGCTTATATGTTAGCTACTTTCTTTCAGTTTTTTACGCATTACAAATTACAAA
Source organism: Bacteroidota bacterium (assembly GCA_039208045.1). Classification (GTDB taxonomy): domain Bacteria; phylum Bacteroidota; class Bacteroidia; order Chitinophagales; family Saprospiraceae; genus JBCCRH01. Next base: position 589 of record JBCCRH010000291.1, read on the forward strand.
AAATAGCTATGTCAAAATTTCGATTTTCATCAAAATTCAGGATTTGCGTATTTCAAATGTTAAAAGCTTACACAATTAGCGTATGTTTTGAGCCACTTAGCTCCTCTTTATCTAGCTCATTTTTTCCTAAAACAATTAGTTCTAAAATGGCTGCAATGCTTACTTTAATAATGATCAAGCTATCATTTGGACCTCCCTGCTGAGTGAGGAGTTGCTGGAGGAATTGAACCAACTCTTTCAAAGAACGTTCGTCAGCAATGACCCCTAAAAATACGGATTTATTGATTCTATCTAGCCCATATTCGGTTATTTTCTTGCTAACACGGGTTCTTAGGCTGTCTTTTGTAATGTCATAACAAATTAAATGTGGCATAGGTATGGGATTTTAATTTAAGTTTCCTTGCAAATATTCATCGTAAACATCATTCAAGCGGTACGCTAATGTTTGCAGATCTGGCAAGTTCAACTGAAAAGTAGCGGCGTGTAGCTTATCATTTTCGGCCAAGACCGAATATCGTTCTATCGACTCATCCTTTTGAGTACATAAGATCAGGCCGACAGTAGGATGGATGGTTTCCCTTCGGTATTGTTCATCAAATAGACGGATATACATATCCATCTGCCCTATATCACGATGCGTTAAAGCTCCTACCTTCAGCTCAATCAGTACAAAGCATTGCTGCAAGAAGTGGTAAAAAACTAAGTCGATTATGACGGTCTTTCCAGAGGCTGTAACCATTCGCTTTTGGCGTTCTACAAAAGCAAAACCATAGCCCAATTCCAAAAGGAAATGATAAATATGATCCACCAGCGCGGTCTCTAATTGGCGTTCTTTTGGTGCAATAGTGTCCACATGCTCACCCGCAAACTCAAATATATAGTGCTGTTTGTTCAAAAGAGACGACTGTGCTCGTTGAGCAATTGCTCGCTCATAATACAGTGCTTTAATCTGCCGCTCTAGCACGTGTACTGACCATTGCGCTTTAGCGGCAGCTTTCAAATAGAACAGACGGGCCTTGGTATCTACTATGCGTAATAGGATCAAATAGTGACTCCAAGAGAGATTAGTGGCTAACATCTCCCACTGTGGAAAATAGCGATACACTAAGCACATGCGCTGCAATTGAGTGGCGGCGAAAAATGCACCATAGGCAGGCTCTAGTTGCTCTGCCAGCGCGTAATAAATTACTTTACTGGTTTGTTGTGTAGTCACCCGCTCTTCGTTGATGAGCTTTCCAATAATCCAACATAGCTGTATAGGGTATCGATAACGCTTTTGTTGTTCATATTCAATAAATCGTTTTATTAGTTGAAGTTTTGCTGAATCAAACATAGAAGATGGAGCGTATTATTCCATCACAGAGCGAATACGAGTGGCGAGTCGCCCTGCCATGAAGTAGATGTGATTTTTGACCGTGGATTCTTGATTGATATATGTACGGCTACCCCTCAGAAATTCATTAAATAGCGGGATGATGAAGGCTTTACCCTTCTTATTGAGAAAAAGTCCATACTGATTTTGGGTAAAGAAATCAACCTCTAGCTTCCGCTCTACGCACTGATCGATGAGCAAGCGATCCACCCAAGGTCGAAAAGGCTCAATGAGGTCGAAGCTCAAAGTTGGCTTTCGGTATTCATCGGTATGGAAAAGTCCCAAATGTGGGTCTAGTCCCGCTGCAAACAATCCTCCTTCTACTACAGAGTAGAGCATCCCATAGAGATAATTTAAACTGGCGTTGAAAATATCTTTAGCAGGTTGCCGACTGCGTTCTCGGAAGCGATAGCGTTGTGGTAATGCCGCGCCGACAGCTTGCCAATAGATGCGCGCTATACTCCCCTCCGTACCCATAATTCCTTGCCGCGTCTCCACTACCAGTTTTCCTTCGTACAACTCAAAGTTGTGATTAATACCACTGATATTGCTAACAGCTTTTCCCAGCGCACCACTAAGTAAGCCTCTTTGCTTTCGCAAAAACCGTAGGTTTTCGACTTGCCCCATTGTTTTGAGTCGAAATAGGTCGAGCATCCAGTTCGTTGCTTCTGGTGTATCACTAAAACGCACCTGGTTCCTACGCAGGGTAGCAATCGACTGGAAATAGGGGCTCCAAAGCCGAGCTTTGGCTTTACCAATTCGATCAAAAAATAGAATGGGTATTTCATGTTGGATCGCTAGCCGAACGGCATCCGCAGTGAGGGTAGCATTAGCGGTAATGGCAATACTCTTGAGCTTTTGTGGGCTAATCACACGCACCTTTTCCTCATCGACTGCTACATGAAAAACGCCTGATTTTTTGGCCAGTTTGACACCTTTGGTATCTAATACTAATTGCATAAGTTAAGGTTAAATGTTGTAAGGAAAACCCCGCCAGCTAACCGCACCGAATTCTTCTTGTGGTGGATTAATGGCAGTATAAAAGGCATCGCGTAGCGCCATGTACGTCGGATGATTGCGCCGGAGCACAAACCCCGCAAAGCTAAGCCGACCTCGAACTTGCTGCTTCAAGTCTTCGAGCCACTTGGTCGATAACTGCCCCTGCTCATTCTGAGCGTAAACGGCGCTCTTCAGGTTAGCAATATCAGCTTCGAGCTGCTCCAAATAGCCAGGAGCTAAGGTTACTTTATCGCTTACCAATAGGCCAGTGATAATTTTCTCGTCATCTGGCTGATACAGCTTTTCTTTTTTAGTATTGATCTGAAAGCCTGCTGCTTTGATGATTCTTCGCACGTCATTAATCATTTCTGCATTAATGACGCGCCTAGACGAAAAGCTCATATCATCAGCATATCGACTATAGGCCCAAAGTAAATCATCGGCAAGTGTATTCAATGCCTTGTCTAACTTGCGGCAAGCAAAATTAGAAAGTACTGGCGAGGTGGGTGATCCCATAGGTAATCGCCCCTGGTAGCAGCATAAGTCAGCCAATAAATCGGGTACTTCTCGCTTAAACGAAAAGGGTTTACCCAAAAAGATTTCCAATACATTTTCACGGGTGACGCTGTGGAAAAAGTCTTTTAGGTCAACATTGAGCAGGTAGGGATTACCCAGGTGCTTTTTGGCATTGGATACTACATTACGACGGTCTTCATCATTACTGACCCCCACAATGAAACCATAAGCGGCACTGGATTTTTCAAAATAATAGACACTTTGCAAAAATTGGTTGAGGCGCCCCAATACGCGCTTGAGGTCGTGATTTGGTGTTTCGATTTGGCGCTCGCCTCCTCCTTTTTTGGGAATACCGAAGGTTTTGTAAGGTGGCTTTTCAGCCAAAAGCATCAGCTTGCGCTGCTCGATATTCAATAATCGGCATAGCCCACGGATACTGTTGATGCCACAAATAGCGGACTTACGCTGCAAGTGGCGTTGTTTGTTCTGTTTCTTCAAGAGCAAGTAGTTGAAGGATGAAAAAATAAGTTCCGTTAATCTTCCTTCTTACCCACAAAGAAAGCTATCGAAGCCATTGCCTCAATAGCCAACTAAAAAACAGCAGATCTAAGTTTATTAGACTTGTTTCGCCAGCCATCGAATGGCTGCAAGCGGCAAAATTTCGTTCTGCACTGCGTTGAAAAGCCTCGCCAATACTAAGGCATTGTCTGCGTTTTTCGCCTTGTTCAGAACAAAATTTGCTACGCTTTCGCTCATCCATGACTAGCGGAACAAGTCTATTCTTCAAACGTGTCGATTAAGTCTTTGAATTGTAGCTTGCTTAATTCTAGGCCCATTTCTATTACGTTGACACTATTGTGCTTTTTCAATAAGGATTGAAGCCCTCGCAAAGCAGTGTACAAAGGCTCTCCCACCAAACTTTCTAGGTCTTTAGAGGTAGTTCGCTTTTGGAAAAACAGGAAGTCCTGAATAGTATCCAAGTGGTCACTATATTTCACTGGATCTTCTACGTACTGAGGGGCAAAGCTATCAAAGAGCGTTCTAAATAGTGGATACCGAAAAAGTGGGTGCTGTGCTTTGCTTCCAACATTTGGGGCCTCCTTTTCGCAAAAAATTTTTGCTTGCTTCATTTTTTTATTTTTACCGTTCAAAATGTTCGCGAAGTCTCTTTTTGGACCTCGAAATGATCGTTCCAACCGTTCCAATTTTTAATGCTAATTCCGCAGCAATTTCTTCATAGCTAAAGCCTTCTATGTATAGCGACATTACAGCTGCATCTCGCTCATTTAGGCATTTAGCCAGTTGTTCCTGAAAATCCTTGTATACAATGTCAAAACACAGGTAGTCAATCGCAGCGATCTGAGGCCGTTGCACCCCAAAGACATCTTCTAGGCGGTTCACACTTTTTAATTTTCGTTTGTGATCCAACATCCCGTGCTTAATCATAACATACAGATAAGATGTCCCACGTGCAGCGTATTGTTTCTGCACCTTCTCGGATTTTGTCATTAGGGTGAGATAAAAATCCTGCAAAAGATCGCTCGCAAATGATTGATCTTTTCCGAAGCGCATACAAAGTCCCAAGGCGTAAAGCATCAGCGCCTCATGATGCCTTCCATTAATGTGGGCTACAAAAGCTTGACTATTACGCCAACTAGCTGGTAAAGATTTTTCCATTACAAAGGATTTAAATTGAAAAATTAAATCACAGTATTTACTCCTTACCTCTATCACGTTTCTGCTTGCTTTATTCTTTAGCAGAACGCATTAATTGTTTGTTAACTTTTATTTTGCCTGATGGGCATATTTCCTTTACATTCTAGTTCTTCATGCTCACCTACCCCAAATAAAAAAGCGTCCCGATGTGCCTCTAACAAAATATTCAGCTCTTTGGTATTATTACAAGCCATACTCTTCATGCCAAATTGCACCCCATCTAGAGAGGTAAATAAGTATTCGAAGTCAATGGATGCACCAGTATTATATTTTTTTAAATACTTCTTAATCGTTTTCTTAAGCCCTGAGCGTCGCCCGTTTCTATCGGTAGGCAAGTGGACAAATTCGTTCAGTAATTCCAAGAGAGTCGTATTGTCCACCATAGAAGGTGCTGTTTCTTTTAAGATGCATTGGAGTAAGCGATTACAGCTTGTAGCACTTTCTCTTGGGAGTGAGTGTTTTTTCTTAACACCCGAGATGTTTAGCAGTGACATAATTTATTTTCAATTAGTTTTTTTAATCATTTCCACTCTACGAATCGCTGAAATTGCTGCCTAAGCAGCTCCATACTTATCCCGTCAATCCCATTGTAGCTTTTTTGGTAGGCTACAAATTCTAATAAGAACGAGTTTACTAATTCATTAATCTCTTTAGGAGTATACACTTTCTTGTATTTACCCAATGCAAAAATCAATAAGCCTACGTACCGCTCTGCACAGAGTTGTTCGAGTAGCTGTTGTTGTTCTAGGGCAAGTGGTTGTCTATATATTTGGGATACTTGAACTTTTTCCACACGCCTTACAGCCCCTTGCCGATAAACAAGAGAAAGCAGTAGTTGTATTACTGGGTGTTGATCGTCCATGCTATAATATGACGATGCTAAGAGTACTATCCTGTCAAGCTAACATTAATTTTTTTATTTTTTATCGTTGAAAGAAATACTAGGAGTTGGTTCGTCATACATACGAAAGCGCGATTGAAATTCACCAATAAATTAAATCGTATGGACAGCTTAAGTATTTATCTACTATTTATCGTAGTGGGAATGATTGTAGGAGGAAGTATTGCAGCAGGCATTTTTCGAAGCCTTTTAAATCGACAGCAGCAGCAACCTTTCGCCTATGTCCAACAGCCCTACCAACAGCAGCCTTCTGCTTTTTCTGGGCTTTTTTACACCTTGATTTTCATCGGCAGTCTGATGTTTTTACTGTATATCAAGTCCAGCAAAACTCATGTCTATCAACCGCCTTTTCCCGCTCAACAGGAGTTGGTAGACTACCATGGCCATTAGACTTGTTCCACCAGCCATCAAATGGCTGCAAGCGGCAAGATTTTGCTCTGCACTACGTTGAAAAGCCTCGCCAATGCTAAGGCATTGCCTGCGTTTTTCGCCTTGTTCAGAACAAAATTTGCTACGCTTTCGCTCATTCATGACTGGCGGAACAAGTCTATTAGACAACCCCTCTACGGCTACGAAAGAAGAATAGCGACCCAACACATTTTTAGTCACTAATTCTTCTCCATATATGTTAGAACTATCTTATCCACTGCTATTTCGAGTATCAGCAGCACTGATAATTGGCTTTGGAATAGCCTTGAAAGCCCGATCCTCTATTCGAACCTTAGTGGTAAAATGCATGCCTATTCGCTATCGGGTATCAGAACAGTTTTTCCACCTTCAGGGTAGACTGACCATGCTGATTGCTTTCCTCTTCGGCCTCAGTCTCACAGTGCTGATCGACCGCAGTTTCGTGGCGGCCTACGACTGGCTTTCGCCAAAAAGCGTAACAACTATTGAAACTAAGAGGACACAAGAATTTAGCCGAACGCCAGAATGGATAGCCAAACCCACCCCCAAAGACACGATACAAAAAGATACTACTTCACCAATCATAAACTATGAAGAACCAAGTAGCAGAATTATTAACGGTCATACTCCCAGGGCCTCCGATTGGTTTCTACAAGTCCAAGCTTTCCAGTCCAAAGACGCAGCACTACGCGCTTTAGCATCCTGGCAGACCAGCACCCCCGAAGTGCGCCTAGGCATCTTGCACTCAGATCTAGTACCTTACAAAATTCTAATAGGCCCCTTCGCTACCCGAAGCGACGTGCTCCGCTATAAAAATAAAAGAAATTGGGGTGGTTTCCCTCGCCCGCTGGGTGCCATTCGCTGGTCTATCCGTTAGTCACTGCCTTCTTTCCAGCCGTTATGTTGCCAAGCCGATAAAGCCATTCTGGTTTTATTCGGCTTTTGGCTTTTACTAAAACTACTCCTCTTTTGTCTTGACATGATTGGTAGGATGGGAGGATGTCCATGATTTTTTGGCGCATTCTGTGCGCTGCAATGGCAAGGTAGTGGTACCTTCCAGCTTGTCCAGCTTGTATCCTGTATATCAGTATATCTTATACATCGTAGCTAGACAGTCAGGCGGCGGCGGGGTGGGTGTACGAAGCAGTACTATCCTCTTTTGTCTTGACATGATTGGTAGGATGGGAGGATGTGCATGATTTTTGGCGCAGCCTATGCTCTGCAATGGCAAGGCATTCGTGCTTTTTATCGGAGCTCAACCTATTTACTATCACAACCAGTTTATCCCGACCTAGCGACACTTAGCGACTATAAGGAGCTAGTAAAGCTTTGTCGGGACAGTTGAACTCCGAGCTATCGGAGGAAATCACGCCTTAGCGTGACCTACCACACCACCGCTACGCTTTGGCGGATACGCTCTATTTCTGGAATGATTACTGACGCGACCGGTCAGTATTGATCTCCGATAGTCATCGAAGATCAACTCTGTTTCTCCTCAAATTAGTTTACCCCGATATAGCGGCACTTAGCGACCAAAGGGAGCTTAGTAAAGCTTCATCGGGGCAGTCCTATCTATAATTGGAATGCTCTCCTACGCGGGATCTCAGTAAACTTGTAAAGCTAAGTCCAACGTCGCAGTCCTATCTATAATTGGA
>JBCCRH010000292.1:0-8146 GCA_039208045.1 Bacteroidota bacterium
GCCGTGCAGCAGTAGGTCTGCAACATCCACGCTTTGAGGCAGTTGGTATCTTTCGATAAATGCCTCGGCCATAGCGTGGCGTGCTTCGGTGGGGTGATGGAGGTCATCGGCGGTAAAAAAGGCCTTGATGAGCTTGGCCGCAGTATATTTATCGGCGTCGATGTGTAGCGGGAAGGTAGCATGGTAGCGGAGCGTTTGTAAAACATCGCGCGCTAAGCCTGGGAGTTTTTCTTTTTTCAGGTCGATCGCAGCACTGTCATAGTTTTTTTTGCCGTTGCTTGCCGCAAAATAGTTGATTGCATCCTCCTGAAGTTCTGCTTCGGTGAAGAGCTTGGGATAGTGATATACTTCAGTTTGTTTGTACAAAAACTGCCCTTGCCACTCCCAGGGCGTTTCGTTGGAGTCGTGGTCGAGCGTAGGGAAATCACCTTTACCCTTGTGCCAAACGCGGTTTAGCCAGTTGGTCGGCTTGCGGCGGGTGGGGAAGACGAGGTAGTCGCGGGCGCGCGTGATGCCCACGTACAGGAGGCGGGCTTCTTCTTGCAGGGCACGTGCTTTAGCCAGTGCTTTTGCGGCACTTTCGTTAATGCGCGTTTCCAGCAGCGTATTCCGAAACTGATCGGCATAAGGGTTCACCCAATAGCGCAACCAACGATTGCCCAGTACGTTATCTAAATCAACTTCTTCTGATTCTGCCACAATATCCATCCCCCAAATATCTGCTCGCAGCACTCCCTCCAAGCTATGGCAAACCACAATCGGCCACTCCAAGCCTTTACTGCGGTGGTAGGTCAGCACATTCACCGCATCTGGCCCTTCGCCCGAACCTTGCTTATCCTGCCCTGCTGCTTCCTGCTCATTTAGCCACAGCAAAAAACCACCCAGCGAAGAAGCCGCATGCAAACGATTACAAGCCTCCTCATACTGCAAGGCCATTTTGCGGAGCACCTCAATATTATCCAAGCGCTGCTCTACCCTACCCCAGCTCACGATGATTCGCCGCAGCTCCAATTCCTCCAACAGCACATTCAAAATTTCCGAACTCGTCAGCTCCAAGGCGCGCTCCCGCAGCTCGTCCAAAGCATGGATGATCGGCTGCTGATCGGCCCAGTAGGTCCAGTTTTCTTGCGTTTCAATTTTCTTCAAAAAGTCCAGACGATCTGCAATGATGTCTTCAATCGACTCTTTTGCGCCAAGCAACAACAGCTCGGCAATAGAGAGCGAGTCCTGTCGGTTGAGCAAGTATTTGAGGCCTGCCAGTACAATTTTAGCTTCAGCAGTCGACAACAGGCCAGCGCGGGCGATGGCTGCTTTGAGGCCAGCGCGGTGCAGTGCTTCGGCCATGCTCTGGCAGCTCGAATTGGAGCGGCACAAGATGGCCACATCGCCGAGCGTGGCTTTGCGGTAGCTCTTTTCGCCTTTCGGCAAAATATGAACACCTCCCTCCAGGAAAGCTTTGAGGCTATTCGCAATGCAGTTCTCCATCCACGGCGCACCAGGCAGTCGTCGACCTTCTCCGTCAAACTCGAAGTGCCAATGGCAGAGGGCATCTTCCATTTCCAGCGGCTCCGATTCCTTATTGATACTTTCGGCATCTGCTAGCTTCTTGCGCTTGGGTAGTAGCGCCACTTGATCCGCCGGAAGCTGGTCAAATGCCTTGGTAAAAAGCGCATTCGTGGCATAGACAATATCTTCTCGCGAGCGCCACGAGTGCCGCTGAATATCCTCCGGTTTCACCCCTCCTAACTGCTTAATAATCGCTTGCATCAAGCTAGGGTCTGCGCCGCGAAAGCCGTAAATCGATTGTTTGGGGTCACCCACCCAAACCGAATGCTTCGCCAGGCGCGAAAGCGTCAGAAAAATTTCCAGCTGAATGGGGCTCGTATCCTGAAACTCGTCTACCATGAGCAAGTCCAGCTCTTCTGCCAATACCTCCCGCACTGCCTCATTCTTCAGCAGCTCTTTGATCAGCACTTCCATATCGGTATAGTCAATCAGCCCACGCTGCTTTTTATAGCGATCATATTCCGCCAGGGCGGCTATCACAATATCAAAAAGGGTATCGATAAAAGCTTGAATATCGTTGTGAAAGCCCTGTTGGGTGAGGTGCAGGTTCGCCACTTCTTGCAGCGCTATGATATCGTCCTTGCTTTTGGCACCCACGCTCAGCTTACCCAGCTTCACCCATTGGTACCAGAATAATTGTCCCCGCAACTGTAGCTCTTTTTTCAGCTCTTTGAGGGTATCAATAGCCCCTTGCGTCTTCTTGGTACTATCTGCATTTTGCTCCAGCGCCTCAATTGTTTCAGCCAGCACCGTGTCCAAGCACTCTTGTAGCGAAGCTAGAGGTTCCTCATCGGTAGCGCCTAGAAATTGCTGGAAACTCTGGAAAGATTTTACTTTGCTTTGCTCCAAAACAGGGATCGTAAAATCATTGGCGCGCGCTACATCCGTGAGTCGGCGCACCTCATTGCGCCAATCGAATACCTGCCGCTTATGTAGGCCCAAGCGCTCACAAAGGGCTTCCATCTGCTGCACTCGATGTTGCGTAAGCACCATCGACAGGGCATTGTTAAAGAGCGTTTGCTGGTCTTCATCGGCAATGATGGCCACTTGTGGAGAAACACCCGCCTCAAAGGCGAAGCGGCGCAAGAGTTTCACGCCGAGGCCGTGCACGGTGCCAATAAGGGCGTTGGTAAGGGCATCCGCTTGTGCGGTGAGTCCTTCTTCGAGCAAGCGGGTACGCACGCGTTCTTGCAATTCCGCCGCTGCCTTTTGGGTAAAAGTCGTGGCAATAATACCACTCGCACGTACCCCTTCCTTTAAGAGTCGCACCATTTCGGAAGTGAGTCGATAGGTTTTACCGCTACCGGCACCCGCAGAGATAATTTGAATGCCCATACTCAAATTTGCTTTTCGATTTCCATGGCATACACCAGCATAAAGCCGTCCATCAGCTGGTAGTGTAGGGTGTAGCTTGCGCTAAAATGCCCTTTGCGTATGCTGGCCTGAAAATGCCCGCCTTGCGGCAAATACTCAAAGGGTTCTACTAAGATGTGCTGGCAAAAGTCGAGTTGCCGCCGACCATAGGCTTTGTAGAGGGCTTCTTTGGCACCCCAGTAGGCGTGGAGGTGTACGATACGGGTATCCGCCCGGAGCATAGCCGCTTCTTCGGGTCGTACAAATTTATGTGCAATGCGCTCAATACGGGTCACAATGGCTTGTATGTCAATACCAACTGGTAGTGGTGCAGCGATACCTGCTGCTAGGCCGTGCGAATGGCTAATCGAAATGTCAAAAGCGGAGCCTTGCAAGTGTGGTTTGCCAAATTCGTCTTTTACAAATACCGCTCGCTCTTTGCGCCCCGACATATAGTGTACGAGCTGCCGACTCGCCAGCCACTCTACCCTACGGCGCCCTTTAATCCTCGCCAACTGCTCCTGCTCGCTGGGGCTCAGTAGGAGTTGCTCTAAAAAATAGGCTTCATTCTCTTCTATTTTCCAAATACCCAGCTCACCTACTGGCAAAATATGTTGATGAAAATGTAACGGCATCTTATTATTTTCGCCCAAACTAAACGTAAAATTACGCTGTTCACTGATTACTAGATTTGCAACTTACTTATATGCCTTTGGAAGTCAAAAAAATTGCACAACTAACTGGACATAATGCTGCTATTTTTAGCCTAAGCCCCGACACTGACCCCCGATATTTTTATTCCGCCGCTGGCGATGGGTGGATCGTACATTGGGATATGGAAGCGCCTGAATTAGGCAAACTCGTAGCAAAGGTGGAGCAACAAGTATTTAGCGTACTCCACCTACCTCAAGAACAACTCCTCGTAGCAGGGAATATGAACGGTGGAGTGCATTGGGTGGATCCCACTGCGCCAGCGCAACAGCGCAATATTGCTCACCACGAAAAGGGGGTATTTGACCTTATACAAATACAAGATTATGTATTTTCGGTAGGTGGTGGTGGCGTAGTCACCAAGTGGTCTATCACCGAACGCAGAACGCTAGAAAGCTTGGCACTCACCAACCAAAGCCTCCGCTGCATCGACTTCTGCCCCACCCGAAACGAACTCGCCATCGGCAGCAGCGATAATAATATCTATTTGCTCGATGCGACCGATTTGAGCATCCGCCACTCCTTCTTCTTAGCCCATTCCAACTCCGTATTTTCCGTACGATATGCCCCCAATGGCCGCTACCTGCTCAGCGGGGGCCGCGATGCCTACCTCCGCGCCTGGGACTTGGACAACGACTACGCCCTCGTCTCCGCCCAACCCGCCCATTGGTACACCATCAACGACATCGCCTTCCACCCCAATGGCCACCTATTCGCCACCGCCAGCCGCGATAAAACCATCAAAATATGGGATAGCGAAACCTTCCAACTCCTCAAAGTCCTCGACACCATCCGCAACGGCTGCCACATCAACTCCGTCAACCGCCTGCTATGGTCTCAGCATAAGGATTACCTAATTTCCTGTAGCGACGATCGGAGTATTATCCTATGGAATATAACTGCTAAGTAACAGACATTAAATATATTTGCCAAAACCCCGTAACCCAAAACTCGAAATCCAAAACCCGTAACCCGTAACCCAAAACCCCAATCACCCCTAAACCCTCAAACTCCCAAACCCCCAAACAAAAAAAGTATGATCCTAAGCGACAAGAAAATACTAGAAAGCATTGACAAAGGAACCATCGTCATCGAGCCATTCAGCCGGAAATGCTTGGGTACTAATTCCTATGACGTACACTTGGGGAGATGGCTGGCCATTTATAAAGACCATATTCTAGATGCACGGAAGCACAATCCGATCGAGCACATTGAGATACCGGAATCCGGCTTCGTTTTGCACCCCAACACGCTCTACCTGGGCGTGACGCATGAGTATACCGAAACGCATGATGCGGTGCCATTCTTAGAGGGCAAGTCTAGTGTTGGGCGACTGGGGATTGATATACATGCTACTGCGGGGAAAGGCGACGTGGGCTTTTGCAATACTTGGACCTTGGAAATCTCTTGCACGCACCCAGTACGGGTATATGCGGGCATGCCCATTGGGCAGTTGATTTATTTTAAGGTGGAAGGAGATATTGAAAATTATTACAACAAAAAAGAAAACGCCAAGTATAACGAGCGTACCATCAAGCCGGTGGAAAGTATGATGTGGAAGAATAAATTCTAATCCTCACCCAAATAGCGATACACTGCCTTCTGCCAGCGCGGTTCCGCTATTTTTTCCAACAAAATTTGATCAATGGGCTCGCGCAGTGGGCTATCATCGGGTAGTGCAATGCCCATGTTATTTTTGAGGAGTAGCTCAGGAGCGATGGAAAGCTTTTTGTAGTAGGCCGTATTGTTAAGGTATTTGAGTACCGGTGCGTTGGATACCACACAATCGATCTCGTCCTTAAGCATGGCATCTACTGCCGCATTGATGTCTTCATAGGGCGTATAGCTAATATGCTGCCGCTTTAAAAACTCTTCGCCCGAAGAGCGGGCAGCAGCACCGACGCGCGCATGCCGCAAGTCTTCCTCCGTCTGGATATGTGCATCCAAGCGATTGGCCGTCAGAATAGCACTAGCATTGGCCGTGAAGAGCGATAGCAAAATGATACTCAGAAAAATCCACACAATCCCCAGCACACGACCAATTCTGGAGTGAGGCACCTTATCTCCATAACCTACGGTTGTCATCGTTACGGCCGACCACCACAGCGCATCAGTGAGATTTCCGATCGTACGATCATCATCGAGGTCTTTACTGTGCTTTCGCTCCACCCACCATACGATAAAGCCTGAGATGAGCAGGACTATTAATAGACTGCCTATCAACTGAGATAAACTCCATAAGATCGGTTTCCAGTAGGCGTTAAAGGTATTCTGCGTGGCAGAGGCTGACACGGCAATACCCGTCCCTGAGGGGTTGACCGCTTGGGTAAAATCAACTAGTAATTCTCGTTTGGGCGTAATAGAAATCGCTCCAAGTCCTATATCGTATTTTTTTGCTTGTAGCCCTTGCAATAGGGTCTGCATATCGGTCAGCTCATAGGTATAGTCTAGCTCTAGCTCTTCTGCGATATCCTCCCAAATTTCTACCATCAGGCCCCCAAAGCTACTGTCTGGATAAAGAAAACCAAAGGGTGGGCCATCATAGACCGCAATGCGCAAGTCACGCTCTAGATAAGACTCTGGAACTTGAGCTTGGAGAACAGACACACTACAAATCAGACCAATAAAACTATACCAAAAGAAGTGCATTCGCGTAGAGATTTCTATTTTACAACCTAAAATGGCTACCCCTAAGATAGGGCAGCCATCGAAAACTCTACTTAAAATTATTGAACAGAAACAGTAAATCTTATTTCATTGCTTATTTTGGGGTACTCCAGAAATGAATTGATATACACGTAAATGTAGTTGATTCTATTTCTTTTTGCAACTCTGTTGCAATAATTTAATGTAAAAAAGGCGAATTAGTTTATTTTATTGACTCAGTGACCATAAATCAAATTGTCAAAAAAATAATATGATAATCAGCTTTGTTTCTCTATTTTTGTCAAAAAGGCAATTATAATCTCCCCTAAGCAAAATATGACCTACGATTTTCCGTACTCTTAGAGAACAGCATTTCTTAGACAACCAGCACTTTAAGCTATTCTGCCGTTAGGTAAGGTAGAACTACTACATGAAGAACAGCATCTTCCATATTATTGTACTCCTGCTCTCCTTCACGCCGAGCCTTTGGACTCAGTCACAGCGTTGGGAGTTAGGTCTTATGGGAGGTGGCAGTTTTTATAGCGGTGATTTGACCACAGGGGGGCTGTCACTACTGGACGAATTTAATCCTGCTGCTGGTTTGCTAATTCGTTATAATGCCCACCCCGTACTCTCTGCCCGCACCACCATTACGTTTGGTCGCCTATCTGGAAATGATCTCAATGCGTCAAACAATGATTTTAGGATGTCGAGAGCCTTTGAATTTAATACGCAATTTCAAGAATATGGCTTGGGTTTGGAATGGCATATTTTGGGTAAAAAGCGAAAAGCTAAGATCGCGAGCAAAGGCGTTTCCTTGTGGCCCTATGTCTTTGCGGGTGGTGCATTGTACCGGTATACTCCTGAGCCTAATTTTTCCAATACGTTACTGGCAGAGGATATTGGCAAGCTCATTATAGATGATTTAGAGCAAGCCAAGCCCAATACTTCTTTTACTATACCCTTTGGTATAGGGGCCCAAATAGATGTAAATCCACAGTTTCATATTGGAGTAGAACTGGGCATCCGCCCTGCCAGAACGGACTATCTAGATGGTATTAGCCTTACGGCCGAGCCCGATAATGATGATTGGTACAGCACCTTAATGGTACAATTTACCTATCGATTTGGGAAGCTCGACCGGGATAAGGATGGCGTTGCGGATAAAGAAGATGATTGCCCTTCTGTACCAGGTATTAAAAGCCTGAATGGCTGCCCCGATGCAGATGAAGATGGGCTGACAGATGCTATTGATAACTGCCCCGATGTAGCTGGCCCTTCCTCAATGGGTGGCTGCCCCGATACCGATGGCGATGGCATTGCAGACCGCGATGACCAATGTCCCGAGCAATTTGGCCCCTTATCGCACCAGGGCTGCCCCATCATCGATAGAGATGGAGATGGTGTCATCGATGAAGAAGATCAATGCCCTGACGTCCCCGGAAATTTAGCTGCTGGTGGCTGCCCAGTTGCCGATACGGATCAAGATGGTATTTTAGATAATTTTGATAAATGCCCGGGTGTGTTTGGCTTAGCTATCTTTGAAGGCTGCCCCGATACGGATGGTGATGGTATCGAAGATGCTAAAGATAAGTGCCCTGAAATTTTTGGTGATTTCGATGCACAAGGATGTCCCCTCACTGAGGCCCCTAAGGATCTACTCACCCGCATCCAATCGCTATCGATCTTTTTTGGGAAGGATAGCTATAGCATAGCATTAGAATACTATCAAGATTTACAAGAAGTGGCTTCCTTTTTGGAGAAATATCCCGATTATTTCCTTACGGTAAATGGCTTTGCCGATAGTGCAGAAGGTAAAGATCGTGGCCGTCGATGGCTGGCTCAAAAAAGAGCACAGTCGATCGCTCAA
>JBCCRH010000293.1:0-8099 GCA_039208045.1 Bacteroidota bacterium
CCGCTCTTTGGGGGAAGTGCCTTCCGGTAAATACTATGTGCAGGCTTTGCTCCACCGATACGAAACCTTCCAACGAGGCGATGGCCATACGGTCAAAATGCCTATAGATCGTGGGGAAGGGCAACAGTGGAATCGCGCGCCTGGAAACTTTTACAATCAACCGATGGAAATTGAACTAACGACCAAAGCCAGCTCGCCTGTTACCGTCACCCTGGATCAAGAAATTCCACCTATCGAAGAGCCAACTGACACCAAATACATTAAGCATATCAAAATTCAGAGCAAGCTCCTCACGGAGTTTTGGGGTCGCCCGATGTACCTCGGCGCGCACGTCCTTTTGCCGGAAGGCTTCGACGAACGCACCGATGTGAAGTACCCGCTCGCGATCATGCATGGGCACTTCCCTCGCGACTTTGGCGGCTTTAGCACCACCCCACCCGATACCACCAAGCCCTGCGAATACAGCAGTCGCTTCCAAGTAGATTGCTACAATCGCTTCGTTGATCAAGAAGCCTACGACTTTTATAAAACCTGGACGGGCCCTGATTTTCCAAGAGTAGTAGCTATCAAAATCCAGCACGCCAACCCGTTTTATGATGACTCCTATGCAGTTAATTCAGAAAACCTAGGTCCCTACGGTGATGCCATCACTTACGAGCTTATCCCACATATCGAAAAGGAATTCCGCTGTATCGGTGAGGGCTGGTCGCGCTTCTTGTATGGAGGTTCTACAGGCGGTTGGGAAGCCCTAGCGGCACAGGTATTTTACCCTGAAGAGTATGGCGGCTGCTATGCGGCCTGCCCCGATCCTATCGATTTCAGAGCCTATTGCCTCGTCAATCTTTATGAAGATAAAAATGCCTATTACCTAGAAAGTGATTTCAAGCAAACTGCTCGCCCCGGCCACCGCGACTACTTAGGCCACGTAGATGCTACTTTGGAAGATATGAACCACCGCGAATTGGTACTAGGCTCGCGCAGCCGCTCGGGCCAGCAGTGGGATATTTGGGAAGCCGTATACTCCCCTGTCGGCCAGGATGGCTACCCCAAGCGCATCTGGGACAAAGTCACAGGCGAGATCGATCCTGAAGTGGCCAACCACTGGAAAGAAAACTACGACCTAGCCTACATCCTACAACGCGATTGGGCAAAAATTGGCCCAGCCCTAAAAGGCAAAATCCATGTCTACTGCGGCGATATGGATAACTACTACTTGAATAATGCCGTCTACCTCATGGAAGACATCTTGGAAGAAACCAGCGCGCCCTACTACAATGGCGAAGTAACCTACGGCGACCGCGCCGAACACTGCTGGAACGGCGATCCTACCCTCCCCAACCACGTGACGCGCCTGCGCTACCACCGCATGTTTATCCCCAAATGGGCGGAAGAGGTTACCTCGCGCGCGCCAGCTGGGGTGGACTTGGTGTCGTGGAGGTACTGATTTGGTTTGGGGGTTTGAGGGTTTAGGGGTTTAAGAGTTTGGGCGTTTGAGGGTTTAGGGGTCCACGTATATTTTACGCTGCCACTCCTAAACCCTTAAACTCCCAAACCCCTCAACTCCTCAACCCCCAAACCCCTCAACTCCCAACTTACTCCACCCCAATCTCTTTCAAAATGCTATCTGCCTGATATACATACTTGAGCGCCGCGACAATTCCTCCTGCATGGACAGCCACGGAGCGATTCAGCGCAGTGTCGTAGATGAAGTTGCCAGGGAGCGACTCGATATTGCCATCGAAGAGGAGGCCGACTAGCTCGCCGTTTTCGTTGACCATGGGGCTGCCAGAGCTACCTCCAATACTATCTGTTGTGGCGATGAAATTGAGGGGGGAGCGAAGGAGCTCTTGTACTGGATTGAGCCAGCGCTCGGGCAGCGACCAGGGGTAATTGCCATCGTTGGAGAAATAGCGATCGTATAGGCCGTAGAAGGTCGTTTTGTAAGGGGCGATAGTCCCGTTGTAGGGGTATTGCTTGACCATGCCATCGGCTAAGCGCAGTGTGAAGGTTGCATCTGGCGGGATGGAAAGGCCGTAGACCTTGAATACTTCGTTGGAAATTTTTTCCTCTAGGGCCGTTCGGGTAGCGGTGCTAGCTCTGAATTTTTGAGAGCCTTCCTGATAAGCTTTTACCAGCGTTTCCACTAGTTTAACCATGGGTTCATCACTACTTTTCATCTCCTCCGCAGAAAGGGCGAAGAAACTAGCCATGCCATCATCAGAACTGAAAGCTGTCGTAGTAATCATTGCTTTAGCAGCAACCGCTGGGCTGCGCATACCCAATAGTTCCTTAATGTAGGTATCTTTCTCATCTGCATGCTTCACTGCTTCTTCTAAAACTTTCGTCAAATATGCTACTTGTACTGGCTTTTTGATGCCTGCTGCAATGGAAGTAATCTGCCCTTTGATAGCAGCTAAATCCTCTTCACTAGCTTCACTATCCAACATCTCCATATAGCGAGCTAGGTAGTGGGCTGTCTGCATGGCCTTCCCATTGTAGCCACTTCCGCTCAAAATGGTGAGCTCTGGCCCCCAATCTTCTAGTGGAGCGTAGGCCTCTTCTAGCTGTTTCCAGTAGTCGTTCCCATTTTTTAGTGCTCCCGATTGTTGGCGTACATAATCTTCAATGGCTTTTTTCCGGCCCATAAGGTGCTGATCATCTAAGCCTTTGAGAATACCTTCGTAAGCTTTGATTCCATTGGAAAGGTTGAAGATTTGTTCTTGCACTTGCGGAGAGTAGTTTTCTGCTTGCTGACCTTCCAGGATCTCTACCCGATTACTGAGCCAATCTAGCAGTACATTGTAGCGCGCATCACGGTCAAACTCTAGCTGGGCATAGGTACGATAACGTTCCGTGCTGGCCGGATTGCTTACCGCAAAAATAGGGCGATCTAACTTTGGCCCAGCAGGATTAACTTTAAAGTAATGATCTGCTGTATTTACTGGTTCCCCATCTTCGTAAGCTCGCCAGATGGTAAAGTCCAGGTTGTAGCGGGGGTAGGTAAAGTTGTCAGGATCACCACCAAAAAAACCGATGATTTCTTCTGGAATGAGCACTAGTCGAATGTCGTCGTAGCGTTTGTAGCCATATAAAGAATACTGTCCACCGCTGTAGTAGACCACAGGCTCTACCTCTAAGCCCGCCCAGTCTTTTTTACCTTCATACTCTTTAACTAGTGTAGTGAGAATGGAATCTTGAAAGAGATTAAACTGCTCGTCTGATGTTGCTTTGGCAGTAAACTTTTTTACTTCCTTGGTAACATCCACTAGCTGCACCAATTGCTTAATAAACAAGCCTGGCACTCGCCGTTCTTTGCCACGCTCGGGGGCGTAAAAGCCATTGGCATCAAAGTCTTCGCCTTCTTGCATGACCTTTAGTACTTCTTCGCGCGAGCAGTGGTGATTAGTAAGAATAAGCCCGTCTGGCGAAATAAAAGAACCAGAGCAATAGGTGGCAAATCGAATAGCAGACATCCGTGTATCGTCTAGCCACTCTTCGCCGGGGCGAAAACCATAAGTCTTTTCAAAATAATCGAGCGGAGCATGCTCGAAAGTCCACATTTTACCATAATCAAAAGGATCAGGAGCAGTAGTGGTAGTTGTTCCCTGTGCAAGAGCAGTCAGAGAAATCGCTACCAACAGTACCATGCTAGCAACGATAGATCGGGTATTTAACATAATTTAGATTGAGTGAATAAATTAGCCACAAAGATAGAATCTATTGCTTAACAAATAGCTGCCCATTCGATAATCGACCATTAGAAATGGATAATTGATAGCTTCCACTAGGTAATGGACTCACATCCAATGCTTCTTGAATATCCACGCTATCTTTCACTAATGTTTTTTGCCATACCAGCTGACCGCTAGCACTATATACTTGCAAGCGTAAATTCCCTTGCCAAACAGTAGAAAAATTAATATGAAGTACGTCTACCGCAGGATTAGGGAATAGGCTTAGCTTTCCAAACTCTTTTAATTCTTCATCCACATTAACAACCATCTGATTTTCAAAGGCGCCCATATCCGGTTCATTGATCCTGGGATTGCCCTCAATATCGGTAGGCGGTGCCCCCTCAGCAATACCTTGGTCAATGCAAGGGCTGGTGATTTGAAGTCGATAATCTAACCCAAATGGAGAGACAAATAGGGGATCCATTTCATTGAGGTCGTTTGTGCCAGTCAATTGTGTGAGCATGCTAGCATCAGAACTAAGGTTGCCTCCGTCGGACACAAACTCCGGATTACCCGCTTCGATAAAGTAGTTTAGTCCAACGGATTGATTATCCAAAATGGTATTTTGCATAGTTAGCACGGAAGTACTTAGTTCCTCTGGCTTCCAATTGGAAATACCTGCACCGACAGAAGCAATATTGCTGGCAATCGTCGAATTCGTGATATGGAAGGTAGCCTCTAAGGTATCACTGGTGTTCAGGGAGATTCCTCCTCCAACGCCATCCACCGCATTAACGGAGTTAAAAAATAAAAGGCCATTGCTCATATTCAGATTGCCATTGGTAAGGTTAATGCCTCCACCTTGAGTCTCAGCAACATTCAAGCTGATGGATACCCTGTCGAGATTCAAGATAGGTAAGGGCGCTCCCACGAAAGCCTCATTATCTCCAGACATAGAGATAGCCCCTCCAAAATCTGCTTCATTGTTAAGCATCTCTGTATCTACAATAGTGATAATATTCCGATCATTCTGGCTATACACTGCGCCTCCTGAGCCATTGGAGATATTCCCATCAAAGGTGCAATTAGAGATGTTAGTTATTACCCCAAAAGCATTGGTAATAGCCCCTCCTACGTTTTCTGCTTCATTGGTTGTAAAAACGCAATTATCGATATTTACCGTAAGGTCTTCACCATAGCAAGCTAGGGCCCCACCAAAAATTCCGTCATTATTCGTGAAGGTGCAATTGGTAACGAAAGCTTCAAAAGAATCTTCGTCATCTTCGCCACCTATATGCATAGCTCCTCCGGAAGAAGCGCTGGAGCTATTCTCGCTAAACGTGCAGTTATTCACCACAATATTGCAAAGAAAACTCGCCAGCCCCGCCCCACGCCTGGTTTCGCTAATATTATTGGCAAACGTACAATTATTCACACTTGCCGAATCAGAATTGATATAGATGCCACTGCCGCCCCAACTGCCAAAGTTATTGGTGAAACTACAGCTCTCAATCACAATCCGTTCTGTCAATCTAGGATAGAGTGCCCCGCCGAAATACCCATAATTTTGCGTAAAGCTACAGTTACGAATGGTGGGATTTCCGTAGGTCAAAATAGCCCCTCCCCGCCGATCATTTCCAGCCCCATCAGCATTCTCAGTATGCCCATTCCGAATCGTAAACCCATCAATAATCGACGCATTGGTAATCGTATCGGTCAGCCACAGCACATGCCTAACGTTGTCGGTGCGGTTGGATGTAAAGGTATCGTCAATATCGTCGCCAGCTAGATCACCGGAAAGAATGGTTTCGTTAGCAGCAATGTCTCGTTCTTCTATCGTCATTTCTGTCCCTGCAAAACCACCATAGAGTTCCAGATCATGCGGAAATCGGAAAAAGGTATCTCTTGTAGGCGTTGCTCCACCAGGTAAATACCTCCCTGCCGCCACCCATATCTGGTCGCCCTCACTGCTAAAAAGCAGCGCATCAGACAAGTCCGTATAGGCATCTTCCCAGGAGGTGCCATCATTTGCTCCGGCCGCCGCTTGGTTCACATAAATTTGTCCAGCAAGGGAGCTTGAATAACAAAGAAGAATAAGACTAATAAAAGGGTAAAGGATTTTCATAAGCGAAGATTTTTTTCTTTTAAATTAAAGAATATGCTTCACTTTGCCCTAATCGTCCGTGGCATCTTTTTAAAGTAAGGCAGGTAAAATCTTTGTTTCAACTACCTTTTCATCAACCTATTCCATCTTTTTTGATACTGCTGAAGATAACTTTTCTTGGTTTTTTCATCTAAATAGGAACGTGTAATCAATGATTTCACTTGGGTTGTTTGAGTAATCATCAACGTCATTATCGCTTCCGCTAAATTTTGCTTAATGCCAGCTTTTTCAGCTAACAAAAAGAATTTGCGCTGGATTTTTCCATGGTTTATAGCTCTGGGAAGAAGGCCATCTTCTAATGCAAAGTCATTATCATCAATGTGAATTCTGCTGTTCAAAAGGTCATAGCTTGGACTCAGTGATAAGTCACCCATCTTAGTTTCCAGAAGAGAGAAATTCTTTAAGTGAGCATCTCCATTTGAAAATAAATAATTGAAGATTAGCACCTTATACAGCTTAAGTGCCTCTACCTGATAGATAGGCAAATAATCTCGCATATACTCGAATAACTCCAAGTAATTGCCCAAGTATTTATAGTGCTCTCCATCCTTCTGTGGGGTTCTATTGGTTAGTGAAGCAAAATCTTCTTGGGCGAGTTTATTCCCCTGACTATCCTGGTCAAACCTTTTAGTTATGAACCCAGGGGAGCCATCTTTAAAAAAAATCAAGGCGTTCTCGGCTGTATTTATTTGATATACTTGCCTTGCAATTTGCATCGTCAAGTGCTCATTAGCTGGCATTTGTTCTCTTTTAATCCCTATCTGCGGAATAGGTTTTAGTATATGCGTCCCTCTTTCTTCTTTGTTAGCTAATCGTATTTTATTCTTGTCGAGTACGACAGAAAATTTTTCCTGAACACCTGATATAGAGATATTTCTCCTATTCTCATCAAATAGCCTAATTACATCAGGACGGCTATTAGGAGAATCGTAATCTAGCACATGGTATACTTTCTTTCCACCAAAAACTCTTTTAAGTGCCGTGCTACTGTACGTATCAAATCCTTTTGCTAAAGTTCCAGGGCAACTATGTATTTCAATTTTTGAACTCATCCTTCATTCCTTTTCACACTTATAGCTCCTATGTTATCATGCTGAGCAGTTACCGCTAAAATGCCAAAATAATCTTCTACATCAATTTTATTATATTTACATACCACTTGCCTATTTGACCCCTCTGGAAGCATATTGTAGAATAATGAAAATAGATATTCGGATTCGTAAGGCTTTCGCCTTTTGGGAAGCGTCAAGCTTATGCTAGGCTTTGATTGATTGTCCAGCCAATCATTATCATATTCAAAAACAAATGAGCCATCATTATTTTGAGTCAACTGGCCTGCCTTCTCCCCTTTGTATAAAATTTGAAGCTGTCTCATAAATTATAATTCATCTGTTTAAAAATTTTTGCTTGCAGTCAAGCTGCAAAAAATTGAAATACATTCAGGAACTCGCATGTATTTTCTTTAATCATATCCGTGGGTGATATTGTGATTAAACAAAATCATGCTCGTTTCATTTCTCTAACCGTCAATTTAAGTTCTAGCCCAAGTACATCAGCCAAGCTCAGAATAGTATTAAGCGTGGGATTACCCCTGCCACTTTCAAACTGCTTAATGGTTCTTAGACCAATACCTGACAACTCTGACAGTACCTCCTGAGTAACTTTCAAGGACTTTCTTCTATCAACGATTACATTTACAAGTTCATCATAGTGCATTGTAATGCCTTTTTTACTGTAAAAAAAGTATTTTTCACGAAAAAGTCAATATAAAGTGCAATAAAAGGCCTATTTACATATCTAAAGTAACCCTCTAACCCCTACTCCACCGGAATAGGCAGCCCATGCATGCGCAAAAAAGTAAGCCGATCCCAGTAGCCCCGCTGAAACTTAATTTTTCCATCCTCAATCTGAAAAAAGCCGCAACCGCGCAGTCCCAACGGATCCTTCCATTCAAGTATCGCCCAATCACCATCTTCAAAAATATGTTCGGGAATACACACCATCTCCGCTTCTTCAAACTCCCGCTCAAACATGGCTTGTATAGCCGCCCGCCCGATCACCGGCTCAAAGGTCACTTGATGGTTGATTGCATCGGGGTGATAAAAGGCAGCTAAGCCTTCTGCATCTTGTCGGTTGAATAGCTCTACCCAGTGTTGTATGAGTTGTTTTAGCTTCATCTGTTTAAAATTTTTCTGCGCAGCGAACAATGCAGAACCCTCGATAGCTATCGGGGCTGCACATATGTAACCGCTGCGCTCTCG
>JBCCRH010000294.1:0-8098 GCA_039208045.1 Bacteroidota bacterium
TAGCGAAGCTAAGCGATTAGAGCGGGACTTAAGCACGGCGCAGAGTCAATTACAGAAGAATCAGCTACAGCTGGATAATGAAAAAGGGAAGGTCGATGCCCTAACAAGTGAAGTAGATTACCTGAAAACAACTAATACTAATCTGCTTGATCGTCTTTCTGATCTGTCTGTTATTAGCAAGGCGGGAGCCGACAATATCAAAAAATCGCTGGAAGCGATCAATGCGCAAAATACACGCATTAAGGAGTTAACCGATCAGGTACAGACTAAAGACTCTGTCAACTTGGCATTGGTCGTCAACCTAAAACGTTCGTTGGATAATATTAATGATGAGGATGTGAGTATTGAGGTGAAGAAGGGTGTCGTGTACATTTCGATTTCGGATAAAATGCTATTTGAATCAGGTAGCTACCGAATTGCAGGCAAAGCAGAAGAGGTGCTGGGTAAGATTGCAAGGATCGTTAACGATCACAAAGAGCTAGAAGTGTTAGTAGAAGGCCATACGGATAATGTACCAATTAAAAATAGCTGTGTGCAGGATAATTGGGATTTGAGTGCCCTTCGGGCTACTGCCGTGGTGAGAGTACTTCAAGAAAGCTACGCGGTGGCACCATCCCGCCTTACTGCTGGCGGCCGCGCTCAATACGTACCAAAAACAACGAATGAGACTTCCGCTGGGCGTAGTGAAAATCGCCGCACAGACATCATTCTATTGCCAAAGCTCGATCAGTTCTTTCAATTGCTGGAACCACCAACAGATGAGTAAGGCTATAGCGGAAACTTAATGGGATCGGTTTCGTGCATCAGTGCGTAAACCGATTCGTATATATCTTCTACATTGGGCTTACTAAAATAATCTCCATCTGATCCGTAGGGAGGACGGTGATCTTTTGCGGAAATGGTTAGCGGCTCAGAGTCGAGGTAGCGGTAGCCTTTTTGGGTCACCAATACTTGTTGCAACATATAGGCGGAGCCACCCCCTGGTAGATCCTCATCTAAAAAGACGATTCGATTTGTTTTTTTCAAAGAAGTCACAATGCGATGCTCCAAGTCAAACGGCAAGAGGGTTTGTACATCGATTAATTCTACGCTAATGCCGTCGCGTTCGAGCATGGCTATCGCCTGCTGGGCAATGCGTACACAAGATCCATAAGTGACGAGCGTCAGATCGGTACCTTCAGATAACACCTCTGGAACACCTAGTGGTACGGTGTAAGTACCCAGGTTTTCTGGGAGACGTTCTTTTAAGCGATAGCCATTGAGACACTCTATTACCAAGCCAGGATCACCAGATTGCAGCAAGGTATTGTACATACCAGAGGCTTGAACCATATTGCGCGGCACACAGACATAAATGCCGCGAAGGCCACCCAATAGCACACTCATTGGTGAGCCGGAGTGCCAGATGCCTTCCAAGCGGTGCCCACGCGTACGAATAATCGCTGGTGCAATTTGTTGGTTATTGCTTCGATACCGTAAAGTCGCTAGATCATCAGAAAGTGGGGAGAAGGCATAGATCAGGTAATCTAAGTACTGGATTTCTGCAATCGGACGCAGGCCGCGCATGGCCATTCCAATGGCCTGACCAACGATCGTCCATTCCCGAATTCCGGTATCAAAAACGCGCTCTTCTCCGTACTTATCTTGTAGACCCGCAAACCCTTGGTTGACATCTCCAATTTGTCCGACATCTTCACCGAAGGCATATAGGTGTGCATATTTTTGAAGCGCTTTATCGAAGAAAGTATTTAGGATTTCAAATCCATTCTTCAGTGGTGCATTTTCTGCGTAAGCAGGAGCTACTACTGGTACGCGCAATGCAGCATCGGGCCCTTCGCTATAAAGTTGAGTATGATATTTTTGATGTGCTCGCTCTTGCTCTTCAGAAAGCCAGTTTTTCAAAACCTGTATGGTAGGATGTTGTACGCCTCGCAAAGCCACTAGAACGCGGCGAACACTGCGCACAAAATCACTGCGGAACGGATTGTAGAAGCTTTTGGCTTCTTTATACAAAGCTGCAAAATCAGGATTAGCACTAAATTGCTCTGCTAAGGTATCATACTGCGTTCGAATAAACCGCTCGACCTCCTTTAATGGTTTGCTATAGGCCTTCCAGGCTTTATCTCGACCTATCTTAGCTTTACTGGCTGCTCGCTTTTCAACACCGAGGAGCTCTTCTTCGGTAGCCATGCCATTATTTAAAATCCACTTGCGAAACTGTGTATTGCAATCATAGGCTTTTTCCCAACTTAGCCTTTGCTTTGATTTGTACCGTTCATGCGAGCCAGAGGTAGAATGTCCTTGGGGCTGTGTCAGCTCATCTATGTGAAATAAAGCTGGGCGATGTGTCATTCGCATTTGGTTGATACCAAATTCATACGCTTCACAAAGAGCGCCATAATCCCAACCATTTACATGGTAAATGTCCATGCCTTCATCTAGGCCATTGGTTTCGAAGCCTGCTAAAGCTTCGGAAATACTTTCCTTAGTGGTCTGGTATTTTTTGGGTACTGAAATACCGTAGCCATCATCAGCTACCGTGATCGCCAGTGGAATTTGCTGTACGCAAGCTGCATTTACAGCTTCCCAGAAAGCGCCTTCAGAAGTACTGCTATCACCAATGATACAGAAACAAACTTCATTGCCCTTGTCAGAGAATAAGTTGTCCTCAGAAGTGCCCGCCTCTCTGTATTTCTTTGATGCTAAGGCTAGGCCGACGGCACGCGCCATTTGTCCGCCCGTGGTAGAAACATCAGAAGATAGGTTGTAGCGTTCTGTATGCTTTAGCCATTGGCCATCTTTATTTACTAAAGGGCTAGCATGATGATTATTCATTTGGCGGCCGCCAGAAAAGGGATCGTTATCGGTATCAGCGTAGAGCTGGGCCATCAAATCTTCTACCGTGCATAGGTCTAGCGCTAGCAATAGGGTGTGCCCACGGTAGTAATCCGCTCTAAAATCTCCCCGCTTATAGGCTTTCGCCATAGCGACTTGGAAGACCTCTTTACCATCATCAGAGACACCAAATTTAGCTTTTCCCGTTAATACCTCTTTGCGGATAAGCACACTTACTTCTCGGCTTAAACAGCAGGTAAAGTAGTCGTGTAAAATTTCTTCTTTAGTAGATAAAACAGGCGTTACTTTTGATGCTATTTCTTTCAAAATGATGATTTTCTTTGATGGTATTAGCAAAGATACAACCTTGAAGACTAATAAAGAGGTGATTAATCTTAGCCTGTCGCTAAAACCAGCTGGCTTTGGGGTTTTACACCCAAAAAATTACTTTTCTAGGACTCGTTTTCCATACTCAAGCGCTCATTTTCTCTTTTGGGAAGGGAATGAATGGCATGAGCCAAGTCCAAAAGAAGCGCGGGATCGCGTTCGATGGCATTCCCAACAACAATGACATCAGCACCTGCGCGAGCCTTCTCATAGGCGGTCTCTGGCGTGCGAATGCCACCTCCAACAATGAGTGGGACATCGACATTTTGACTCACTGCTTTTATCATGCTATTGCTGATAGGTTTTTGAGCACCGCTACCAGCATCCATGTAGATCAGGCGCAATCCAAGCATCGTACCAGCTAGAGCAGTAGCTACCGCAATGGGCGTTTTATTGTGCGGAATTGGAAAGGTATGGCTAATATAAGAGACAGAAGTCAGCGCACCACCATCCACAAGCATATAGCCTGTGGGTAGCACTTCTAGTTGACTCTGTTGGAGATAGGGAGCAGCTGTAACTTGTTTGCCGATCAGCAACTCAGGATTACGGCCAGAGATTAGCGAAAGAAAAAGCACGGCATCAGCAGCGTAGCTTAGCTGGAAGGTGCTACCTGGAAAGAGCACCACTGGAATCGAACTATAACGTTTGAGCTGATGCACACAACTATCCAGATGATCATTGAGGATAAGGCTTCCGCCAACAAAAAAATAGTCAACGCCCGCTTGATGAGCTAGATCGACCAGCTTAGGAATAGTGGCTAGTTGTACGTTGTCGGGGTCGATCAGTACTGCAAATTGCTTTCTTCCAGCTTTTTTGTTAGAGACTAAGTCTTGATATATCATAACAGGCCAGTTGGCTATTGGGATAAAGATAGGGTTAATTATTGTTTTCGACTCCAGCGCCGCCAATCTTCCAAATAGTAGTCGAGCAAAATGGGGCGGTCGAGCGTATTGACTTGAACGGTGTCTACCATCAGGTCTTTTTCAAAGTGAAATAAATGGGGGAATAGCTCATTACTCAGAAATTTGGTAGGCACCTGGAGCTGGATAGAGCTAGTATCAATAGGGTATTTTGCTCCTATCACAAAGCCCCAATCGCCAAAAGAGGGCACATAGGCGTGGTAGGGGAGCGTTGCCGCAAAGGGCACGGCTCGTACCGACTCTTGGATGCACCAAAAAGCATCTCTAGTGTGAAACGGGCCAGTGGCCTGGGTGACAAATAGGCCATTTGGCGTAAGCCGCTTCTTAATGAGCTGGTAAAACTCGCTGCTGTAGAGCCGAGTAAGACTCTCGTTGGTAGGGTCGGGCAAGTCTGCAATGATGAGGTCAAAAAGCTCGTAGTACTGCATCAAAAAAACGAAGGCATCTTCTGGTATAGTAGTCACCTTGGGGTGGTCAAGGCTATTGGCATTTAGCTGGGTGATATAGGAATTCGTCCGAGCTAGCTCAAATATGGCGGGATCAATATCGACAATAAAAACAGATTCGACATCTGGATATTTGAGTACTTCTCGCGCTGCAAGGCCCTCTCCGCCTCCCAGGATGAGCACTCGTTTTCGGTAGGGAGCCATGCTCATAGCTGGGTGGATCAGGGCTTCGTGATAACGGTATTCGTCTACGGAAGAGAATTGGATGACTCGATCGATGTAGAGGCGAAGGTCTTCCCCTCCTTTGGTTAGTACCAGTGTTTGGTAGGGTGTGGTTTTTGTGTAAACGATCCGATCTTTGTACAAGCTATCGTGCCAACGGCCAAGCAACTGCTGACTTCCTGCCAGAAGGAAGGCAAAACCAGTAACTATTAAAATACTAATTACGATGTAGTTTGTGCGCTGTTTTGCACCAAGCTGGTGCCGGAAATACCAGAGATTGACAATACCCAAACCTACATTGACTAAGCCAAATAATACCGAAGACAGGAAAACCCCCACAAAGGGGAGCAACAAAAATGGAAAAAGCAGGGTAGCGGCTAATGCCCCTATATAGTCGACCGAAAGTACATTCGATAGATTAATCTGTAGCGGATAATGCTCCTTCAAGATAAGCGTAAGCAGGGGTATTTCCATTCCGGTAAGGATACCAATAAGGCTAATCAGCAGCAGCATGATGCCCGAAAAAGCGGTAGGGCTAGCATTGGCGAAAACAAAATATAGAATGGGCACACTACACCCTCCAATCACTCCCAAGAGCAACTCCACCTCGATAAAGCGCAGCAGGAAATCCTTTCGGAAAATGCGAGATAGAAACGACCCCACTCCCATAGCCGCCATATAGGTCCCAATGGTAATAGAAAATTGCTTCACGCTATCGCCCAAGAAATAGCTGGAAGTAGTACTAATTAGAAGTTCGTAAATGATAGAGCACAGCCCAGCAATAAAAATGCTGGTGATAAGTAGTAGTTTTTCTTTCGCTGCCATTCGGCAAATTTAATGTATCTTTCGTACCTAAACTTTTTTTCCATCAAACCTGAAAATAATGACACCTTTTAGAAAAAATTCGCGACTCTCTACCACAACTCGCCGCTTATCTTATGCATTGACGATTGCCGGGGCACTGACCTTCACTTCTTGTGGAGACAATGTACAATATGTAGAGGAAGAAAAGATTGAACTGACCAAAGGGCTCATCACTGAAGTCGAAGAAGTAGCTAAAGATGATTTCCGCATTATTGACGAGCGCGTGGTCGAAGATAAGGCCGATAGTCGAGTCATCGCCCACTACTTGGATGGCAGCGTAGATACGATGCTAGTATCGCAGATACAGCAAACAGGTACCCAGCAAGATTCCACTTACCGCCGTAGAAGAAGTATGAATGGTATTTTAATGGGGGGCCTAATGGGCTACTACATGGGCCGCAGTATGAATACCCCTGTTTCTTCGGGTGTATACAAAGACCCGCAAACGTACAATCGAGTTACTTCTAATGCCGGGAGTACCCTGAATAGTACTGCTAACCGCACTACAGTACGCCGTCCTTCTAATACCAGTAAAGGCTTTGGTGGCGGTAAATCGACGCGCACTTATGGTGGATAGTCGTCTACTAGAGTTCAAACCAATTGCTCGAAAAGTTTGGAAGCGCGAGGGCTTGCAATATTTTGCTGCTGACGAAATGGAATATCTCACGAATGAATTGTTAGGGGTTCGTGCTGGTGAGGTGAGGCAGTATTTTCAAGCTGCCCAAACGCTGCAAGGGCTTTTTGAGCAAGCTGCACAACACATTATTGACAACCAACTATGGGAGGCCGTTGGGATACCCAAAAATGCTGTTCGCCTCATTGAATACTCGTGGAATCATCGCCAGAAACATCCTATGCTCTATGGGCGTTTCGATCTTTCTGGGGTGATCGATGGGAAGCCTCCCAAGCTGATTGAGTACAATGCCGATACGGCCACGGTGCTAGCAGAAAGTGCGCTCATCCAAGCTCATCAATTGCAAGCTGCTAAATTGCCAGCTCACCAACAAGCCAACACAGTAGTGGCAGACTTGGCTACTCAGTTTGATCGTTTGCGGCTGCTGCACCCGCAACGCGACCCCTTACTGCTGCTAAGTACGTTGGGCCATGTAGAGGATTACCTCAATGCAGATGTGGTAGCCAAAGCCGCTGAGCAAGCAAGCTTTGACATCCAGCATTTGCAGTTGAGTCAAGTTGTTTTTTCGCCAGATGAAGGCATTTTTATCGAACTAGGCCCTGACGAATTCGTCAAAGCAGACTATTGGTTTAAGCTCATTCCTTGGGAGTTCATTGCCACAGAAGAGCCAGAGCTGATGGATATTCTGACTAATATTGTGATGGGAGGGCATGCCGTTATCCTCAACCCCGCTTATACCTTACTCTACCAATCCAAGGCTATATTGAAAATTCTATGGGACTTGTTTCCAAACCATCCTAATCTATTGCCAGCGAGCTATACAGAAAGAGCTTTCAAAGGGCAAGCGTATGTAGAGAAAGTCATCTTTGGGCGAGAAGGGGAGAATATTCGGATGTACGATCACTACGGTCAAATTCGGGAAGAAAATGGAGGGGACTTTGCTCATTTTAGTCCGATCTATCAAGCCTATGAAGAGTTGCCGCAGGACAGCGATGGAGATTATTACCAAGCAGGGGTATATATGACGTATCAGCCCTCTTGTCTTTCTTATCGCCGCCGGGATGGGTTGATTGTCGACACCGACTCTGAATTTATTGGGCACTACCTGATGGACTAAGGCCTCGCTCAATAAACTGCATCTCCATACTACTTGCCTGGAATGCTTCCTGCAAATATTGGATCGCTAGCGCAGCATTGATCGTTTCACCACAAGTGAAAATATCAATGGCGGCATAGGCATGCTCTGGCCAAGTATGGATGGTGAGATGGCTCTCTTGAATAATAACAACTCCGCTCACTCCGTATGGCTGAAACTGGTGAAAGTTAGAAGTCACAATAGTAGCATTTGCCTTTCGAGCAGCTTCTAGCATAATTGCTTCTACCTGAGCAACTTCCTCAAGAATGCTTGCCCCACAGTCGCGTAATTCGATTAACCAATGTTTGCCTAGCATAAAATGATGTAAGATCAACCGCTAAGATATTACATTTTAAACTAGGTCTTTCTTTTCACCAATACGACTTTTCCTTGCTCCGCCTTGCTCACCTTTTTCATAAAGGCTCGGAAGTCGGCATAGTTGCTAGCAGGTACCCGAAAAGCAGGCATTACCGCTTTGCGGTGTAAGACCAATTGATTAGCTTGTGTTTCAATCTTTAGCTGATAAGTGCCAAAGGAAGACTCTATATTCAAATCCTTATCTGGAACGCTTTCTACCTGATAGCCCTTGGGTAGTTGGATGCGGATGGTATCATCTACGGTATAGCCTGTTTTTCGGATGATATCTAGCGTTCGA
>JBCCRH010000295.1:0-8066 GCA_039208045.1 Bacteroidota bacterium
AGAAGAAGGGCCTAGCAGCTGGATTGTCCAGGCAACAGGGGCAGCAGGAACCTACTATACTACATCAGAAGCAGATGGACATTATGAATTCGATATTCCGCAAGGAGACTATGCCATCAGCCTAC
This sequence comes from Bacteroidota bacterium, assembly GCA_039208045.1. Classification (GTDB taxonomy): domain Bacteria; phylum Bacteroidota; class Bacteroidia; order Chitinophagales; family Saprospiraceae; genus JBCCRH01. The sequence continues at coordinate 126 of JBCCRH010000295.1, forward strand.
AGCCACCTGTAGCTTACTGGGCGGCTTGCAACGAAGAAGCAATCATTAGTCTAGGTGAAAGCACCACTGTGGAGCAAAGTGTTGGGGTGAGTGCCCTCTATGAGTGTCCTCACTTAGAGGTAGACGTATCTGCACCGCTTTTGCAAGCTTGTTCATCTAATTATTATGAAGTACAATACTGCAATCTAGGAACAGCAGTAGCAGAAGGTGCTTATGTAGAAGTACAATTTGATCCGTTTATGACCGTTACGTCGAGCACGCTTCCTTGGTCTACTGCTACTGACCAGACCTATACGTTCCCGATTGGAGAAGTTGCTCCTGGTCAGTGTGGCTCGTTTAGAGTAGCGTTTACACTAGCGTGTGATGCGATAGCAGGGCAGACGCACTGCACCGAAGCGGTCATTTATCCAAACAACTCTTGCTTGCCGGATGAGGCGCTTTGGGATGGCGCAAGCCTGGAATTAGCAGGGGATTGTTTGGGAGATAGCATCCAATTTCTGATTCGAAATATTGGCGATAGCATGGAATCTCCGGTTCAGTATATCGTGGTTGAAGATCATTTGATTATGGTTAGTGGCGCGATTCAGCTAGCAGCAGGCGAAACCCGAATCTTATCGACCGATGCCAATGGAAGCACCAAGCGCTTAGAGATTCCTCAGTCGCCAGGTCACCCTGGTAATAGCCACCCTAGCTTGAGCATAGAAGCCTGTGGGGTGAATGAAGATGGTAATGTGAGCTTAGGCATTATTACCACCCTACCAGAAGATGACGGCGATGCTTTTGTATCGATGGACTGCCAAGAAAATGTGGAGACTCACGAATCTAATGCGAAGCGCAGTTTTCCACAAGGCATCGGCTCATCCTACCTAATCGAAGCAGACAATCGCCTGGATTATCACCTACGCTTCCAAAATACGGGTGCGGAGCCAGTGTCTACTGTAATCATTCGCGATACCCTTTCATCTTGGCTCAACCCAGCTAGTGTGCGCCCGGGGGCAAGTAGCCACAATTATGAGTGGGCACTTAGTGGAGAAGGGGTACTGACCATTACATTTGCAAATATCAATTTACCAAGCAGTAGCATTGATGAAACTGCCTCCACGGGTTTTGTGAAATTTAATATTGAACAACAAGAAGGTAATGCGGTAGGTACCGAAATCAGAAATGAATCATATGTCTACTTGGACGATAATGATCCAATCGTGATGAACCAAACGTTTCACACCATAGGTGAAAATCTACTAGTACCTACTAAGGCAGGAGTATCTGGCACAGTATACCTAGAAGATGGAACCTTATTGGAAGGGGTGGAAGTGACCCTAAGTACCCCTAGTGGACAAGAGCAGACAGCTAGTAACAATTTTATCTTTGCAGACCTGCCCACGCTAGAGACTTACCATTTAGCGACAGCGAAAGCAGCAACAGCAAGAGAAGGACTAAACGTCGTTGACCTCATCCTTATGATCCGCTATATCCTGGGTGTGGAAGAGCTAAGCCCACTACAACAATTAGCAGCAGATGTAGATGGTAGTGGATTAATTAGTTTATCTGATTTGATTGATGTACAGAAAGTGATACTAGGCATCTCCAACACCTTCCCAGTGGCACCAGCGTGGCAATTTGTTCGGCTAGATCGCACGACGCTCCCCGCAGCATTCGTATCCGCCAATGGGATAAGTGTCAATTCATTGATACATCCATTAGATTATGAATTGTATGCCTACAAATTAGGAGACATCGACGAATCAGCATCGCTGATGCAGTCGTCAATAGTACCAAGAAATCAGCTTCCTATGACGCTACGTGCAGAGGCCGAGCCATTACCAAATGGAAAAACACTCATCCAGTTATATGGGCAAGCAGCCTGGTTAGCAGAGGGGCTTCAGCTACAACTCCACGTGGGGGAACACCGTATGGAGCTGATGGAGCACGAAGCACTTTCTGCACTGGGCCAGCTCGATTATGTCTTGGCAGAAGGCCAGTTGAATGTGGTCTGGCATAGCCCTGAAGCGGTTGCGCTTCCTGAGGAAGCATTGCTAAGCTTTGTAGTGGATGGAAAGGTGGACGAGTCGTGGCTACATTTTGACGAAAGTCACGCCTACCAGCAAGCATACGATGGACAGTTGGAACGCCACGCTATACGTTGGGCAACCCAACCCATTGCAGAAGAGCAACTTACCGTTTTCCCCAATCCAACTAGAGGACCAATTACGATTCAATACCAATTAGTAGAGGCGGGAGCAGCGGCTATCAGCTTGATGGACAGCAAAGGAACCGTCCTGAAGAGCTGGCAGGAACAATTTCCAAGTGGCCAGCACCAGCTTTCGCTATCTACCTCTGATGTTGCGCCAGGTGTTTACTTTATACACCTACAAACGGCGAATGGTATGAAAGTGCAGCGCCTGATAGTGCTGTAGTTATTGTGATCCCCGGCCTTATCCATCTGCCTTTGGCAAATGGCTAGGCCGGGGCCATTTACGGAAACTTCTTTGGGTCACCATAAATAAAGGTATACCCTAGCACCCGCTTTACCTTCGAATTCCCTACAACCTTAAAAGAAGGAGTAGCAGTAGCTGATGAATAGGTAGGAACGACAAACCCCTTAAGCTTAGCCCTTGCCGGATAAAAATCGTTCTTCAGTGGATGCAGGTCAGCACAAATATTGAAGGTTTCCCCCCAGCACGCCTGAGCCAATACAGCCCGAATCACTCCCACACAATCATCTTGATGGACAAAATTCACGGGTACGGCACCATTTGCTAAATCCGTCTTGCCCGCAAAGAAACGCCCGGGCTCCCGCTCGCCACCCGCCAAACCCGCCATGCGTAGCACACTAGCCTGTTTGGCGTAAGCCTCCCAAACTAGGCCCTCCGCAGCAACCAGCGCCTTGCCCGAAGCAGTAACAGGCGCCAAAGGCGTATCTTCCGTAACTACTCCATTGGTATTCGGATAAACGCTGGTGGAGCTGATGAATATAATGTGCTTTATAGTGCCCTTTGCAGCATCCAGTACGAGTTGTACTTGCCTTGGGTAACGCTCCTCCACATCCGGACTGCGGCGCCCTGGTGGGATATTGAGCAGAAGCACTTCTGAATCAAAAAAGGCATCCAAATCTTCCCCTTCTAACCGGTCATTTACTTTTATCTGGAATGCCTGTATCCCTTCCGCTTCAAGCAACGCTAGCTTTTCTTTTGAAGTGGTTGATCCTTTCACCGTAAAGTCCTCTTGCGCCAATGCCTTACCAACAGCTAGACCCAGCCAGCCACATCCTAAAATGGAAATACGTTTTACCTTCATGCAAATCGTTTTAAAACTAAAACTGGGTTGAACTATAAAAGCGCAACCATTCTCAATAGAGACTTGTATATATACCAAAAGTACCAAAACGGAAAGTTATGTCCTACCAACCCATCAGCTGTAATTTTTACGATGAGCTAGAAGCCCTCGCTACCCTGCGCCAAATCGCCACCATTAACTACCGCCTAGGCAATGGGCAAACTGCTACCGCAGAAGGCAAAATCGTCAACCTATATACCAAGGACAAAGAAGAATTTCTGGAATTAGACAGTGGCTTTACGCTCCGCCTAGATTACCTCATCAGCGTTAATGGAAAAGTACTAGCGGGCTATTGTTAAAAAAATTATTCCACTCGCTCAAAACACCCCGCATCAGGCATCATCGGATCACGCTCCACCCCTTCCAAATCAATGGTAATCGCATTAGGCTGGGCTAAGCCATCGGCAATTGATAAAGAATCAAGGCGGTAGTCATCTTCACCAGTATCAACAAAAAGGATCGACTGGCGGTCGCCATTGATGCAGTTTTGGCATTGCTCGTTGAAGAAATTGAAATAGCGGCCATCTTCTTGCTCCAGTAAGTCATCGACTCGTACGACGCAGTTATCAAAGGAGACATTAAACCATCCGAGTTGATTATCGGTAATATCACCCAGTTGGAGCTCATCACTCCGAGAGCCGAAGAGGATGGAATTCTCAAAGGTGGCGGTCAGAGGCCTTTGTTCGCGGACGGTACAGAACACCGGATCATCGTAGCAGAAAAAATTCGTTAAAGTAGCGGCGGAGGCATCGACGCCATAGCTGGCAATGGTGCAATAATTAAAGCTGTAATTGCCGCCGAGGAGAAGCTGGACGGAAGTGAAATCGTTATTATACACCAACACATTGCTGGCTTCAATAGTACTGCTAAAGCCGATGATGCCACTACTCGATGTATTGTATATCTCAACATTTTGCATGCTGAGCGCAGCAGTAGAATCGACATACACGCCAAAAATGGAATTGCGAATTGTGGCGTGCTCAATGATATTATTCTTACTGCCCCTACCTAGATAAATCCCTGTCCACTGGCCGGGCTCATCGAGGAAGACTTCCTCCAAGCGATCCCCTTGGATAATGACAGGGTCTTCCTGGGTACCCAAGATATGGATACTACCACTTTCTTGTGTCGCTAGCCAACCATCATTGAAGGCGCCATTATCATCCATTGCTACCCCTCCGTGTACATAAATGCGCGTTCCCGCAGGGATGGTGAGGAGGCAATCATCAATCGCAATAATCCCATAAATGACATAAGGCTTTGGATCATCCCAAACGACATTGCCGCCTTGGCAGCCCAAGCCAACCGTCACGCCCTTGTTGAAGCGGCTGGGGAAATAGTTGGCATTTTGCCCCCAGGCTTCCAGCGTTACTTCCTGCATATTGCCATTGGTCTCAAAAAAGATTTTGTCTTCGATCACAAAGGGACTTACTGATAAAGGCTGGTCAGGATCGATGGTGACTTCTGCAAAAATATAGATGCTGTCATTGGCCCATACTTCCACTTCAGAGGCCTGATCGCCAGGAATACCATCGATATTGAGGCGAAAGAAGGAACCTCCCCCATCACCAAGCTGGATATTCGAAATACGAATAGGGCTATCATTACGGTTATACACCTTAATAGAGCGGGTAGCAGAGCCTACTTGCGTAAAAACGGTATCAAAGCGAAGGGTATCTACCGAAAATTCAAGGGTAATACCACTACTGGTGTCAAAATCGTCTATTGGGCTGCAGCCAAAATGGAGGGCCAATAGGGCACAAAATGCAAAGAGTAGGGAAAATCTCATATCGTTAATATTATTTCGATGCTTCTTCACTTGAAACGTAGTATGGTTAATTTATTTTATCGTTCACAAAAATTTCGAGGCCATCGTAGGCTAATTGTACGTTGGGCGGCAGTTTAGGTTGCACCATGGCATGCAAGCCCATGCGGTGGCTAATATGGGTTAGGTAGGCCTGCTTAGGTTGTAGTCTTTCGACAAATGCCAGGGCTTCTTCTAAGTTGAGGTGCGAGTGGTGCATACTGTGGTGCAAGGCATTTACCACTAAGGTAGCAACGCCTTGTAACTTCTCAAATTCCGCATCACTAATGGTCTTCATATCGGTAATGTAGGCAAAATCTCCTACGCGATACCCCAGCACTGGCAAGCGTCCATGCAGTACTTCGATAGGCTGAATAGTAAAATCACCAATCTGTAAACTTTGTTGGGCATGTATTTCTTCCAGTTTTACCATGGGCGCGCCAGGGTAGCGCTGGGCGGCAAAAATATAAGCAAATCGCTCTTGGAGGGCAGTAGATACGCGGGCTGTTGCATAGACTGGCATATCCGTACGGTTCATAAAGTTGAAAGGCCGCACATCGTCTAGGCCAATGATGTGGTCATTATGCTCATGCGTCATCAGGATAGCATCCAAATGCTGGATGTTGGCGCGTAGCATTTGTTGGCGGAAATCGGGGCCGCTATCTACTGCAATGGCTGTGGTGTCGGATTGGAATAAAATAGAGGTGCGCAACCGTTTATCTCGCATATCGGTCGAAGTACAAACTGCACAGTTGCACCCAATAACAGGCACTCCCTGCGAAGTACCGCTGCCTAATATGATTACTTTAAATTTGATAGCTATTCCTCTTCTTCTTGCGCCTTGGAGGGCTTGGGTTTGAATAATTGCTTAAAGAGCTTTTGGTTTTTTACTCCCAGCACTGCTACATCTACTTCCACCGTACTTAGGATATCTAATAAGCAATTAATACGCCCCTCAGTATCATAAAACTTATTGATAATGGCAATTTTTCGATTTTCTACCAGGCAGTAGCCCGACTGGAACGAGCCTTTTTCGTAGCGCACTGTGTAGCTGAGTTCCTCAAAGAGTCCCTCTAGTTTTTTTAAATTATTTCTTGTCGGTTTCAGCATTCTTTTTAGTTGTTACAAAAGTATTCAATCCTGAACAAAATGGTCATAAAAACGCTGATTAGTGTAGTAATTTTGCCTTTAGCGTGTTTGTTACGCTATTTTTAGGATTCTAAAATAGAAATTATGATCGCCCGTATCTTAGCTTGTGCCATTATTATTCTCAGTTGTTCAGTCACTATGCAAGCGCAGCAACGCTTTAGAGCGAGTATTATGGCTGGTGGCAATTTATCTCAAATTGATGGAGATCGCTTGCAAGGCTATAATCGAATTGGCTTAAATGTTGGAGCAAAGGTAGCTGCTATGCTGACCGATACCGGCCGCTGGCAACTGAGCCTAGAAATCAATTATTCGCAGCGCGGAAGCAGCTCTACTCCTACAGACGATCCCAACTCTATTTACGAAAGTATCCGTCTCAATACGGTAGAGGTGCCTGTAATGGTGCACTTTAAAGATTGGCGATTTTTGTTCAGCGGGGGCTTTATCTACAATCGATTAATTAACTTTACCACCATTGACCGAACAGGTTTAGATATTACGGACGGACAAACGTATAGTCCTGATATTTTTTCATTTGCACTAGGTGCTACCTTTTTCTTCACAGAAAATATCGGTCTAAACATTCGCTGGTCGCGATCCATGACAGATATTCAGGCCAATGTAAATGACAGTAGTTTTATTGACCGTACCGTTACCGTCCGTGGAGTGTACGAATTCTAAATACAATATATAACAATGCCAACCTTTACGCCTACTTCTTACTTTCGTAAAATAGCCTTTTTCGCATTAGCTATTAGTCTTGTAGCAAGTGCTTGCCAGAACAGTAGTAATTCAGCTACAGCTGAAAATACCGAAACTGCACCTGCAGCCAATGAAGCACCCACAGCAGCCGAGACGCCCGCTGTAGATCCAACCCCACTGCCCAGCATCCCTGAAGCAACGATGCAGCAGCTTTTTGAGCAGTGTGATTATATCGATTATGTGTTTTATTACACGAACTTTAGTATCAGTCAGAATGAGCAGGCTTCCATCCGCGCTACCCTGGCACACGTTTCTCCCCAGCCCGCGCCCATGAATCCCAACTGCAAACCGATGGGGCGTATCTTTTACCAAGTACAGGGGGAAAATGTCGCAGAAGCGGACTTCTACTTCAGTCAGGATTGCCTCTACTATATCTTTATGGAAAATAATAAGCCCAAGTATGGCAACTACATGTCGGAGCAAGGCTTTACGTTTTTCAAAAATATCTTCGCACAGATTCAGCAACAGCAGCAACAACAAGCACAGTAGTACCCTATGAGTAGCTCAAACCAGCGTTTTGCAGTCATTGATTTAGGAACGAATACCTTTCACTTATTGATCACCGAAGCGCTGCCAGCAGGGGGCTTTTCGGAAGTGTATCGCGAGCGGAAGTTTACTCAGCTAGCTGAAGAGGGGATTGAAACCATTGGTGCAGCGGCTCTTCAACGGGGGCTGAAAGCGCTTCAGCATTTTAAGCAACAGCTTACTGCCCATCAGGTAGAGCAAGTGCGTGCTTTTGGTACGGCCGCACTACGTACTGCTTCTAACGGCCCCGATTTTATCCGGCAGGTGGCCGAAGAGATAGGCATTGATATACAACTTATTTCGGGCACCGAAGAAGCGCGCTTGATTCACCTTGGTGTGCTGCAAGCGGTAGAATTTACAGCCGATCG
>JBCCRH010000296.1:0-8043 GCA_039208045.1 Bacteroidota bacterium
GAAAGAACTGGCCGTGAAGGTTGGAGCAATCGCTCGCCAAGCCGGAGCGGCCATCATGGAAATTTATGACAATGAAGCGGACTTTGGTGTAGAAATCAAGGGGGACGACTCGCCCCTCACCAAAGCTGATAAAGCTGCTAATACCGTCATTTGTGCTGGTTTAGAACAGTTGGAGCCGGTATTCCCAATCGTTTCGGAGGAAAATGCCGCTATTCCTTATGAAGAGCGCCGTACGTTTACCTACAACTGGCTAGTGGATCCCTTGGATGGGACGAAGGAATTTATCAAGCGCAATGGCGACTTTACCGTCAATATTGCTTTGGTGCATGAAGGGTGCGTGGTGTTAGGCGTAGTTTATATCCCTGCTATAGATGGCTTGTACTGGGCCGTAAAAGGCGGTGGCGCATTTCGCGAAAGCGAGGATGGACTGGTGGCACTACAAGCAGCTAGCTTTAGCCGCCAAGACGAAGGCCTCAAAGTGGTCTGCTCGCGCTCGCACCTCAACGAAGCTACCCAGGCGTTCATCGATGCCTTGAACAAGCCGGACAAAGTGGCCAGAGGAAGCGCCCTAAAGTTCCTGATCCTAGCAGAAGGAGCAGCGCACTACTACCCCCGCCTCGGCCCAACCATGGAGTGGGATACGGCGGCTGCGCAGATCGTTTTGGAAGAAGCAGGCGGTACGGTTACCTTGGAAGATGGCGAAAGCCCATTACTGTACAATAAGGAGAATTTGTTAAATCCATTTTTTATAGCGAAGGGAAGGGAGGGGGAGAGTTTTGGATGACGGGTTTTGGGTGACGGATGACGGATGATGAGTTGCGAACGATTTTTATACATTTCACTCGTAATCTAAAACCCGTCACTCATCACTCGTAACCTGTAACTCATCACCCAAAACCCAAAATCCGTCACCCGTCCCCCACCCGTCCCCACATGGCACTAAGCGTAATCATTACAACCTACAACGAAGAAGACAACATCCGAGGCGTGCTGGAAACGGTGCAATGGGCGGATGAGATCATGGTCGTTGATTCCTTTAGCACAGATGCTACAGTAGCGATTGCGAAGGAGTACACGGATTTTGTGGTGCAGCGGGCCTACCAGGGACCTGCCGATCAGAAAAACTGGGCGATTCCTCAGGTGGCGCATCCGTGGATTTTGCTGCTGGACGCTGATGAGCGGGTGACGCCGGAGCTTCGGGCGGAGGTAGAGGGATATTTGGCAAAAGAGCAGGTGGAAGAGGATGCGTTTTGGATTGGGCGGCGTAATTTCTTCTTGGGGCAAGAGGTACGCTATAGTGGCTGGCAAGGCGACGCGGTGGTGCGCTTTTTTCGACGGGATCGGTGTCGCTATAATGAAAAGCAGGTACATGAGGAGATTGAGTTGGATGGCTTGAAGGTGGGGCGCTTGGGCGCAAAAATGATTCATAATACGTATAAGGATATGAGTCATTATTTGGATAAAGTGCGTCGGTATGCGAAATGGTCGGCGCAGGATTATGCGGCGAAGACGAAGCGGGTGGGGGCGTATCACTTGCTGGGGAAGCCTATCTTTCGATTTTTTAAGCACTATGTGGTGCAGCAGGGGTTTCGCGATGGGCGCTTGGGGTTAATTCTATCGTTGATATTGGCGTGGAGTGTGTTTTTGCGGTATGTGTATTTGTTGGAGCAGCGTAAAAAGCCTTAAGTTACGCTCTTTACAAGCCTTCTACAATTCCGTAACTTTGAGGGGTCACCAAGTACTGTTTACATGTCCCAATACACCATTTTATTTTACTTGCTAATTTTCATTTTGGCAATTGGTGTGCTCCAAAGCATTTTCATTGGTGGTTTGTTTTTTTGGAAACGAACGGGGAGTAAGCGGGCCAATCAATTTTATGGGACGTTATTAATTACTATTGGGCTTACGCTACTGCATCATATTTTTGATATGACCCATTTTTATGAATCCTATCCACAGCTTTATTTTTTGCCGATCTATTTTACGTTGTCCCTGCCGATGCTGTTTTTCTACGCTGTAAAATTCAATTTGTATCCTAGCTATCAGTTGCGGTGGACGGATATGAAACATTTTATTTTGCCTGTAGGGCAGTGGCTTTTCTTTGTGTATCTGTTTTTTACCACAGTGGATTATAAATCGGGAGTAGACCGGCATTTCTATAATCCTTTTTATGGTGCCTTCGAGCAGTTTTTATACCTCACCACTTTTTATGCTTATATGTACTTTGCCTATCGCTACTTGAATGAACGACAGCGCAAAAGCACGGATAAAAAAGAACGGCCCAAGCTGCTTTATCTCCGAGCACTGCTGCGTATTTTCTTTGTACTCTTCTGTATTCATACGATCTTTGTGTTGGCTGATTTTTTTAGCTACGAACTACTTGATATTAACTTTCGAACCGTAAAAGCCTACGCAGCACTGATGGCACTTTCGTTTGCTGCTTTGGTATTTTGGTTGGGTATTTATGGTTTCCAAGTCTTATTTTGGGGCCGAAGAATCTTTAGCTTGTCCTCATGAAATATTTTCCGCTTTTATTCCTACTCTGTACGTTTAGCGCCAGCTGTCAGCAGCAAATTCCTGTTGACGACATTGAGCAACTACCTATATTTGCGGAAGCAGATGAAGCCTTTAAGGAGGTCTATAAACCATTGGATGGTAAATGGAAAGGAGATTTTCTGATTTATGAGGATACTGTAAGAGGTGGTATTGATGAAAATCGCTTGTATCAGCTCGATACGCTCAGCTTGAAGCACCCCAGCCTGAAACTGTCCAACAGCATCCAGGTAGAGCAGCAGTACGAGTCGCTATCGCCTTATTTCCAAACGGTAACAATTACTGACTTTTACCCGGATCAGTCCAAAACGGTGACCAGCAAAGGGGTGAATAAGGTGCAGGACGGTAAAATGTGGTGCGTGGTGCGCAAACCCGATGAGACGGTGATTCATGAGGGAAGTACCGATGGCCCCAGTACCATTATCTGGCAACGTGATTTAAAGGAACCCACTCGGAAGGAGTATTTTTACGAAACGGTACGAGCAGATACCTACGAAATTATCGGCTGGGGCTATTATGATGGGGATGATGTGACGCAAATGCCTAAGTATTGGTTTTACGGGGCGTACAAGCGGCAGTAGAATACTATATGTTAGATAGGCTATATACTTTTAAAAACCATAAAATAGAATAAGATGAAATTTAAAATGTTCTTTTTTGTATCGATGAGCTTGCTCATGGCGGCGTGCCAAGACAGTGCCGCTGAAAAGGAGGCGAACAAAATTTTAGAACAAGCCGCTGCCATTCATATGGAGGCCGTAAAAGTTGGGTCTGCTATTACACCCAAAATGGAAGAGCTCATTCAGCGCCGCAATAGCCTCAATGTGGAAGCGCGCGAATTGACGGAAGAAGAGTTAGCCTTTACCGCAAAAGTTGATGCTATAGAGCGTAGCTATCAATGGTATGAGGATAATCATGTAGAAGTGCCGGGCTTTGGCCACGAGGGGCATGACCACGACGATCACGAAGGACACGATCACGACCATGAAGGGCATGACCATGACCATGATCACGACCACGATCATGGACCAGAACTGAAGGTGCTACCAGCCGATATGTTGCGTATCCAGGAGGAATTTCGCGATACTATTCTGTCGATTCAGAAGCGGGTAATGGCCATGTAGTAAATAGCTTTGCGAGCTTGGGTGCGTGAGCGATGTGAAATAGTGCCGCCGACTTTGTCGGAGGCAGACCGGAGGGCCGAGCGAATAGCGAGCTATGTAACGTAGCGACGTAAAATGATAAACCCGCGAAGCTATAAGCTCGGCGGGTTTATCATTTTTACGGCACGCCCAAAGTTTAAGGTTTCACTTCTTTGCCCATTGCCTTCTGCATGGGGTTCGCCTGTTTCTTCATCTTCGAACGCTTGTACACTTGGAAGCGACTCGGCACTTCATTAGCGGGCCAGTTGTTGTTGCTGGTATCAATATCCGCTGTTTCAGAGAAAGGGTCTAATACGACGCCCGTCACCTCTTTATCTTTTACAAATACCTTAGTGAATTTATCCTCATTTTTCCGCCAAATCTCTGCGGGGATACGCTCCACTTCTTTTGTGCCATCCTTGAAGGTCCACTCTAAGATGATCGGCATTACTAAGCCTCCTTTATTCGAAAAATAGAGCTCGTAGTAGTTATTATCGCCATACAGCTCTTTGCGTTCTTTTTCGGTGTAGCCTTCGGCATAGTTGATGCGAGTGACTGTAGTGACTGAATCTTCGGTTTCCCAAGGTTTGTAATCCGTATAGAAATCTACCAAGTTGGGGTCTTCTTTGATTGCGAACTCTATCCCTTCTTCTCTATTGCGCTTTTGCGAAATATGCTCCATCGGCTTGCGCGCCTTATTAGTATAGTCCCTTTCCTTGGGTTCTGGGCCATTGGCAACATCCACTTTATACCACTTCATGCTATCAATAGAAATGTCTACTGCATCAGTGGTGTAGAACCAACCTCTCCAAAACCAATCCAAGTCCACGGCACTAGCATCTTCTATGGTACGGAAAAAGTCGGCAGGACTGGGGTGCTTGAACGCCCAGCGCTGGCAATATTCCTTGAAGGCATAGTCAAATAGTTCTCTTCCCATGATCGTCTCACGCAACATATTCAAGCCAGTAGCTGGCTTCATGTAGGCATTACTGCCAAATCCCTTGATGTTTTCGCTATTGGTCATGATAGGCTCTAAGCGATCTTTAGGTAAGCGCATGTAGCCGATAGCGCCTGATGCCATGCCTCGGCGAGAAGGGTAGTTGTTGTCAAACTCTTGCTCTGTCAAGAATTGCACGAAAGTATTAATCCCTTCATCCATCCACGTCCACTGGCGCTCATCGCTATTGATAATCATGGGGAAGTAGTTGTGCCCCACTTCGTGGATAATTACGCCGATGGCGCCGTACTTTGCTCGTTGAGTGTAGGTGCCATCTTCTGCTGCACGACCGTAGTTGAAGCAAATCATCGGGTACTCCATGCCATTAGAAGCTTCTACCGAAATCGCAACCGGATAGGGGTAGGGGATGCCCGTATACTTTGAGTAGGTCTTTAATGTGTGGGCTACCACTTTCGTGGAATAGCGGTTATAGATCGGGTACGATTCTTCTGGGTAATAGCTCATGCACATCACGCGCTTGCCCTCAGAGGTGATATGTGGGATAGCATCCCAAACGAACTTGCGGCTTGCCGTCCAAGCAAAGTCGCGTACATTGTCTGCCTTGTAGATCCAAGTCTTGGTCTTTTTACTCTTCTTACGCTTCTCTGTTTTCTTTGCTTCATCTAGGGTGACGATCATGGTAGGTTCGGTGCCGGTATTCGCCTGTGCTTCTTTCCAGCGCTCGTATTGATCAGAAGTGAGTACGGTTGAATAGTTTAGACACTCACCAGTAGACCCCACTACATAGTCATCTGGAACCGTCATCTTCACCACGTAATTACCAAAAGTCAAGGCAAATTCTCCCCGACCAGTAAACTGTTTATTTTGCCAGCCCTCCACATCGTCGTACACGCACATACGTGGGAACCACTGCGCAATAGTAAAGATATAGTTGTCGGTATCTTCAAAATACTCATAGCCACCACGACCATCCGCCAAGCCCATGCGATCGGAGATATAGTAGTTCCAGTCGATTTTAAAAGTGAATTTTTCACCAGCCTTAATGGGTGCAGGTACTTCCACGCGCATCATGGTCTTATTGATCATATACTTCAGCTCATTGCCATTACCATCTGTTACAGCTTCAATATTGTGACCATATTTATCGAGGTATTTCGCAGCTTCTAGATTTTTCATCGACCATTCGCCCATATTATCGCGGATCGAACTGGGGTTGAATTTGCGGCCATCGGCATCTGCTTTATGCTCATTTTCGTCGAGCTGTAGCCATAGATAGCGAAGGGTATTCGGTGACTGATTGTAGTAGGTAATTGTTTCAGTACCCCTCAATTGCAGTTCTTCGGTATCCAGGGTACACTCGATATCGTAGTCTGCCCGTTGTTGCCAGTAATCGGGACCGGGCGCACCATCGGGGCCACGGTAGGGGTTGGGTGTCGGCAAGGTAGTACCCAGCTGTTCAAATTTGTTGGCGTGATTAGCATTGGGGTTGTTCTGCGCATCCATAGTAGGGGCACAATACAACAGCCCTGCCAATAGGGCCAACGGAAGGTAATTCTTCAAACTCATTTTTAAGTCGCGATTTGATTTAGAGTAATTAAATGGTAATTGTGGTCGTGTTGTTTGGAAAATGCTGCTAAAATAGAGGAAAATAACCAGAAGTCGAAGGTCAAAACTACAATAAAGGGCAATCCCATTGTCATGAAATTGCCCTTTGCAAATGATATTTGGTATTAGCAATTAAGCCGCCAATTCCTCCCGAATCTTATTCAAGGCACTTCCCGCGCGCACCCAATCAATCTGAGCTTGGTTGTAACTATGCGCTACTTCAAAGCTATCCCGTGTGCCATCTGCGTGGCGAAGTACTACCGTCATGGTTTTACCCGGTGCCATCGCATCAAAACCTTCCAAGTCGATAAAGTCATCTTGACGTACCTTTTCATAATCGGCTGGATTGACGAAGGTCAAAGCGAGCATGCCTTGCTTCTTCAAGTTGGTCTCATGGATACGTGCGAACGACTTTACAATTACTGCATTGACCCCCAAGAAGCGGGGCTCCATCGCTGCATGCTCCCGCGAAGAGCCTTCACCCAGGTTTTCCTCACCAAATACTACCGTAGCAATACCCGCCTTTTGGTAGGCGCGGGCACTATCAGGCACCGCCATATACTCATTCGTCAGTAGGTTGAGCACATTATTGGTGTCGCCATTGAAGTAGTTGACAGCGCCAGTGTAGCAGTTGTTGGAGATATTTTCCAAGTGGCCGCGGTATTTGAGCCAAGGCCCTGCCATAGAGATGTGATCCGTGGTACACTTGCCCTGCGTCTTAATTAAAATACGCATACCCTTCATGCTCTCATCCGTGATCGGCTTAAATGGTGTCAATAACTGCAAACGATCACTAGTAGGATCAACTTTGACTTCTACGCCACTACCATCTTCTGCTGGGGCATTGTAGCCATTGTCTATTACATCAAAGCCATTTGGTGGCAACTCATAGCCAGTGGGTTCGTCTAATTTTATTTCTTCTCCAGCGTCGTTAGTCAAGGTATCTGTGGCAGGATTGAAGTCTAAACGACCTGCCAGCGCTACTGCCATTACCAGCTCTGGGGAGCTTACAAAGGCGTGCGTGTTGGGATTGCCATCGGCACGTTTTGCAAAGTTCCGATTAAAGGAGTGGATAATGCTATTCTTAGGTGCATTCATGGGGTCTTTGTAGCGTGCCCACTGCCCAATACAAGGCCCACAAGCGTTGGTAAATACTCGTGCTCCTAAGTCTTCAAAAATGCCCAAAATGCCATCGCGCTCAGCAGTGTAGCGTACTTGCTCACTACCGGGGTTGATGCCTAGCTCTGCCTTGGTGGTCAAGCCCTTATCAACTGCTTGCCTGGCAATCGAAGCTGCTCTGGATAAATCTTCGTAAGAAGAGTTCGTGCAAGAACCGATTAAGCCCCATTCTACTTCCAATGGCCAGTCGTTTTCTGTGGCCTTTTGGGTCATCTCGGAGCCTGCGTTGGTAGACAAGTCTGGGGTGAATGGCCCGTTCAACTTAGGCTGAAGCGTAGATAAATCAATTTCGATGACCTGATCGAAGTACTTTTCAGGATCGGCGTAGCATTCTGGGTCGGCAGTCAAGTGTTCTTGTACCGCTTTCGCTAAATCAGCTACTTCTGCTCGGTCGGTTGCACGTAAGTAACGATCCATGCTGTCGTCGTAGCCAAAAGTGGAAGTAGTCGCTCCGATCTCTGCACCCATATTACAAATGGTACCTTTCCCGGTACAGCTTAAGTTTTTCGCCCCTTCACCAAAGTATTCTACGATAGCTCCTGTTCCTCCTTTTACCGTAAGGATATCTGCCACCCGTAGGATCACATCTTTTGGCGCCGACCAACC
>JBCCRH010000297.1:0-8025 GCA_039208045.1 Bacteroidota bacterium
GCGAGGTCGAAGATTATTGTGTAAATATTATCGATCCCAATGCCTGCGATCCACCTACCATGCTCACCCGCACAGACGCTAGCCCTACAACAGTGAGCTTAGAGTGGCCCGATGTCCCCAATGCCGAGAGCTACCTTTTCCGCTATCGTCCTACAGCCACTACCGCTTGGACATCCCTTACTACTGCTGATAATACGCTTTCGCTAAATGATCTGGATACCTGCGCTACCTTCGAGGTGAGTATTCAAAGCAATTGTGCCACCGGTACCTCTAATTTTTCGGAGCTCTTTAGCTTCAATACCTTTTGCGTCAGCAGTATATCCACTGTTCCAGCGCCCAATCAACTGGAAGTCTTCCCCAATCCCTTTCGAGAAACGCTCAATATCCGCCACATTTCAGCGAAAGCTGGACAAACCATAAACCTAGCCATTAACAGGGTAGATGGTACTCAAGTGGCGCAAATCACTCAGGTATTTGATGGGGATAGCATGGAGCTATCGCTTGGAGCATATCCAGCAGGGGTCTATTTTATTCAGTTGTTTGAGGCGGATCAGGCCATTGGATGGGCACGGGTAATCAAGCTATAGTATGTCCTGGTCGCCTATCCAAAAACTCATTTTTCGATTTGGAAGCACCTATCTGCTCCTCTTTTGTTTGAGCAATCAGTTTTTAACTTCTGAACTCTTGGCCTTACTTTGGAGACGTATCATCCCTTGGTTGGGCGTACAATTTTTGGGTCACCAAACGCCCATTGAGATAATACCAAGCGGAAGCGGTGATACTACTTACAACTACACGCTAATGCTATTTTTTGTAGTCCTGTCTATCTTGGTTGCCTTAGCATGGAGTATTCTTGATCGCCATCGACCACATTATCAAAAAGCATTGGCTTGGCTGGTTGTTTTAGTGCGTTACTATATAGCTTATCAAATGGTACTTTATGGCCTAGCAAAGATTTTTTATCTCCAATTTCCAACCCCTCATTTTGTTTCCTTACTCAAGCCCTTAGGTGAGCTTACCCCAATGGCATTGCTATGGGGCTTTATGGGTTACTCCAAGGCATATACCATGTTTACAGGCTGGGGCGAATTGATTGGAGGTATCTTTTTACTTTTTGGCCGGACGACCACCCTCGGAGCGTTAATTGTCTTTGGGGTAATGACTAATGTCCTGATGCTCAACTTCAGCTATGATGTGCCAGTCAAAATATTGTCTTCTCACCTTGTTCTAATGGCGCTAATCTTGATCCTATTAGATCGCGAACCATTATGGGCGTTATTTTTTGCTGGAGAGGCTGTCCCCACCTGGAAGGCTGTCCCACTGTTTAAAAATCCCAAGTGGCTAAATGCTAAAAACACCGCAAAGTGGTTAGTGATTAGTGGCTTATTTTTCACCATGATCGTCGTTCGAATGGGTAGAATGCAACGGTATGGCCTTTTGGCTGAACAGCCACCGCTATATGGCCTCTATGAAGTAAGCCAGTATACTCAGAACGATACCCTGCTCCCCCCGATCCACACATCAGATATGCGCTGGCAATATCTGGCTATTGATAGCAAAGAGCGCGCTACACTTTACTTGATGAGTGGAAAGCGCCGCGATACAGAATTTATCGTCGATACTACCACCCAGCAAATTATTACCAACTCTACAGCGGATACTCTTTCCTATCTTATGAAAGATACACAGCTTTACCTACACGGCATCTTCGAAGGGAATAAAATAGCAATTGAGCTCAAGCGAAGAGATATGACTGACTTTGCCCTTACTAAACGAAAGTTTAGGTGGGTACAGGAGCACCCTGATAATAATTTGTTTTATTAGACTAGGCTTATTTTGCTGGCCAGCAAATAGCCGAAAGCGGCAATGATGGCTAGAACTCATCCATATCCTTAAAAAATTCAAAAAAGTATTTCATTTTGTCCTTATGCAATTGCTCTAGTCTGTTATACATAGCTGTCAAGTCATGCGCTCTTAGATAACTCGTCACTTGATCGGGTTCAATAACTCTAGACTCAAATCTAGACTCATCTTCACTGAAGACGATATATCCGCCGTATATGCCACGATCATTAGAACCAACACTAGCAAAAAGCCCTGACCGGTAGGGGCCTCGCTGATTGAAGTCAAAAATCCCCAAATTGCATATCTGAACACTTGCATCACTATAGGCAAATACGTGTAATTTCTTTGCCTGTGGTTTTTCAGAAGGATGGAGCGTACACTTTAATTTAACCACCCTCCCACCTTGCATGGTTTCCAAGGTCACAATCCCGTCCTTCCGAATCACCAGCCTAGATTGTATCAACCCTAACTGCTGCCCATTACCATCTATTGTTTCATTGCGTAGGCAAAATTGCAGTATGCGAAAAGTACCAATATAGCTCACATTACGAACTAGATTTTTCCGCACTGCTAGTTTTAGCCGAGACTCATGGTTGATTATTTCCTTTTCAACATATCCTTTTACTGGTGCGAAAATACGCCTTTGAAGAGCGCTGTAAAAACAAAGCGACGTAAGCTCTTCTTGCTGGTCTTCCGAAAAAACAGCTAGCGTAGGAGGGTCAAGAATTTGGTCATATGGATTTTTGTTTAATGCTTCGTACTGCTCTTCAGAGATGCCATAAAAAATTACTTCCATGCCCAACAAGCGTTCTCCCTTAAAAGATGCTCCTTGGATAGTTGCTCTGAAACAGTCCGTATTATTACCAGATAAGTCCCATTGTATCATCAAAGGGGCTTCCCTTTTAGGATTAAGCAGGGTACCAGCATAATGGTATTTACCAGTTTTAGTAACGAAGCCTTTGAAAATCGTATCTTCTCCTTGCTTGCTTAGCGGTTCTAGGGCGTGCAGCCCTCTTTCTATAACTGCATAGACGGAGTTACCTTGCTCATCCTTATACACCTCGTCTTTGGAAATAGATAAAATAATGTATTTAACTTGAAAGGCTAGAATAGAAAAAAACACACCGATATAATGCTGATAATCTAAAAGATCAAAGTCTATTTCTCTCCGAATAGTATGAGGCCTGATTTCTGCTTTGGCATTGGGCGTATTTTGCCAATAGCCTTTTTCTTCGAGCTGATCAAGAAAGCTTAACTCCTCATCTATTTCCAATTCAGGATGCTGTACAAGCAGCAAACTTATGAGTCGCTTGAAGTTATCTACTTGCTTAATGTGATCAGGATATTTAGAAAACCACGTTTTAAGATTATAGAAATGAAGGTGCTCTGAGCCTGAGCCATTTTTTTTGTTCAAAATCTTTTCTCGATAGGTTTTCACTGCTGGATTATCCCTAAAAATTTGGATCAATGTAGGAGGTAGCTCTTCTATACGACCTATCTCTTGTAACGCCCCGTTAGTCAATTTCCTAGACTTACCATAGGAGAAAGAACTTAACGTAGTCATTTCTGAGGAGTCTTTGCCATTACGCTCAGATTTAGCTAATCTAAATGCTAAGCCACGCTCTTCGTATCGTGCTTTCAACTGTTCGACTAAGTACTCATGCAAACTTATAAAAACTTCTTTTTTAAGATAGACCAGCTGTTCAAGTCTGGGTTTTTTCATGAAATAAAACAAATTATCAATTACACTGGATAATATTTTCATGAAATAAAAGGGGAATGTTTAAAATTATCGCCTATTTCATGAAACAAAATAATATTTTTTTGAAAGACATTTTTTTAAAACAAAATTGCAATTTAAATAAAATACCTCTTGCAACACACTGACTTTAGTTGTATTTTTAGAATAATCTTAGCTTATTCTTAATAAGTCTAAATAAAAACAAAGCTGCTCACTAAACTGGCCCAATTATCAAACTACACAATGGAGGCTAGTACCTTTAATAAATAGGGACTCCAATCTAATGGTATGACAGTAATACATATATGGCCCGCTAGGGTGTAGATTAGATCGTCCATTTTATCCTCATCACGTAGGCCGGATGACAATCTTCTCCACGCTCCCATGGCCTAAAAAAAATCGAAAAATTACATACTGAACTATGAGTAAGTGGAGCCTTGGTAGCACAAGGCTCCCGGACTCATGATGAATATACTACCTACGTCGCAAGCAGTATACCATCTTTATCGTCCTACGATTATTTAAAGATACATAAAGCTTATTGATTATTGGTAGTGAATTACCGCTTGTTTTTCTGGCCATTTAGGTTACTGAAAAACATTGTTAGTCTGGATTCAACTTATTACCAACATTGTAAAAGTCAAATTTTATGAAATCATTAAGCTTTTTCTTGATTGGTGGGTTATTTGGAAGTTTACTCTTCTTCTACGCCAGTCAAACTAACTCCCTGAAAAAGCAATTAGGAAACATGCAGGTAGAGTTAGACTCAAGTATTCAACAGACAGACTATTACAAAGAACAGTCAAAAACGCTGGGCTTTGCACTAGATTCCGTAGGGCACGTTAAGGATGCACTTGCCATTGAGCTAGAAGATGCGAAAATGATTATAGCAGAAGATGCTATCATCATTGACAGCCTTGATCAGCTGAGCAGAAATCAGCGTGCAGACTTTGAGCTCGCACGACGCAACATGCGCCTTACTTACGAAAAGCTGCTCAAAGAGCAAGGCCGAAAAATTCGTGAGTTTCGGAGAAAGGAAATGCGCCGTAGCCAGCAAAAAAAAAGTAGCATTCTGAAGTCTAAATTAGAATGGAAGGCTTGGTTTTCTTTTGATGCCTCTTCAACGTCTCCATCGGAAGCTGTCCGTCGCGCCCCAATTTTTTTATTGGGCCTATTAGGAGTGATTTTGTTTGCTTTCGCTGCCGCTTTTGGTGGTGCCATTATTTTAGGCATATTGCATAAGCGCAAATCTTACCGGCTTTAGCGGTACAAGCATCTCCTTTTCACTAAAGTGTGAAGAGGAGATGCCTTTTACAAAGATACCTACCTTACTGCACCGCCAATTTTCGAACCTCTCGACCATCTAGCACCACAAAATACAGCCCCTTCTCTAGATGACTAATATCAAGGTACTTACGCCCACCCATGGCGGTAGTGGTAAGGCGAGTTCTACCATTGAGATCAACAATCTGGATGGCTACTTCCATGCCATTATTCCAGGTGATTTGTAGCATATCATGGGCGGGGCTTGGAAATAGATTGACATCATGTACCACCAATTGGCGAGTAGAGGTCAATTGATCACAGAATGTTTCGTTGGGCATCGTTTCGATATAGCCCTTGAAGCTGAGGTCGCGCCCAGTGAAGGCTTCGTAGTCGATGGGGTAGCGGAAGGCAGTGAAGGTCAAGTTAGCATTGCGATCCAGCATGGCCCCCTGATCCACAGCGTTACCACCCATCAATGGTGTTTTATATTCCCAGGCGATCTCGTCATCGGGCGTTAGTTCTACTAGGTAGCCTAGTCGGCCAGCGCAAATGAGGGTATTGCCGTTAGGCAAGAGCTGGGCGCTGGATAGGCCAGTGGAATAGATGGCACTCGGTGTGGGGTGCGTGATGGTATTTTCAAACTCGAAGGGCGGGAAACTATTATTGAAGGTTTCATAATCACTGATGTACATACTCCAACTGGTATTGAAAATTTCCACCGCTGAAAAGTCTTCCCCTACTTGGTTGTTATAGCAAATCACACTTTTCTTGAAAGGATGATCATCGGGTAGAAATTCGTTAGCCCAGTGCGCATTATGCGGGAAAAACAACAGCTGATCAGAAGTATCCCCTTGCTGGTAGGCCAGCTTATGGCCAATCCGATAGAGTAAATCTCCTCCACG
Organism: Bacteroidota bacterium; assembly: GCA_039208045.1. GTDB lineage: Bacteria > Bacteroidota > Bacteroidia > Chitinophagales > Saprospiraceae > JBCCRH01. The sequence continues at coordinate 5,755 of JBCCRH010000297.1, forward strand.
ATTGCTATTGCCTCCAAAGCTAGTCGCAGCCTGTGCAGTGGTCGTAGAGTGATCGATAATCCATACTTCATTGAAGTGAGGAACACAAAGCATCAGATGGTCTAATTCTGGATTGTAATCCAAAAAGTTAGCATGCATCCAGTCGGCACGACCATCATTATAATAGTCCCAGTTGACATCAATCTTTCTTATGTTATCACTGATTACTCCAAAGTTATCCTTCGTTGCATCAAAGTCCTGCACCAGGTGATCCCAAGCATGCCACTCCCACACGATCTCATCGGTATTGGGATTGATCTCGAAGAGATAATCCGGCCATAGGTTGATTTGATTGAGCTTAGAAGGATCTCTACCGGCTGCAATAGCCTCCTCATTCGTCTTTAGCTCCCAAGCTAAAGCGACGATATTACCATTAGGGAGTACCACAAAATCGTGGTGTAAGCGAGCCGTATCGTTATTGAGTTCATACGACCATAGCAGGTCATTGTCCCAGTTTCTAATTTCTAGAACTGCGCCACCACCACCGGCCCATATCGCATCACCCGCGATGCTGGCAGGGCGTACGGTTCGGTACAAATCACCATTCGCTTGTAAATACGCCGTATTACCGGGGCGCTTATCTGGATCATTCCCCCAAGAATGTACCACCTCTCCACAATTATTCAGAAGAAAGGTATTCGGCTGATTGTGTGGATAAATCAACGTATATCCTTGATAGGCCTGATTAATATCATAGCTAAGAAGGCCCACGGTATTTTGCCCATAGAGGCTAAGGGTAGTAAAGGCGATGAGAAAGAACGCTTGTAAATGTTTAATCATTGATCATAATTTTGAAGGTCGATAAATTAAGATTCCTAAGCGTAGCCAGTTGTACGACATAAAGTCCATCCGATAATTGGCTACTATCTAAAGTATGCTGAGAGGATGCAGTCTGGCCACTCTGAAGGAGCTGTCCTTGTACATTGTATAAGTTATACTGTAGGCCACTCCCTTTCAGGTTTTCAAGCAAAATTTGATGAGTACCGGCCAGATGACTTGCCTTGAAGACTTGCTCATTCGTTACAATCGCTTCCGTACTTGTAAGCAGCTGGCAATCATATTGACTAGGTATCCCACTAATCGTTCCCGATGGTACCAGCTCCCGATCAACAAAAGCAGGATAATCTATAGCATACTTTTCTGTTCGGAAGATAAATGAAACGCCGGGAACGGTGTATTGCCATACCAGTTCCCCCTCGGTGTTGAACTCCATTAATCGCCCATCAATCCCTTCGGTAATGTAGATATTTCCATTAGGGAGTACTTCTGCACCAGAGGTATAGCTAGAGTAAAACGGAGAGTCTGTCTCTGAACCACTCAATAGGAAATCAGGTTCAGCAGGGCCAAAGGCTTCTCCTTCCTCTATAATGTAATTGCCTAGCTCATCCATCGGCGGAGCAATAATGGGAGCAGTGGAATATCGATCCTCAAAGCTCACTCCCGGCCGTGTAAGACCATTATCATATATAATAAGCTTTCCAGCATGTTCCCCCTCCGTAATCCAGTTGGGATTATGCTGAAAAAAGAGCTGCCGATCAATGCTACTCCCACGATCGTAGTTTCTGGGGTTTCCCCAGCGATACAAGATGTCACCACCCTTGCCCGAATTACCCCCAGTATGGCCTGCCGCTTCTTCAGTAGTCGTAGAATGATCGATGATGATTACCTCACTGATTTTTCGTACACTAAGCGCAATTTGATCTAAGTCTGGATTATAATCCATGCCATTAATCATAAAGGACTCATAGAACGTCCAGTCAAAAAATTCGATAGCATCTAGATCCAGTAGCTCAGGAGAGCTACTAATGGAGCCGTAGTTCGGTGCGTTAGCATCCCGCTCTTGTATCACATGATCTGAAATATTCCATTCCCAGACGATGTCACCCGTTTGGCCATCCAGCTCTACCACTACATCTACCACCGTTGGAGAGCTTGGATTTCCAGAACCATAATTGTAGCCTATCGCCTCAAATTGTTCAATGGAAAAGTCTCTCCTGCCCAGCGAAAGGTAGTTTCCATTTTCTAGTGGAATCACCTCGTAGACCAATTCGAGATCAGGATCACCGTGGTAAAGTCCTTTTACATAGAGGCCATTCCAATCGACTACCTCTATAGCGCCAAAGGTTATGTAGAGCAGATCACCATTAGGCAATAACTTAGGATGCAAATCTGTAGTTGGTGTATCCCAGTAATTAACTACTTCGCCGCAGTTATCAATTAAATAAGTACCAA
>JBCCRH010000298.1:0-8019 GCA_039208045.1 Bacteroidota bacterium
AATAACTTCAATCAGGTACCAGAGCCTTCAGGAGACTGTATGACTGGGGTCATTCTTTGCGATAAATCGCCTTTCACCGTTGACTTTATCAATGGGGTGGGAAATGTTTCTGGCGAAATTGGCAATACGGGTTGCAGTGCTTCCCCAGGCTGCAATTTTGTAGAATCTAGCTCTAGCTGGTACCGCTGGACCTGCGATCAGGCAGGAACGCTCACTTTTTCCCTTAATCCTCTCAACCCTATTGACGACCTTGACTTTGTGCTCTACGAGCTACCTGGGGGCTTAGATGATTGTAATAATAAGCTCAACCTACGCTGTATGGCTTCTGGTGAAAATGTGGGTGCTCCACTCGCAGAATGGATCAGTTGTACTGGTGCAACAGGGTTGGTGGCAGGCGATACGGATGCTACTGAATTTTGTGGGTGTCAACCCGGCGATAATAATTTTGCAGGGGAGATCGTCATGGTGCCAGGCAGGAGCTATACGCTGGTGATCAATAATTTTAGTAATTCCGGGAGTGGCTTTTCTGTGGAGTTTGGTGGTACGGGCACTTTCGTTGGCCCAACTGCTGCTTTTACCAATGATGAATCCGATAATACGCTCTGCATAGGCGAATCCATTCGGTTTACAGATGCCTCTTCCTTTATCGGAACCATAGAAGAATGGGAATGGGATTTTGGCCCTGGCGCCATCCCTGCCACGGCAAACACGCAAGGGCCGCATACGGTGCAATACAATCGGCCGGGTATCAAGTCCATTCTCTTAAAGGTAACTACAGAAAGAGGTTGCTTTATTACCACTATTGATCAGATTACAGTAGAGTGCTGCGACGATCACTTTGATATTAGTAGTTTACTCACTGATGAAAACTGCCCAGGCGATGAAACGGGCGCCATCGACTTGACGGTCACCAATGATTATGGACCCTACGAATATACATGGGACAATATGGTGCTTACTGAAGATCAAGCAAATATTAGCCAAGGTGACTACATGGTGACTATTTCGGATGCTGCTACCTGTGATACGGTATTAACCTTTGCGGTGGAAGGGCCTGCACCTTTTGAGTATGATACCTTGGTAATCATGCCGACTTGCAATGGCGGTACTGATGGTGCTATCACACTCGTCGTATCGGGCGGTACGCCTCCTTATTTATACAATTGGGAAAATACTGGCTTTACCTCTAATAATACCTATGCCAATATCTCTCAGGGCGACTACACGGTAGTGGTTCAAGACCAAAATGGCTGTGAGGAAACGCTTGTGCTTCCAGTTACAGAGCTTATCCTCGAATTAGACCCTGCAGTGGTGGCGTTTACGTCGCCTACTTGCACCGGGTTTTCAGATGGTACGATTGAGGTAGTCATCGTCAATGGGTTACCGCCCTATCAGTATGATTTTAATGATGGTAATGGCTTTGTGGATGAAAATGCGCTAGCCAATCTTTCCGCTGGCCTTTACACCGTAGAAGTACTGGATGCTAATCTTTGTCGTGGTTTTTTTGAGTTCGAGCTAGTAGACCCTGCTCCATTGGAGGTGGTGCTACAGATTGAAGATACTGGTTGTTTTGGTGCCGATGATGGACGAATTACAGCTATTGCTAGCGGTGGCACGGGCGACTATTTATATAATTGGAGTACGGGAGAAACCAACGAAATAGCGGAGAACTTGGTGGCGGGTAATTATACTCTGACCGTTACTGATGAAAATGACTGTGAGCTAATTGTGAGTGGAGAAGTGCAGCAGCCTGCCCCTGTTTTGATTGAAGTTGGCGACATCACTAATGTGATTTGCTTTGGCGACGCTACTGGTGTGGTGAGTGTTATTGGCTCTGGGGGAGTTCCTCCTTATACCTTTAGTGTAGATGGTACTACTTTTCAAGCCGATTCTATTTTCACCGATTTACCTGCTGGGGCATATACGTTCACTGTCATGGATGCAGAGGAGTGTACAGCTACCGTTGAAGGTACTGTAACGCAGCCTGCACAACTAACAGTGGATGCGGGAGCTGACCAATTGATTAACCTTGGGTTTTCTGCCGATTTGCTGGCCACGCCGAGCGACCTCATGGTCTCCTACACTTGGTCACCCGCTAATTCCTTAAACTGTGATACTTGCGCGGCTGTGGTAGCTAGTCCTGTCAATAACACCACATACGAAGTAACTGTTACTGATCAAGATGGTTGTACGGCAACGGATAGCGTGCGGGTACTCGTAGTGAAAGATCGCCCAGTGTATATCCCCAATGTTTTTTCTCCAAACGATGATGGGGTTAACGACGGATTCACGGCCTTCGCTGGCCCAGCTGCCCTAGAGATCGAAAATATGAAAATCTTTGACCGCTGGGGAGAGCTCGTTTTTGATCAAAGTAATTTGCCGCTCAATAATCCGCTGGCAGGCTGGGATGGTACCTTTGAAGGCCAAGCAATGGGCTCCGCAGTATTTGTTTACTTGATAGACATTCGATTTATCGATGGAATAGTGGTGCAGTACGCAAGTGATGTTACCCTTTTACGCTAAAGGACTTATCTTTGTAATGATGAAGCAACTAACATTCTTACTACTTTATTTCACGCTGCTCTGCTCTTTCTGGGCTTGCGAAAACGACATGAGCGAAGTGCGTGCTTTGCAGGAAAAAATGCAACCCGGCATAGAAACTGCCAGAGAAGTAGAAATTCTATACAGTGATTCTGCGCAAATCAAAGTACGTATTGAAGGAGAAACTATGCTCACCCACCTCGACCGAAGCTACCCCCGCCAGGAATTTACAGATGGTATCTGGGTAGAGTTTTTTGATGAAGAAGGTGCCATCAGTAGCACGCTAGCAGCAAGGTATGCGGTGCGGCAGGAGAAGCTTGGGAAAATAACAGTACGCGATAGCGTGGTGTGGAAGAGTGTGGAGCAGGACAAGTTAGAAACGGAGGAACTTATATGGGATGAAAAGTCCAAAAAAGTGTACACCAATAAATTTGTGGTTATCACTCGCCCCGATGAAATCATCTATGGACATGGGTTTGAAGCCGATCAAGATTTTTCTAACGCACGTATCAAAGCAGTGGATGGCCGAGTGAAAGTGGAGGATATAGATCAAGAAATCGAATAGATGCTACTGACCCTCGCCATATCGATGCTCTTACTTTCAGCCCTTTTTTCAGGCTCTGAAATAGCATTTATCTCTGCTAGCAAGCTAAAAGTGGAGCTACGCAGAAAAAAAGGAGCGCAGCGAGGATCAATACTATCCAGCTTCTTTAACCGTCCCGATCAGTTTTTGGGCACTATGCTAGTAGGTAACAATATCGCTCTGGTGCTCTTTACTATTGCTATGACTGATCTTTTGGAGCCTTATTTGGTAAAGGCGCTCAGTAGCGATAGTGAGATCGTTTTGTTGTTAGTCAGCACGCTCTTAATTACCATTATCGTCCTCATCTTTGGTGAATTCTTACCTAAAACACTCTTTCGCCTTTACGCAGATCAGGCCCTCTACTTTTTAGCCTACCCCTTAAAAATATTAGAGTTTCTATTCCTTATCCCTTCATGGATCATGACGCGCTTGTCCAACCTCATGCTGCGCCTGGTATTAAAATCACCACTTCAAGAAGATCAAACTCCCTTTACGAGATTAGATCTGGAACACTTCATCAATGACTCCACCAGCGACTCAGAAGAAGAAATCGACAAAGAATTGTTCGGGAAAGCGCTGAACCTTAAAGACACGCGCGTACGAGAATGTATGGTGCCCCGCAATGAGATTGAAAGTATCGATGTAAGTGCTTCAGTGGAAGAGCTAGAGCAACTTTTTAGAGAAACCAAACTATCAAGAATTATTGTCATTAAGGACGATATTGACAATGTGCTGGGTTATGTCCACCACCAACAGTTGTTTGAAGAGCCCGAAACGATTAATGGTATCGTCTTAGATATTCCATTTATTCCCGAGGTTAAGCGGGCTATTGATATGATGCAGCAGTTTATCCAAAAACAAATCAATATTGCCTGTGTAGTAGATGAATTCGGAGGCGTATCAGGGGTGATTACTTTAGAGGACATCTTGGAGGAAATCTTTGGCGAAATAGAAGATGAGCACGACCAAGAGGAGCATGTAGAAACACAAATTGCTCCCAATGAATACATCTTCTCTGGGCGACTAGAAATCGACTACCTCAATGAAAAATATGATAATATAAATTTCCCCGAAGGGGACTACCATACCCTAAGCGGCTACCTGGTCATGACAACGGCAACCATCCCAGAACAAGGGGATGACCTAGAGTTGCATGGTTATCGCTTCCTCTTTGAAATGGTAAGTGATACTAAAATAGAGATGATTCGAGTAATTAAGCTACAGCCGGAGGAGCATACGGAGGAGGGAACAAAATAAAAGGAACGCTATAACATTAGAGCGTTCCTTTTATTTTATAGTCTATAGCCTAGTTTTTTTAATCCACCAAGTGATCAACAATATCACTCTCCGCTTCTTCCATCAATTTAGTGACATCTGCAAACGCGGCATACTGAGCACAAAGCATTGCTGGGGCGGTAAATAATAGCCCTACAAATAAAGCGATAGCGCCTGCACCAGCAATCAAAGCGATCACAAAGCCAAACAAAAAGATGATAAACCACTGCTTTGTCACCATCCGTCTACTCATTTCCATGGCTGCCCATGCTTCCATTTTGTAAAACACAATAAACATAGTCGTCCAAGTGTAGGCGACAACTAAATAGACCAAGGGAAGAATAAAGATTAGTGTCCAAAATGGAAACGCTGGTGGTGTTGTAAATGGGTCTGACTGTATTTCGATGAAGTAGGTAATAAAGCCTGAAGTACCTACAGTAACTAGGAAAGGAATCATCGCGCCAATGGTAATAAGAGAAATAATTAACACACTCAGCGCCAATTGCCCCCAATAATCAAACCCCTTGAAAAAATCACTAAACTGAGTAGCCTGCCCCTGATCCACCTTGTGTGCTACGATGTAAAACCCAGCCATCAAGCAAGGAGAAATAACCAGTGAATTGGCAAGGCCTCCTATGATTGGAATAAAGTTAGCGACAACACTAATGATAAAGAAGATCAGTATGAATCCAATGAAGTTCCCCATATTGGCCTGCATCAGATTGAAGCCCTTACCGATGTAATCGCCAAATTTGAATTCATAGCCATCGGCAATGATCTGTTCCAGTTTTTGCTTTTGAATTTCGTTCATTTATAGTTATTTTTTTGTGGTTACAAAATGCCCTTAATATAGGTAGAACTCCGGCTTTTACGATAATTAATGCCCTTTAATCGACTATTCTTACCGCCAAACTTCTTTCATGATAGATTCAAACTTTATATTTCTTCGATTTAAGTACAATTTTATACAGTGTCCTAACTATCAAAATACTTATGAAATATTTACTTTTTTTACTTTATTTGCATATTAGAAAGAAATTACTAATTATTGTTAATAATTCAAACTAAAGCTTAATTTAAATTATGATCTATTCGCGCGCTCTGGGCCTGCTACTAGCTGTTTGGCTAGTGCCACTTACGTGTATTGGCCAGAAACTAGATGGTGAAAGTGTTACACTTTCCTACATACAAGAAGCCGAATCCCCACTACAAGGAGATTTCAAAACTTATTCAGTTAAGGTAATTCAAAACGGACTTGATATTAGGAAGTTCGGTTTTACTGCCAGTAGCCTTGCTGAGCGATTCCTCAAGCTTCAGGATTATCAGTATAAACCAACTAAAGGCGATTTCGAAATAGTGGTTGAGCTAAGCAATGATAACTTTGTAAGTTCAGAATCAAAAAAGCGGGTAAAAACAAAGGGGAAAGGAGATGCAGCTAGAAAAATAACCACTTACTATCGTGAAGTAGAATATCGAATGCCACTTAGCTACAAGTTACTGGATGGCAAGCGCGAGCTTATGCGGGAAGAAATTGTTGTTCCTTTCGATAAGACTATGAAAAAGGAATATGGTAATGAACCAAGTATTTCTGCATTAACTAAAAAGTGGAATAAGGAAAGAAGAAAGTTACAGCAGGAGTGGCTAAAAGAAGAATTCCTGAAAAGTATGTCTGCTTTAGGAAATCATTTAGCCAACAAAATTGATACGCGTACATTAAATAAGTCGTTCAAATTTTATTCTATCAGGAAAGCTTCAAAATACGACAAACAACTTTGGGATGATGCCATTACTGCTATTGAAGATGCTGCAAAAGCAAAGAAAACACCCCAAGAGCTTAAGGCAGACCTAGCTGAAGCTATGGAAGATTGGAAGCTGGGATTAGAATCCTATGATCCTAGCCAAAAGTCAGAAGATGACCTATACTTCGTTTGTTCTTTTAATTTATCACAAGTCGCTTTGTTAAATCGCGATTTTGAGGCTTGTGCTAGCTATCAAGAGCTTGCTGTGAAAGCAGATAAAAAGAGTAATACACTTTCCTTTTGGAAAAAATTCAGACAAGACCTGGAGAGAAGAGCAACAGTAAACACTAATGTGGAAAACCTCTATGTAGGCACCTATTCTCTACTAGAAGAAACCTCTAATCAATCGACTGCTGCTCCGGTTGAGTATACTGACTTTTTAGTATTACATTCACAAGACACTATCTACGGAATAATTGATATGATAAGAGGAGGAGCCGCCCACGATATAAAAGACTTTAAAGTAGAGAATCAGAGTAATGCTCAACAGCCCATACGCAGCTATGCTAGTGACCAAGTGCAACAAGTATTTAAACATGGGAAAATTCATGATGTCTTACCTACATATTTACCAGATAGTGCCTTCCCTGGTATCGAAATGTTAGTGCGTGTCTATCGAACTGAAAAAGCTGGATTGTACACCTTCAACAATGGCGAAAAAACACGCTACTTTTTCATGAAATTTAATGCTGATACTTATGCTAGAAGCCCTTCTGGTCTAAAGTTCTTAAGCTTAAATAAAGGGATTAGAAATTATTTCAAAAATTGCCCAACATTAGAAAAGAAGACCAGGGACAAAGTATACGATCGCAATAAGACTTCTTACATTCAAGTGATTGATGACTACACCAGCTGCAACTAGTATGTAATTTACAGGTCCTGTTCCTATAAGAATCAGGACCTGTAAATCAATTACCTCCAAACTTCCAAGCCAAAGTAATTTTTCAAGCAAATCACTTTCCAGGAGTCTAGTATCTTTTGTACCTGCGCGTCTTGTTTGGCTGCAATGGCCACTTGTGTACCTTCGCGCTCTGCTGCCTCCAGGAAGCTAGGGTCATAATACTCTGGCTTTTGATCCATCGGCTGAAACGTCTTGAGTTGAATTGCTCGCGACCATACCTCGAAGCCTAGTTCTGCCTCTTGGCATAAGCGCGCTAGCACGTCAATATCTGCCTCTGCGCCCGTATCTAGCCAGGTAGCATATGTCTGAAAGATAGAACGTTTATACAGGCCCAGTTCTTCCATAACGGGCACTCGTCGCTGCGCCACCACATTGTAACCTGCTATTTCTCGATCCAGCAGCACTATATCACCAAAGCGCCGATCAGAAGTCGGATGCGGAATACTCTCCACCACCGCACGCACCGGATCGACCTGACGTCCCCAGACAATTTCAAATTTCCCTTGATAACTCAGTTGAAAACAAACCGGCACCGTTTTCCAATTCGACAAGCCAAACTTCGCCCAAATGCTGCGCGCCAGCCGCCATTTGCTCAGAGCAGTAGCCGCCAAGCACAAGTTCCACCAAGCTTGCTGGTCATCGGGCGTCAGCGCCACTGTTTTTTTATTGTAATGAAGGGTAGGTTTCCACTCTTGCCGCTCTTTATAGAGTTGCCCTAGCCGAGCAAAGGGGATCGCCCACTGAGGCGCTTTTCGAGCAACAATCTTATATAACTTTATAGCATTATACACATCTTCTTGTTGCTCATATTGCTGAGCCGCTGTCAATAATTCTTGTAAGTGATTAGGAGGTGTAAACATGCTATTTCAGTTCGTCTTTTCCCGGAAAATTACTGGGATTCGAGTAAAGAAGCAAGGGGG
>JBCCRH010000299.1:0-8016 GCA_039208045.1 Bacteroidota bacterium
AACACCAAAAGGCGCTATTGGCCTAGCGATTTAACTAATGTTTAACGGCAGCATTAATGGATTTTAACGGCCACCTTTAGTTTGGCGGTTGCGATTTTCGTTCTACTTTTGCGAAAGCAACAACAAAAAACAGCACTCCGACCACCACCGGAGCCCTAAGCACATGCCCTATGAAAGTAACGCGACAATTGCCCACGACGTATCTTAGCTGCCAAGATTTAAGACTCCTACTCGCTACCGAGACCCAGCTTGAACTCTCTGCCACACATTGGCAGCAGATTACCCAATGCCGCGACTACTTAGAGCAACAACTAGCGGATACTTCCGAAGCGCATTATGGTATTAATACAGGCTTTGGCGCCCTTTGTCATGTACGAATTGCGCCGGAGGAGATCGAGCAATTACAGCACAATTTGATTCAGTCGCATGCCTGTGGCATGGGGGATGAAGTGCCAGAGGAAGTAGTGCGCATCATGCTGTTGCTAAAAATCATTAGCCTTTCTAAGGGCTTTTCCGGGGTGCGCACAGCGCTAGTGGAGCGCTTGGTATATTTTTATAATCATCAAGTTTATCCAGTCATTTACGAATTGGGCTCTCTGGGTGCATCGGGTGATTTGGCTCCGCTGGCCCATTTGGGTTTACCCCTTATCGGGAAGGGTGAAGTGCGCGTGGCTGGGCAAAAAATGACGGCCGAGGCGTGGTACCAGCAAGTAGAGCTAGAGCCATTGCATTTGCAAGCTAAGGAGGGCTTGGCCATTCTCAACGGCACACAGTTTTCTACGGCCTACGGCATTTGGTCCCTGCTAGAAGCGCAACGGCTCGCTGAGGTAGCTGATGGTACCGCTGCCCTTTCTATAGATGGCTTCCATTGCCTACGCACTCCCTTCGACGCAAAGCTGCACCAAGTACGCCCCTACGCTGGGCAACAAACTGTTGCAGCTAATATTCTCCACTGGCTAGCCAAGAGCGACCTCCAAGCCTTACCCAAAGCGCAAATCCAAGACCCTTACGCCTTTCGCTGCGTCCCACAAGTGCACGGCGCCAGCCGCGATGCCATCGCCCACGTGGAGCAACAGCTTCTCACAGAAGTTAACTCTGTCACCGATAATCCCACCATTTTTCCCATAGAAGAAGCCATCTTATCCGGCGGTAATTTCCACGCACAGCCTGTAGCCTTGGTCATGGATTATTTAGCGATTGCTCTGGCAGAACTGGGTAGCATCTCGGAGCGGCGCACCTATCAGCTGATCTCTGGGCAGCGCGGCCTCCCCACCTTTTTGATCCACAACCCTGGCCTCCATTCTGGCCTGATGATCCCACAATATGTCGCCGCCGCCATCGCCAGCCAAAACAAACAGCTTTGCACCCCTGCCTCCATTGATTCCATCATTTCCAGCAATGGCCAAGAAGACCACGTCAGCATGGCTGCTAATGCCGGCACCAAGCTCTACCGAGTTGTACAAAATGTAGCCCGCCTCCTCGCCATCGAGTGGATAACGGCAGCGCAAGCGATTGAATTTCGGCGCCCCAGCCGTACCTCCCCCGCGCTAGAGGCCTCGCTGGAACGCTATCGGCAGGAGGTGCCAGAGCTAGCAGGGGATCGGGTGTTGTATGAGGATTTGGAGCGGACGGTGAGGTTTTTGAGAAAATCTACTCCCCATTCCTCAACCAAACATCCCGCTGCGGAAACGGAATAGCAATATTCTCCTCGCGAAACCGCCGATCAATCTCAAAGCGTAGGTCACTTTTGAGGTCCTCGATATGACTGAAGTTTTTACTCCAAAAATGGAGCTGGAAATCGAGGGCCGAATCGCCGAAATTGGAGAAGCGAACGAATGGGGCGGGGTATTTTAAAATAGGGTCAAATGATTTGGCGACTTCGAGTAGGACGTCTTTGACTAATTGGGTATCGGAGCCGTAGGCGACGCCCACGTCCACTTGAAAACGGGCCTTATTATCGTAATGGCTCCAATTGACCACATTATCGACGATCAGTTTAGAGTTAGGGACGACTACGCTGATGTTTTCTCGTGTCTCTACTACGGAGGTGCGCAGGCCGATGCGCTTGACGATGCCGATCAAACCTTCGATTTGTACAAAATCACCGACTTCTACGGTGCGCTCAAAGAGTAGGATAATGCCAGAGATGAGATCGTTGAAGGTTTGTTGCAAGCCTAAGCCTACCCCTACTAGCAGGGCGGCAGCACCACCCCAAAGCACCGTTAGGCTAAAGCCCATTACCTCCAGGGCCATCAGGATGGCAATGACATAAACGAAATATTGTAAAAGCTGATTGATAGAATATTGAGAGCCGATATTGATACGCTGGCGCTTGTAATAGTTGACTAGGAAGAGGTTGATGACCATCCAAATAGCCAAGCGGGCGGCTAAAATGATGAGTACCCCTAAGATAATATCGGACAGGCGTGTTTTGACTTGGTCATCGCTGACCTCTTCGAGAGGGCTGTAGTTGACATTAAGTAATTGAAAAATGACCAGTACTGCAATGACATAGACGACGTATTTCAGGCTCTGGCTAGCCGTTTTGATGTCTTTTTTCTGATAGCGACGGTCAATGGTGGGATTGACATTATTGGATTTCTCTTGCTTGCTGTAGTAGTTGGACAACAAAATATGGGAGGAAAGCCAGTCCACTAGCCGAGCTAACTGAAAGAGCAAGAGCGCTGCCAGCAGCGTAGTCAGCCGGATGGTAATGTAAGGGGTTTGATAGAGCAACTGATCAATTCCCAAGCTATATACTGCTCCTGTAATGCCAGCTAAAAATAAGCACAATAGGAAAATGCGTCGCACTTTCCGAATGACGGGCGCATCCACATCCTCTCGCTTTTCCAAATAGGCAATAAACCTACGCCTAAACAGCAGGTACAAAGCAAACAGTCCAAATAGCAGGAGTACTACCCCAAGGATGCCTCCGAGACTAATCGGCACATTACCCACGTTAAATAGTACGATGTCGAATAATTCATTGAGGTTCATCTGGACGATTTCGCTTTCTTCCTCAATGTAAGAAATTTTGGTGAGCACCGGGAGCAAGCAGACGGCCCTTTTCGCTTTTCAAAAAAGTATAGATTCCCCTATCTTTGGAAGTGTATAACATAAATGTATGATTAAAGCTACCGCACAACTATTTTCGGTTTTATTCCACCCCCTGCTCATTCCGACGTATATGTTGGTCTTATTGCTGATTATCAACCCGTATTTGTTCGGGGTGCATGGGTTGGGGGAGCAGCTGAGTCAACTGCTGCTGATTCGAATTTTCTTTTCCACCTTTTTGATTCCAGCTATTGCTATTGCCATGCTCAAATTTTTGGGCCTCATTGAGTCTTTTGAAATGCGCGATAAGCAAGAGCGGATTGGGCCGTATATCATTACCGGCATCTTCTACCTATGGATGGTGCGCAATTTTATTGAAAATCCGCAGATACCTACCGCCTATACCAGCTTTGTGCTGGGTGCTACTATTGCCCTTTTTCTAGCCTTTTTTATTAATATTTTTTCAAAAATTAGTGCACATGCAGTGGGCATGGGGGGGCTGCTGGGGATGATCGTGATCACTATGCTCTTTTTTAGCCATGATACTTTTGCTCTTACTTCTGTACTGACGGGAACCATTCAGCTCAATATGAACATTATCTTGATGTTAGCTATTTTGCTAGCAGGTATAGTGGGTTCTGCCCGGCTCATCCTGGAAGCGCACCACCCGCAGGATTTATACGGTGGCTTTTTGGTGGGTTTTGCAACTCAATTCATCGCCCTGCGTTTCCTATTCTAACTGAAGTATAAGAACTTATGGCAACATCTGATAAAAAAGCGATTGTGGTCGGTGCTGGTTTGGTCGGCGCTTTACTCACGATTTTATTAGCCCGCAGAGGCTATCAAGTGGAGGTCTTTGAGCGGCGTGGCGATATGCGGGGTGTAGGCTTCAAGGGAGGGCGTTCCATCAATCTCGCGATGAGTACACGAGGGTGGAAAGCGATAGATAAAGCGGGGATTCGAAAAAAGATAGAAGCGAACGCGATCGCTATGAAGGGGCGCATGATGCACAATTTGGACGGCAGTCTGAACTTTCAGCCTTACGGCAAAACGGGCCAAGCTATCTACTCCGTATCACGGGGCGGACTCAACCTAGAGCTGATTGAAATCGCTGATACCTTTGACAATGTACAGCTTCATTTCCACCAAAAGTGTACTCAGGTAGCACTGGATGAGGGGGAGTTGCACTTTGAGGATGGCAAAACCGGAGCGACCAACGTACACGACGCACCCCTCATTTTTGGTGCAGATGGGGCCTTCTCTGCTATTCGTTCGGCCATGCAGCGCAAATCGCGCTTCAACTATAGCCAGCACTATCTGGACTACGGCTACAAAGAGCTGACGATTCCTGCTTCCGCAAATGGAGGCTTTCAGATGGAGCAGCACGCCCTGCATATTTGGCCTAGAGGCAAATTTATGTTGATCGCGCTGCCCAATCCGGATGGAAGCTTCACGTGTACGCTCTTCTTGCCCTATGAAGGCGAAGATAGCTTTGAGCACCTACATACGGATACGGAGATACTCGCCTTTTTCCAAAAATACTTCCCCGATGCAATTCCCATGATGCCTGATTTGTTGGAGGATTTTTATCAAAATCCCACAGCTAGCTTGGTAACCATTCGCTGCAACCCTTGGCAGTACCAGCACCGCGTGCTCCTATTGGGCGATGCTTCGCATGCCATTGTACCTTTCTATGGACAAGGGATGAACTCTGGCTTTGAAGATTGTACTATTTTAGATGGCCTAATGGAGCAGCATGGCGCAGATTGGCCCACTATCATGGACGCATTTAGCGAAAGCAGACCCAAAGACGCCGATGCGATTGCTGACTTAGCCCTGCGCAATTTCGTTGAAATGCGCGACTTGGTAGCTGACCCTCAATTTTTGCTCCGCAAAAAGATTGCTGCCCATTTGCACCAGCAACATCCAGATGCGTTCTTGCCGCTATACTCGATGGTGACCTTTAGCCATATCCCTTACAGCCAAGCACTAGCAGAAGGTAAAGCACAAGACCAGCTCTTTGAGCAGATTTTGGCATTAGAAAATATTGAAACGAACTGGCAGCACAATCCTAAACTAGATTCTATTTTTCAACACTGGCTAGCATCGAAAAAGCAGTTAGCGACCGTATGATTCAACAACGACTTGTCAAATTATTACTAGCTCCGGTTTCCTTGCTTTATGGGTTAGGAGTAAGCATTCGCGATTTTCTGTATCGCAAAGGTTTGCTGAAGGGGGTAGAATTCAACCTACCAGTCATCGCAGTGGGTAACCTTTCCGTAGGAGGCGCAGGCAAAACCCCGCATATCGAATACCTGATTCGGTTGCTAAAAGACTACCTCACTATCGCTACCCTCAGCCGTGGCTACAAGCGTAAAACAAAGGGCTTCTTGGAAGTACAGCCGCGCATGACTGCTGAGCAGGTGGGTGATGAGCCGCTCCAATTTAAGCGTAAGTATCCCGATATTACGGTCACAGTCTCTGAAAGCCGCACCTTTGCTATCCCAGAGATTGTGGGTAAAAATCCTGCTATGCAGGTCATTCTACTGGACGACGCTTTTCAGCATCGATCGGTCAAGCCTGGGCTCAATATCTTACTTACCGAGTTCAGCCATCCCTTCACAGAAGACTACCTATTACCTTCTGGCCGCTTACGCGAATGGCGATCTGCCTACCGTAGAGCGGATGTGATCATTGTATCGAAATGCCCGCCGGAAGTGCGTGCAGAGGAAAAAGCAGCATTCGTAGAAGCGATACAGCCCTATCCGCACCAAAAACTATTCTTTTCCTATTACGGCTATGGTCAGCCCTACTTTATGTTCAACCCCCGCTATGTGGCCGACCTCACTCCCGATCTGGATGTCCTGCTCATCTGCGCTATCGCTCGAACGGATTACTTGGTGGATTTTTTGGAAACCAAAGTCAATAGCGTGCAGGTCATCGAATATGAAGATCATCACTTTTTCAATAATTTTGACGTAGCCCATTTGCTTTCAAATTTTGAAAAACTGGAATCTTCTAAAAAACTCATCATCACCACAGAAAAGGATGCGATGCGCTTGGAGTTGCATCGTGAGTATCTGCTGAAAAATCAGATGCCTGTGTTTGCGCTACCGGTGGAGGTGCGCTTTCATTTTGAAGAAGGCCCTGCCTTTGATGAATTAATCAAGACG
This sequence comes from Bacteroidota bacterium, assembly GCA_039208045.1. Taxonomy (GTDB): domain Bacteria; phylum Bacteroidota; class Bacteroidia; order Chitinophagales; family Saprospiraceae; genus JBCCRH01. Next base: position 6,228 of record JBCCRH010000299.1, read on the forward strand.
TATTTGTTGAATTTTAAGGTGTAGTCGCGTCTAAGACCTTGGAGGTTGACAAGTAAGTGCCCAGAAAAACCTCCAAGGTCTAAGACGCGGAAACTGCGAAATTCCACAATTTTTCTTCTAGTTTTTTTCAAAAACATTCTACATGCTGTCACCTATGAAATTCAGCTACTTGCTTCCACTTGCCATTTTATCTTGCATTTATGCTCAAGCTCAACACCAACCTGCCATACTCACCGTACATCAAGAAAGCGATCTTTACCACACACCCGTACAAATAAGAGTGAGCCAACTCCCATCCTTGGAAAAAATCCAATTCACACTAGAGGCAAAGGACGCCAAAGGGCATACTTGGCAATCAGAAGCGTACTATATTACCAATAGCAATGGGCAAGTTGATCTTGCTGAGGCACCTTCTGTAGGTGGTAGCTACTTAGGGATTCACCCAATGGGGCTTTTCTGGTCGATGAAAAGCAAGGATTACCACCAAATAGCTACGAATAAGGGATTCAATGCTACTGTGAGTGTAAAACTGAAAGGAAAGACTATTGCTACGCAATCTTTCTACCGCCGTAGTACCCGAGAGTTGGAAGCGCTTGGTATTCAAAAAATAGAAAAGCGAGATAGCATCTTTGCTAATTGTTACTTCCCTAAAAGTGCGCAGCGACTGCCTGCAATTATTTTTATAGGTGGCTCAGGAGGGAATTTTCGAGAAGAGCGTACCTCGCTATACGCTAGTGAAGGGTTCGTAACGCTAGATTTAAAATACTTTAGAGGAGAAGGACTTCCTGATGGAATCATTGATATTCCGTTGGAATATGTTCACCGAGCACACCAATGGCTCATGCAACAGCCACAAGTTGATCCGACTCGCATTGGAGTGGCTGGTCGTTCACGAGGCTCAGAGCTTACGCTGTTGTATGCTACTAAATACAACGTCAGTTTCGCTATTGCTCAGGTACCTTCCAACGTGGTATGGTTTGGCTGGGCCGACAATAAATCTTCTTGGACGTATCAAGGGCAACCTTACGCCTATGCTGAATACACTGATGAGGAGTCGGAGCAGATAGAATTGGAAATGCAAGCCAAAGGCATACAATATCATGATGGCCCCAAGTTTTTGAGTGCGTTTAAAAATGAGGCACTCATCGAAAAAGCTGCCATTGCAGTGGAAGAAATACAATGCCCACTGCTTTTGATTTCCGGTAAGGACGATAAAGTGTGGCCCTCTACAATGATGGCGAACCGAATCGTAGATCGCTTGATCAGGGAGGACTTCCAGCACGAGTTCTTACACCTCGCCTATGAAGATGCCGGTCATAATTTTGCAGGCGGTGGTCAGGGGTGCGGCATCCCATTTCTACCTGCTGAGGATTACTCCAACAGTACTGCCCGAGGCGGTACCGACAGAGGGAATGCACTTGCAGCAGCAGACTCTTGGAAACAGCTTTTACGGTTTTTATATAGGCATGTGGGGGGATAGCTTTAGCTATCGTTTCAATTACTTGCATGGCTGCTCCACTAATTCTTGCACCTTGTACACTCCGCAATAGGTATGTCCTCAAAATGGGGTTTGATCTGCTCAAGATCAAGGGGATGCTCAGCAATAAATATCTTATTTCTGAAGAGTATAGCGTATCCAAACAAAAGCTCTTTAAGCTAGAAGCCATTGAAGAAGCAGAGCTTTGTATACAGCTCATTGGAGCTATTTTGGAGAAGCCAGCAAAGAAAAAAATTGCGGAAGAGTAATTTTTTCCATTTTGGTGGTTACCTTTTTCTTGCTAATGGTATT
>JBCCRH010000300.1:0-7968 GCA_039208045.1 Bacteroidota bacterium
AGCATCCTGCATTTTTTGTGCGGCTGTTGCCGCAGCTGCCTCAATCACACCATCAGATAGGCCTTCTAGGTCAGCCTTATCCAATATTAGTTCAAAGCCATTGGTCTCAGCTAGCAGATTCTGACCAAATTCCGTTGTCAATTCCGAAATTTTGGAGTTGATAGCTGTAATTTGAACCTTTTGTTCTGCATTGAGCAGGGCCCCACTGCGAACAAACTGCTTGCGGGTATCTTCCAAAAGCTTGCGTTGCTCGTCGGTTAGGTCAAGCGTTTCACGCGCTTGCCAAATGGCCTCCACCCGCTTAAATAGCCCTTCATTGAGCGTTATTTTATCGTAGTGCGCAGAGATCATTGGGCTTAATTCCCGTTGTAGTTCTTGTAATTTTGGATTCGTATTGGAGCTTGTCAAGTTATAGAAAACGCTGGACACCTTATTCAGTAGCTTTCCAGACCGTTCTAGTTCTTCAAGCGTATTAGCAAAAGTTGGTGCCTCCGTATTATCTACGATAGCATCAATTTCAGCCAGGTTTTCTTCCATGCCTTTTTGAAAAGCAGGCATGTAGTGTTCATCTTTGATGGCATCGAAGGGAGGCACTTCAAATGGGGTGTTCCATTCTTGCTCAAATGGGTTGTCGGATACTTGTACTTCGGCCTGGTCGGTTTGATCGGTTTGATCAGTTGTATTTCGACAAGCGCTAAAAAGCACTAATACCGTAAGAATAGGGAGATATTTCATTTTTTGTTTTAATTTTTATGACTCCGTGAAGATAGTTGTTTTCATTTTACTTTTACAGGGGGATGCTGACGCAAAAAGGTAAGTATTTCTTTTGGTTCGTCGGTTAGAAAAAGCTGCTTAAAATAGTCCTGCCCATAAGCTAATTGCCTTAGCAAGGGATAAATCATCGTTTCTACCTCATAGCGTTTTCTTCCCAAGAATACCATTGGACTGTAGTAATTGAAAGTGCCATAATGGTTTTGCGTAGCATCCATAAAGATTTCCTGAGTAGTACCCGCGCTGCCCGGAGCGCAGATAATGCCGTATAGACTTACCGCCAATAGCGTGTCTTCGCGAATACTGTTAGAAAAATACTTGGCAATATGCGTGGCGAATAGATTACTAGGTTCGTGCCCATAGAACCAAGTGGGGATAGCCAGGCTTTCCCCACCATCAGGGTATCGTTCGAGCACTTCCAGGGCTTGGTCTTGGTAGCTGGCCTCGTCGTATTTGGGCGCTTTCGCTAAAATATCCACCGCATCGGCTAAGTCCTGCGCTGACCTGCCTGCAAAGTACGCTCCAACATTAGTAGCTTCCATAATGCCCGGCCCTCCTCCTGAAACGATATAATAGCCGTTTTCTGCTAGTAATTTTGCCGTTTGTGCAGTTTTGAGGTACCACTCATCATCGCGGCCCGTACTGTGTCCACCCATAAAGCCGACGCACTTCAGTTTTGTCATACCTTGCTCATCAAAGTGCAACAAATCTCGCAGCGCTTCGTCGATGGCGTAGTCGTGGATACGCTGCCAGAGTGCCTCATTGATAGAAGGGGTGAACTTGCTCTTAGAAAAGTGCTGGTATATCTTGAAGTCAGGAGCATGGTACTCATCGGCTGGATTGGTACCAGCTAGCTCTTGCCAAGTATACAGTTGGCTGCGAAAAGGGCGATAGGGGAGTGTGGTCGGTGCTTTATAAATGTAAGCGCCTCTTTGGTGAAGGATTTCTTCTTCAGCCGGTGTTAGTTTACATCCTAAGAAGGTCGTATTCTCAAAATTCATCATCTCCCATCTGACCTTTAGCAAACTAAAGTCCAATCCCATGAGCGTACAGTTGGCCAGGGAAACCCCATTCTTCAAAAACTGCTGAAAAGACTTGATCTCTGTGATTCTAGTTTCTTGGGAAGGTTCAAACTTTGTCATGATCACCATTTAGTTTAGCGGTAAGAGCTAGTAATTGCTGATGGATAGCTAATACCTGTGTGATTAGGCTTTGGGTACCGTCATTGTGAATAACAAAATCAGCTTGTTCCACTTTATACGTCTCTGGAAGCTGCTTTTCCATGCGTGCTCTCACAGCAGCTTCTTCTACCTGATCACGCTTCATCACACGCTCTATTCGGATTGCTTCTGGTGCGGTAACGGTAATAATTTTATCCAGTGCTTTATAGCTCCCACTTTCGTAAAGTAGTGCTGCTTCTTTTAAGGTGTAGGGCACTTCTTGCTGGGCGTTGTGCCAAGCCAAGCTATCTGTTGCTACTGCGGGATGCACCAATCGATTGAGCTGCTCTAATTTTGATTGATCACTAAAGGCGATTTTCGCAATGTGTGCTCTGTTGAGCAGTCCTGTGTAGTGATAGGCTTCTTCTCCAAACAGTTCTTTAATTTGCGCTATGAGCTTTTCATCATTAGACATGAGGTACTTGGCCTGTGTATCTGCATAGTAAACAGGGATACCTAATTCCTCAAAAAGCTTACATACGGTAGTTTTTCCACTACCTATCCCTCCTGTAATGCCTATTTTCAGTACCATAGTTTAGATTTGTACTTGTAAATTAACTAAAACCTACTGATTATGTAGTAGGCGTTTTTCACTTTTCGAGGCTTTTTGTTTAATTTGGAAGGGCTTAAAAAAGATCATATTGAGACACTCACTGCGCCACATTTTTACTTTATGCCTTCTTGCTGCCTTTACTACCCAATCGACCTTTGGGCAAGATTTGCATTTTTCACAGTTTTATAATGCCCCCCTCAACATCAGTCCAGCACTCACAGGTGTATTCAATGGTGATCAGCGCTTTGTAGGTACTTATCGTAACCAGTGGTCGAGCGTGCCCGTGCCATTTACAACCTTTGCAGCTTCATACGATCAGAAGTTTTCTTTTCCCTTTACGGGAGATGGCTTTTTTGGTGGAGGCTTGATTTTTACTTACGATGCCGCTGGCGATGCCGATCTTAACTGGGCCCAGTTGGGACTCAACATCAGCTATACCCAGCCTATCAATAAAGAAAACTATATTACGGTAGGTACGGAGCTAAAATTTGGCCAACGCGCCTTCAATCCTGATGCGCTTACTTTTGATGACCAATTTGACGGTGATTTTTTTGATCCTACTAGAGCTACGCTACAGTCCTTTGCACAAACAGCGAGTGGCTTTTTTGATTTGGGCGCAGGAGTAACCTGGAGCGCCCGCGATAGCGATTCTCGGGGGAGCGTTGTTTCCGGACTTGCCTTTGGTCACCTTACCGAACCGGTCATTGGTTTTTTAGACGACAGTGAAATAGAAGTGCCACTAGTGATGCGAGTTTTCACCTTTGGTACTATTCCACTCAACAAGGAATTTGATCTCAATCTCATGGTCTTGGGGCAGCTACAGCTCCCATATTCTGAGCTATTGCTAGGTAGTACGCTGACTTACCACATGCCGCTGGATGGTTCTAAGCAGATTGACCTCACTGCGGGTATCGCTTATCGCGATGAAGATGCTCTAATTTTCATTTTGGAGAGTACCTATCAAAACTGGCGATTAGGCTTTAGCTACGATGTTAATATTTCAGATTTTGAAGTCGCAACGAATAATTTTGGAGGCCCTGAACTAGGTGTTCGTTATATTATTACAAAAGTGCAAGCCCCTAATAAATTCAAAGCTTGCCCCATTTTTTAAAATTCCACGGATTATGCTTAAAAGATTACTTTTTTTATGCTTTCTTTTGCCTGCTACCCTAAACGCTCAAACTGCACAAGCCTTTGAAAAAGCGGGGTACAAGGCCTACGAAGAAAAAGACTACTACACCGCCATTTATTACCTAGAGGCTGCTGATGACCTCAACGAAGGAAATCCACAAGTCGTGTATATTATTGCAGAATCTGCAAGGCAGTTTTATGCCTTCAACCTTGCAGTGGAACAGTATACCAGATTATTAGAGCTAGAGGGCAGCAGTGCATTTCCGCTGGCACGCTTCCACTTGGCAGAAGTATATAAACAACTTGGCAATTATGAGCTAGCAGCGGAGTACTATCAGGCTTTTCTCAATACGGGCCAGGGAGAGACCTCCTATTTAGCGAAAGCGCAAGAAGAAATAGCTACTTGCCAATGGGCACAAGAACAGGTGGCAGGAGATTCCTTGTATACCACCACTTTGCTGAGCGATAAAGTCAATACCCCTTATTCTGAATTTGGTCCTTATTTATACGGCGACACCCTATTTTACAGCTCCTACCGTTTTCGAGACTTTTCTGATAAGAAATCACCACTTCGAAAAATTTCCAAAGTCATGACGGTGCAGGGGGATGAAAAGGGCAGAGCAATGTCTAAAAAATTTAACTCCAACACCCAGCTGACTGCCCATACGACCTTAAGCAGCAATCAAAAGACGATTTACTTCACCATTTGTAACTATACCCAAGGGATGCGCTTCCGCTGTGAAATTTTTGCACGCGATAAAACTGCTGACAACCTTTGGGCGGAAACGCCCAGAAAGCTATCTGATGCCATTAATACGGTTGGTTTTACCGCCACCCAGCCATCTGTAGGCTTTGATAATAAATTACAACGCGAAGTGCTCTACTTTGCTTCTGACCGACCAGGAGGGGAGGGGGGATTAGATATTTGGCGCAGTGTATTTGACCCCGTACAGCAGCAATTTGGGGCGCCACAGCCTGTGGCAGCAGTAAATACGGAAGCGGATGAGGTCACTCCTTTTTGGCATGCATCCAGCCAGACGCTTTACTTTAGCTCCAAGGGCTATCAGGGACTTGGCGGCTACGATGTGTATCGGATAGCAATTAATGATCCTTATGCAGAGGTGAGCCACCTAGCTACTTCTATCAATTCCAGCTATAATGATCTATATTTTGCTCCACAAGAAGATGCACGATATGGCTATTTTAGCTCTAATCGGCCTGGTGGTTATTATCTGGATAAGAAGTTTAAGGCATGCTGCAATGATATATACACTTACGAATGGGTAGGCCCTGAACGCCTTCCTATCACGCTAACGCCTCTTCCGGTTGCCATCCCATTGCTCCCCATTCCAGAACGCCTTCCCGACTGGGAGTACGAGTTAGAACAGCTACTGCCCTTGGCTTTGTATTTTGACAATGACCGTCCAAATCCAAGAACGCGGCAGACGACCACCAGAAAGGCTTACTTAGAAACCTATGCTGCTTATTATGCGAGAAGAGGCGAGTATATTACCAACTATTCGGAGCCCGTACAGGAAGCAAGGAAGGAAGAAGCTAAAGAACGCGTAGAAACCTTTTTTGATGATAGAATCAAGCGAGGAGCAGATAATCTGGCACGTTTTTCGAACATCCTTGTGCTTAAGCTCCAACGCGGTGAAAGACTAGATATTACCCTACAAGGCTACGCTTCGCCAAGAGCAAAAGGGGACTACAATAAAAAGCTAAGTCAGCGCCGAGCAAGTTGTATTCGCAACCATTTTAATACCTTCCGAAATGGTATATTTCAACCGTATCTAAAAAATAAACAGCTCACCATAACGGAGCAGGGCTTTGGCGAACGTGATCTGAAAGACATCAAAGAAAAGGATATATCAGATGATTTGGATGATCGCAGAAATTCGGTGTATAGCCCTACTGCTGCGCGCGAGCGCCGAGTAGAGATTGTAGAGGTGGAAACGAAGCAGTAGCCGCTCATTTTGGGGAGGAATTGCTTTTTAGTACTTTTATTGCGCTAAAAAAATGCTATGGCAAAATTTAGATCGAATCATGCTAAACAGGGCGCTAAGGGTGGCGGTACTACCGCTGTAAGGGTGGGCTTATTTGGTGCCATTATCGCTGGGCTTTTCTTTGCTTTTTCTAAGTTTATAGGTGGGGAAGATGGCAATACTGATGATTCCTATTTTCCGTCAGAGGAAAATACGAATTACGCAGATGCTTACTTTTTGCCTTCAAGCTCAAAAGGACAGCTAGTAGAGCATGAATACTACTGGCTCTCGTACGTAGAGGAACATGAGCAGGCGGAGTGGGTAGCCTACACGCTTACGCGCGAACAGATAGAGCAGAAGTGGGTGGAACGCCCCGATTTGTTTTTGCCTGACCCAGCCATTCGATCCCAATCCGCCACTCCTGACGATTACTATCGCTCAGGTTATGATCGTGGGCATTTGGTGCCCGCAGCAGATCGTGCTTTTAGTAAGGAAGCCATTGAAGAGACCTTCCTGATGAGCAATATTAGTCCTCAAGCGCATAGCTTTAATGGTGGAATATGGCGGGAGCTAGAAGAATTGACGCGCTCCTGGGCCAAGAAATATAAAAAACTATACGTAGTAACGGGTCCTGTATTTTCTATGCCCGCCAAAGGGCGGATAGGAGATAATGAAGTGACCATTCCTGCGGCCTATTTCAAAGTCATCTTGGATGCCTCTGAGCCAGAGCTGAAAGGCATCGGCTTTATCATGCCGAATGAAATCAGCTATGAGCCGGTATTCAAATATGCAACTTCTATTGATGAAATTGAACGACTGACTGGCCTTAATTTTTTTAATGATTTATTAGATCGGGAGCTAGAAGAAGAACTGGAAAGTAGTTACAATATCGATCTTTGGCAGTTTAACAAAGCCAAATTTGAGAAGCGAATCAACAAATGGAATAACAACTAAACTATGTCGAAGCAGCAACAATTTGAAGAGATTATTTCTAATGGTTATACCTTTAAGGGCTTAGATTTTGTGTTGGGTGGAGCAATGCTTGATGGCGCATGCTTGACCAACAATTTGGTTCGAATTCCGCTAAAGACTTTGAACAGGCATGGCCTGATTGCTGGGGCGACGGGCTCTGGAAAAACTAAAACGCTACAGATACTAGCCGAGCATCTATCAGAAGCAGGAGTTCCATCCTTACTCATGGATATCAAGGGTGATTTGAGTGGTATTGCTGTAGCTAGTGATGGACACCCAAAGATTGATGAGCGCCACGAGAAAATTGGCATTCCCTTTATGGCAAGTGCTAGCCCTATCGAATTTCTTACGCTTTCTGAAGAAAAAGGAGCGCGGCTGAGGGCTACCGTAACGGAATTTGGGCCAGTCCTATTCTCTAAGATGCTAGGGCTCAATGACACGCAAGCGGGAATTATGGCCGTAGTCTTCAAATATTGTGATGACAATAACCTTCCGCTACTTGATCTAAATGACTTACGTAAAACTATTCAGTATATCACAGGGGAAGGCAAAGAGGAAATCGAGGATGTTTATGGACGTATTTCTACCGCATCCACGGGAGCTATCATGCGCCGCTTGGTAGAATTGGAACAGCAAGGTGCTGAAATTTTCTTTGGAGAACCTTCTTTTGAAGTAGATGACCTTTGCAGAGTAGACGAAAATGGTAAGGGGATCGTCTCTGTGCTTCGCTTGACAGACATCCAGGATCGTCCCAAGCTATTTTCCACCTTCATGCTACAGATGCTAGCTGAAATCTATTCTGCATTTCCTGAAGAGGGAGACCTAGAAAAGCCCAAGCTTGCGCTATTTATTGACGAGGCTCATTTAGTCTTTGACCAAGCTTCCGATGCATTGCTCGACCAAATTGAAGCGATCATCAAGCTGATTCGATCAAAGGGAGTAGGCGTGTTTTTTGTAACTCAAAACCCGGCAGATATACCGGACGAAGTACTCGGACAGCTAGGGCTAAAGATACAACATGCGCTTCGCGCTTTTACGGCCAAAGATCGCAAAGCGATCCGTCTAGCTGCGCAAAACTATCCAGAAACTGACTTCTATAAAGTCGACCAATTGCTCACAGAATTAGGTATTGGAGAAGCCATTGTGACGGTACTCAACGAAAAAGGCATTCCAACCCCACTAGTACACACGATGCTCCGTGCGCCTCAGTCGCGTATGGATGTACTGACCAGTGGAGAAATTAGAGAGATATTGAGGGATTCAAAACTAATTGATAAATACAATAAAGTGGAGGATCGCGAGAGTGCCTATGAGATTTTGGGCAGAAAAATTGAAA
>JBCCRH010000301.1:0-7967 GCA_039208045.1 Bacteroidota bacterium
GAACGATAATTTTGATAGCATAAAATTACTTTATCAATGACAGCATCAACAGTGTACGATTCAGTTGCAGATTTCATTGCTAAAATGAATCCTCAAAAAATGCTGGAGTTAAAGGCAGATGCGGTAATGCAAGAGCGCGTAGGAATTCTCATAAATAAAGAGAAAGACGAAGGACTATCGACTGAAGAGAAAGATGAGCTTGATCATTATATCGTTTTAGAGCGCCTCATTAGATTGTCGAAAGCTAAAGCGCAATTTCTGCTTGCACAATGAGTCGGTATATAGCGGGATATTTGAAAGATTAATGCTCATAAAGGCTAAAACACAGTCTGGTCAAAAAACTACCATATCTGCCTTTAACTCCAGCATTTTTTGAGGATTCATTTTAGCAATGAAATCTGCAACTGAATCGTACACTGTTGATGCTGTCATTGATAAAGTAATTTTATGCTATCAAAATTATCGTTCATATCTGTTCTCGTTATACACTCAATATAACACAATTAACTGGAAGTTTGGGTATTTAGTCAAATCAAGGCGCTTACAAATCAACCCAACAATAAAGTATTGTAAGCAGTGGGCAATGGGAAGTAAGTATGCTCCAAACCGTTAACTAAGATTATTGAGGGTGGCCCTTTCGTGGGTCGGGGTCGGGATGAGGTTGATCTTTTTAGATCGGAAGGAAAAGACAAAGGACTCAGCAGCATAGCTACTAAGTCCTTTGTTTTCGTGGAGACGGCGAGCAATACGTTAAGAACTTTTGTTCTCGCTAAAGCGAGCTTTAGCCCCCCGTTTCCGAGGGTATCGGACTATATCATCATCTGCCTCAGGCAGATGTTGGGCGCTGTGGGCTCACCGTAGTGTCCCTAGTCTCTGCACCTTCTCTGTACTGCCACAGAGCTTGGCTCAGGATTGCCTTACTTTTTTCCGCTTAAGCAGAAAACAACTTAGGTTTCCCTGAATTCACCCAATTTTGCACCGCATGTTGCCATGCGGGCGACCCTCTGAGTCGAACTCGCGTCCAGTGAAAGCACTGAGAAGCTTTCTACATGCTTAGTTTCCAGTTAAATTTTCGAGCTACAACTTGGATTGGAAACCCTCCGGCTGTGGCCTTAGCTCCTGAATTTCGCAAGGTGGTCGGAACAGGTCACCTTCGCTAGCCTAAGGGTTGTTGATGCGCGGTACGCTGTGTATTAGGCGTCAAGCGTAGGGCGCAAAGGCATTCTAAGACCTAGTCTTAGGCTGCCATGGCATACTGTGTATTGCCATATAGAGAATGTTCATAGCCATTTATTGCGGAGTGATCTATGATGCTCCGGCATGCTTACTAAACAGTAAACTATCCTGTCGATTCCAATACGTCCCCATTTCGCCGCTTACTTCTTACTTTTAAGGAGTGCGGCCTGCAAAAGTACAAACTGTTTAAGTAGTAAAAAAGTTCCTTTTTGAGCAGGCAGTCAAAAAACTGGGGGGAAGTACCTATTTTGTAGCCCGATTTGAACTAACTTATAAGCTACTCCATGAAAATAGGTATTATTCGCGAAGGCAAAACCCCTCCTGATTCGCGCGTCCCACTTACCCCTCCGCAATGTGCGGGTCTGCTCAACGAACAACAAATCGACTTGGTCGTACAGCAGTCGCCAAATCGTTGCTATACGGATGAGGAGTATGCCGCTGCGGGCGTGCCTCTGACAACTGATGTGGAAGGTTGCGAGGTGCTATTGGGAGTGAAAGAAGTGCCTATCGAGCAGCTCCTCCCGAATAAGACCTATTTTTTCTTTTCACATACTATAAAAAAGCAGGCTTACAACCGGAACTTGCTTCAGGCAGTACTCCAAAAAAATATTCGATTGATCGATTGGGAGACCTTAACCAACCGCAATAATCAGCGCCTCATTGCTTTTGGGCGCTTTGCAGGGATGGTGGGTGCGCACAATGCCTTGGTAACTTATGGCCTGCGTACCGGAGCATTTTCGCTTAAGCGAATGAAAGATTGCTATGATTATGCGGAAGCAAAAGCGCTGTATAAGCAGATGGAGTGGCCCGCTGTGAAGATCGTGCTAACAGGAACCGGCCGAGTAGGCAATGGAGCGGCTGATGTGCTGCGCGATATGGGTATCCGTCAGGTAAGTGTACCAGAGTTTCTGACCGAGCATTATGAGGAAGCTGTATTTACTCAGCTCCTATGTAGCGACTATGCTACCCGCCTCGATCATAAGCCCTTTAGTAAGCCCTATTTCTATAAACATCCTGAACTGCACCGCAGCATCTTTGGCCCATTTACGAAAGTGGCTGATATTATGATTAATGGTATTTACTGGGATAATAATGCGCCTGCTTTCTTTACTGTGGAGGATATGGCACATGCTGATTTCAATATCGAGGTCATTGCGGATGTGACTTGTGATATTGCTCCTGTATCTTCCATCCCCTCTACCCTACGCGCCTCCACTATTGCTGATCCGATTTTTGGGTTTAACCCAAATACTGGCCAAGAAGCGGTACCGCACCAAGTGGATGTGATTGACATGATGACGATTGACAACCTGCCCAATGAGCTGCCGCGCGACGCTTCTGCTGCTTTTGGGGAGCAGTTTCTGCGGAATATTTTGCCGGAACTGCTCAACTCTGATAGTGAGGTGATCACGAAAGCGACGATTACTAAGGATGGGGCTTTGACGCGGCATTTTGAGTATTTACGGAATTATGTGGAAGGGATAGAGTAAGACTTAGCTACAAGGCCTCCAAAATGTGCCGCTCCATTACCTCCAACAAATTCTCCGTAGTTCGCTTTTCAAAGCGTTTCCCAGTAATCCGCTCGTACAATTCGATATAACGAGCTGATACTTCCTCTACAAATACATCTGGCATCTCTGGCATGAGCTGCCCCTCTTTACCCTGAAAGCCATTGGCCATGAGCCACTCGCGTACAAACTCCTTGCTGAGCTGCTTTTGGCGTTCGCCTTTAGCCTGGCGTTCTTCATAGCCCTCTTGGTAGTAATAGCGGGAGCTATCTGGGGTGTGGATTTCATCAATGAGATAAATCTTTCCGTCTTTCTTTCCGAATTCGTATTTGGTGTCTACTAGGATGAGGCCTTGTTCGGCAGCCATTTGTGTGCCGCGCTCAAACAGGGCGTAGGTGTATTGTTCTAAAATGGCGTAATCCTCTGCGCTAACGATGCCTTGCGCAATGATGTCTTCTTTTGAAATGTCTTCGTCATGTCCTTCTTCTGCTTTGGTAGCGGGGGTGATGATGGGCGTAGGGAAGCGATCACTTTCGCGTAAACCTTCTGGTAGGGGCACACCGCACAACTCACGGATGCCTGCTTTATAAGTGCGCCAAGCGTGGCCTGCCAAGTAGCTTCGAATCACCATTTCTACTCGAAACGGTTCGCAGCGATGACCAATTGCTACATTGGGGTCAGGAATAGTTTGTAGCCAGTTGGGGACAATATCTTTAGTCGCCTCTAAAAAGTGAGCGGCTACTTGATTGAGTACCTGCCCTTTGAACGGGATGGGGCGAGGCAAGATGTGGTCAAATGCAGATATCCGGTCAGAGGCCACCATTACCAGTTGATCCTGGACGGTGTAGACATCGCGCACTTTACCCTTGTAGTAGTTAGTCTGGCCGGGCAGTCGAAAATTAGTCTGATGAATAGCATTGATGGACATAAGCTTGCATTTGATGTGGCCCAAAAATAAGGGGCAAGTTGCAAGAAACAAAATTAGCAATTTTCACCCCCCTCCCCTATTTAGGTAAATACTAGTTTTCGGGTTTTAAAAGCTATGAAACATGACCCAAAAAGTATACGACCAACTCCCTGGCATTAAAGCTCATATCGATCCTGACAACGCCCTTAATCGCATTATCTATTCCAGCGTTAAGTCCTTTGAATATGAGAATTGGTCTGATAGTGTAACGATTAAATATGTGCTGCAAGGGAAGGAAATTTACCATTTGGATGGCAAGGAGTACCCTGTCAATCAAGGCCAGCTGTTGCTATTTGATGGGGCACGGCGGGTTGGGGTAAGTATTCAGGAGAAGGAAGTCGTGGAAGGTATTTGCATTTTCCTCGACGTAGAAATGTTGGCGAAGTACGAGCATTATCAGAAGCATAAGGTAGATCAGTTAATAGATCAACCTGCTCCTCTTACGTCTCGCTGGCAGCTTGCTGCGGAGAGCTATCCCGCAGCATTTTGTAATATGTCGACGCTTCTAGAACGCATTTTTGAGCATCGAAAGAACTTAACTCTAGAGGCCATAGACCAATATTGTTGGCAATTTGCAGCACTGATCTGGGAGCATAGTCAACAGGCGGAGCGACAGCAGCAGCAGATTGTGGCAACCCGAAAGGCAACACGCGAAGAACTGTACAAACGTTTGCTAATTGCTATTAGCTATATTCACGATCACCTAGCTCAAAAGCTTCGCATTGCTGCTATTGCACAGGCGGCCTGCCTTTCAGAATTTCATCTGATGCGCAGCTTTAAGCAGTGCTTCGGTTGGTCGATGCAGCAGTATATACAGCATTGTCGCTTGGAAAAAGCACAGCGTATGATGGCGAGTAAGCGGTACTCCCTGAGTCAAATCGCTTTGGCTTGCGGGTTTGCGGACTTACAGTATTTTAGTCGCGTATTTAAGAAGGTGCATGGGGTGGCACCGTCGCGGTGGGAGAAGCGTTAAGGGGAAGGCAAAAAGGAAACCTCGGAACCCTTAAGACTCCGGAGCACTTTAGGGCTCCGAGATCTTAAGACCTCCGAGGTCAATTCTAAAACCACAATAAGTAACCAACTCAAAATCATTTTTTTACAAAGAAGTCCTTGTCCTCCTTATAGGAGACTAACAACTTCCTATAGCGAGGTCTTAAAGTAGGGCCGCCCTTATTTTGGACAAGCCCTGTTGATCTTACAAGACCTAAAAACGTACCTAATGTGCAAACTGCTCCGTCTCCGTACTACCAGCCATCGCAACCGTAGAAGATTGCCCTTGCTGTACGGTATTCTGGACATAGTCAAAGTAAGACGTACCGACGAACGCTTGGTGCTTCACTGCTGCAAAACCAGACTTCTGCAACGCGAATTCGCGCTCCTGCAACTGACAGTAACCTGCCATACCTTTTTCATGGTATGCTTTTGATAGTTCAAACATAGAAGTATTCAAAGCATGGAACCCAGCCAAGGTGATAAACTGGAACTTAAAGCCTAGTTCTGCCAAATCTTCGCGGAAGCTTGCAATCTCATCCATTGGAAGATTGGCTCTCCAGTTGAACGATGGGCTACAGTTGTATGCCAATAATTTTCCAGGGAACTCCGCGTGGATCGCTTCAGCAAAAGCGCGCGCTTGCTTAATGTCTGGCTTAGAAGTCTCCATCCACAATAAATCTGCATATGGTGCATAAGATAAGCCTCTAGAAATCGCCTGATTTAAACCGGCTTCTACCTCAAAGAATCCTTCACGGGTACGCTTACCTGTTACGAATGGGCGGTCACGCTCATCTACATCGCTGGTCAACAGATTAGCCGCATCGGCATCCGTTCTGGCAATCAAAATGGCCGGTGCATTCATCACATCCGCTGCCAAACGAGCGGCTACTAACTTATCAATCGCTTCCTGTGTAGGTACTAATACTTTTCCACCCAAGTGACCACACTTCTTTGCAGAAGATAACTGATCTTCAAAGTGTACACCAGACGCACCTGCTTCAATCATGCCTTTCATCAATTCGTAAGCATTCAAATTGCCACCAAACCCTGCCTCTGCATCCGCAATAATTGGTACCATCCAATCGGTATTGCCCTCTCCGCTTACGGACTGAATCTGATCGCGGCGCAGTAAGGCATTATTGATACGCTTCACTACCTTTGGCACAGAATCTGCCGGATAAAGCGACTGATCCGGGTACATTTGGCCTGCTAAGTTCGCATCGGCGGCTACTTGCCATCCGCTAAGGTAGATTGCCTCCAAACCTGCGGTTACTTCCTGCACCGCTTGATTTCCCGTAAGGGCACCCAAACCAGCCGTGTAAGGCTTAGTATGCAGCTGATGCCAGAATTTTTTGGCTCCCTCTTTAGCTAAGGTATATTCGATTTGCATGCTGCCTCTCAGCTTGATCACATCTTCTGCTAAGTAAGGGCGCGTAATACCTTTCCATCTTGGATTAGTTAACCATTCGGTAGTAAGTTGCTGGATTTGAATTGCTCTAGTCATGATAATATATTTTTTTGGATAAGTGGTTAGTTAATTAATTCGTAAGCTGTTGTTGTCAAAAATTCCTGGTATTCTTTCTCCTTGATTAAGGTGTCAAAGAGCTGTATGGCTTCTGGGAAACGTCCATTGGCATAAGCGGCTGATCCGATATAAGCTTCAATCTTTTGGAGCTCTTCTTGGATTAGCGTTTGGCACAATTCGTAGGTAATCTTCCGGCCATCATCTAGGCTTGCTTCTTGGTGTAGCCACTGCCATACCTGTGTGCGCGATATTTCCGCCGTAGCGGCATCTTCCATGAGGTGATAAATCGCAGCAGCACCATTGCCCCGCAACCAACTCTCGATGTAGAGAATGCCCACATTGATGTTTTTGCGTAAGCCCACTTCGGTGATCGTTCCTTTCGGCACCTCAATGAGGTCAGCCGCAGAAGCTTCTACATCAGGGCGCTGCTTAGTGACTTGGTTCAGGGTAGGCATATACTCATCAAAAACTTCCATGGCAACGCTCACCAAACCAGGGTGTGCCACCCAGCTACCATCGTGGCCTGCTTGCACTTCCCGTAGCTTATCCGCACGTACTTTGTCCAATGCCTTTGCATTTGCTTCAGGGTCGTTCTTAATTGGAATCTGAGCTGCCATGCCACCCATAGCGTGTACGCCACGGCGGTGGCAGGTCTTGATCACCAACTCAGAGTAAGCCTTCATGAAGGGGACAGTCATGGTGATCTGTGCGCGATCGGGCATGATGTAGCCAGGGCGATTCTTGAAGCGCTTGATGAAGGAGAAAATATAGTCCCAACGGCCACAATTGAGGCCGGCAGAGTGGTCTTTTAGTTCATACAGGATTTCGTCTAGCTCAAAAGAAGCCAAAATGGTTTCGACTAATACGGTAGCTTTGATCGTCTTTTGCGGGATACCCAAATATTCTTGAGCAAAGACAAACACCTTATTCCAAAGGCGTGCTTCTTTGTGGCTTTCTAACTTAGGTAGGTAAAAATAGGGGCCAGAACCTTTGGCTAGCAAAGTCTTTGCATTGTGGAAAAAGTACAGTCCAAAATCGACTAGTGATCCACTCATTGGTTTTCCTTGGTAGAAAATATTCTTTTCGGGCAAGTGCCAGCCTCTCGGGCGTACCATGAGCGTAGCCGTCTTTTCATTGAGTTCATATAGTTTTCCAGTGCGGGGGTGCGTAAAACTAATGGTACCCTCAATCGCATCTTTCAGATTGATTTGCCCTTGAATGGTATTGCTCCAGCTCGGCGTGTTGCTATCTTCAAAATCAGCCATAAATACTTTGGCACCAGAGTTAAGCGCGTTGATAATCATCTTGCGATCTACAGGACCGGTAATTTCTACTCGGCGATCCAGCAAGTCAGCAGGCAGGGGTGCCACTTTCCAGTCGCTTTCGCGCATGGTAGCCGTTTCCGGCAAAAAGTCGGGCAACTCCCCACGGTCGATTGCCGCTTGGGTTTTTGCTCGTTCGGTGAAAAGGGCTATTCGTTCTGCCTCGAATAGCTCGTGCAGCTTTGTCAAGAAGGTGAGGGCTTCGGCACTTAGGATAGCCGCAAAAGCTTCCGTGTAGGTACCTCTGACCTCAACATCTTGAATTTTTGGATACATAGGAATCATTGTGGATAGCATGTTTCTTGTTTTTTGCTTTGTTACCACAATATGCGGATTTTATTCATTTAGCGGAAATTCCGCTAAATATATTTTTTCCTCTTTTTTGACTACTTTTACGGTATCCAACCGCAAAAAAC
>JBCCRH010000302.1:0-7963 GCA_039208045.1 Bacteroidota bacterium
ATCCGATACTTCCTGGTCGAGCACTTGCTGCTTTTTCCAGTTGGCCTGCATACTCGCCTGCGAGTAGCGATAGTACTGGTCTTTATGCATCAGCTGAATGAGTTGATCTACCAGCTCTAAAGTTAAGCCTTTCGTGTCTGTCTTCTGTTTTTTCGCGAAGCGCTCTTCCAGCGAAGGTCGCTTCACTTCTAGATCGCAATCTGCCGTTAGCTCTACAAAGCGTTCCCCCAGAATACTGTATAGCTGATGCTCTTGCAGTGTATTCAACGTTTCAAAGGCATAAGCCACGATGCCACAAAAAGAAGTAGGATTTTGCTTTTTAGCACTAAGCAGAAAGCCGTGTACTAATTTGGGCGTTTGCCCCATATAAGCGTAAGCAACGGCAATATTCCAATAGTCTGCATAGACGGTATCTCCAGCTTCTTGAATCGCTTGGTACGTGTTTTCGAGGTAGTGCTTGCCCCTTTGGTAATCTTCATCGGATACCCCATCCAGCTTTTCTGGGATATATCCTATCTCGATCGGCTGAGCGTAAGTGGAAAAACTTAGCGAAAGTAGGAATAGTAAAAGGGTGATTGCTTTATGATTCATAATTTATAGCTTGAAAAAACGCTGAACAATTGTTTGATTGTCAAATTTGACTACTGCAATATATGTCCCATGGGGCCATGCGCTAACATCAAAAGTAGTGCGCCCATCTTCGTACTGCCCTACTTTTCTGCCCATCAGATCAAAGAATAGGATAGTTGGAGGTAATACAGCATAGTTAGATCGCACTATTTTAAGGTTTATCTCATCTGTTGCTGTGATGGGATAGAATATGAGCTGCTGCTCCGCAGCAAGAGCCTCAACAGCAACAATATTGGAATATTCAAATTGCCCATCAAAATCAATTTGCCGAAGTCGGTAGTAATTGCTACCTGCTGCTGGCCGCTTATCCATAAACGTGTAAAACTGATCTGCCGAAGTATTGCCCATACCATCTATAAAAGCTATAGTAGCCCAGTTTTCCCCAGCGTTAGCTACGCGTTCTAGCTCAAATCCCCGATTATTAATCTCTGAGGCGGTCTTCCAGAACAGCTTCACGCCCCTATCTTGCACAAATTGGCCTTTAAAAAAAGTGAGCTCAACTGGCAGGGTACTACAGTTAGCAGCACAATCATCTGGACTAGCATAGCCTGCTAATTCACCAGCGTTACCGGCTAGGTTGACAAAAGCACACCAGCCTTCACAGTCAAAAGTTGCCGGAAGGCCATTAGTTACACAGGTAGTAGCTCCATCAGGTAATGAGCAGCAGCATTGAGGTTGCGCCTTTAAGCTATAGGACGAAAGGCAGGTACAGGCTACAACTAGTAGGCTAGATATGAAATGTTTCATAGGATATTTTACCATTAATGGATAATCAGTTTTTGAGTGCTGATGAGTTGTTGATTTTTCTTCGCAAAAACATAGTACACCCCAGCATTCCAACTGCTCACATCAAGTTCTACACTAGAACTATTCTGATTGGGAATAATCGTGGTTATTTCTTGTCCTAAGGCGGAATATATTATTAGCGTCAAGTCAGAAGACAGGCTGGTAGGGAGCGTAAAGCGAACATAGTTGGCGCTTGGATTGGGAGAAATCTCCACTGTGCTTTCTTCGGGCAAGGCATTCCGGATAGCAACGATCTTGCTATACTCCAATTGTCCATCAAAATCTACCTGCCGAAGACGGTAGTAAATAATCGAGTGGAAATGTTCCTGTTCATCTAGGAAAGCATATTGCTGAGGTTCTGCCGTAGTGCCATAACCCGGTACTTTTCCAATCATCTCAAATTGCTTTGCATCATAGCTTCGCTCAATGGCGAAGTAATCATTGTTCTGCTCAGACGCGGTTTCCCACAACAACTGCTTACCTTCTGATGTAGTATACCCTTCAAAACTTGTCAGTTCTACTGGCAAGAGCGGGGTATTTGAAAACACCCTGAAATAGTCAAAAGCAAACTCTTCGCTACTACCATCCATGCTCACCCGAATCCTTATATCTAAGGTGCTACCTGTAGGAATACTAAAGGTGTAGGTAGCAAATGAATGGGTTAGTGCAACACCATCACTGCCATTGCCATCACAGTTGGGATCATGATGAAGCGCTTCATTAAACGTATCACCCTGGCAATCCAAGTCAGCATTAAAGCACAAGGCCTTTACTTCACCAGCGTTATCTACATTATGATAGAGTTCTACAAAATCGAGCGCATCATATACACTGGCTGTGCCACAAACATCTGTTTCCCCTCTCGCAAAAAGCCCCCTGAATTCTAGATTAGTCCCCCCTGCAATAGGGATTCCAGTGAAGGTGAGGTCTTTAAAATCTTGTGCATCGGCATTTCCTTCTAGTGGATTGGTGTCATCTAAGTCCTCGGCAGCATAATAGTAATTACCATTTTGGCCACTGTACCCACCCGACGTAATTTGAATCTTATTGCCATTCGTCGCATCTGTTAAATAGAAATCTTCGTTGGAGCGAATCCGTCCGAAGTAATCACTAGCCCCACCAAAGAAGTCGTTGGCAGAAGTGTACCGGCTAGCTCCACAATTCACCGTATTACCGCAAGTCTCAAAATCTTCCTCCCAAATGATCACTTGAGCAGATATCGTAGAAAGACTCAAAAAAATTAAAACTGCTCCTATTAAGTATCGATTGTTGTTGCACATGTTTATAGTTAGTCTGGTGGCAACTACAAATATGGAGGCATAGGCTCATCCATGTAAAAAAGGGAGCATAGACAATGCGTGACAGCAGTGAGACAAGGAGTGACAAGGAGTTAAAACAGCAAAATATAGTCGCGAAGCGACTGATGATCAGGAACGCTAATTTTTTTGGAAAGGCGATGCTGCGCCGTACGGACACTACTGGGGCTAATGGCAAGTAGCTGAGCAATTTCTTTATTCTGAATATTTAGCTTCAACAGGGCACATAAGTTGAGCTCATTAGAGGTGATGGCAGGATATTGCTCTTTGAGGCGTTTGAAGAAATTGGGATGCACCTGCTGGAAGTACTGCGTGAAAGTGCTCCAATCTTGCTCTCCTTGGATATTCTCTAATAAGAAACTGGACATGCTTGTGATAGTGGTTTCGGGCGGGGCTGCTTTGCTGGGTAGTCCAGTACTTCTCCTTTGGCTAAAGATAAGCCAAAGTAATAGTCCTGCAAGGAGCGAGCCGAGGATTAATACCCACAAGTAAAGATTGCTTTGGCTGATTTTAGGAAGAGCTGGGTGTTCTGCTTCGGCCACTTCTTGCTCTAGACTAGTAATCGCCCGCATTTCTTCCATATCTACCATATTGCTCTTGATTTCCAGATATGCTGCATAGTATGGATGAGCTTCTTCAGGCATTCCTTTTGCTTGGTATATCTTGGCAAGCAACTGATTAGCATATTGTTTCACCTTCCTATCTGGCACCCGTTTTTCTATTGTTATGCACTGCTTAGCTTTTTCTAAGGCCTTATCTAGTTGATTACGTTTAAAATAAAGCTCAGCCATCATATAGTTCGCGTTGTTAGCAAAAATGTGCTGCAGCAAGGTACTCGTATCTTTTAAATGAGTAAGATCATGTGCCTTTGCTATTTGCTCATAATGGTAGATCGCTTGTTCAAAACTGCTATCAGCTTGTTCCTGCTGTGTCAAGGCTTGTTGAATATCCCCAATAAGCGTTAAGATATTCCCCACTAAATCATGAGGTATCTTTCCTCCTTCCATGACTACCAAGGCACGTTGGAGATATACAAGTGCTTCCTGTTTCTTTTGTTGTTTTAAATAAAGCGTTCCTATTTCCTTAAGGTGATACGCAATTACCACCGGAAGATGAAGCTGTTGACTAGCATCAAGTGCTTTTAGCTGGTATTGTAGGGCTTTTTCCCAATCTTCTAAAAATTGATAGATGGTGCTGATTTGGATTAGAATATGGTTGCGGGTATACGCATCTGCTCCTATTTCTAGTAGCTCAAAAAAATGGGCTAGCGCTTTATCATAATGGCCCTCTTGCATTTCTAAAAAGCCCCAACACCTGAGCACCGATGGCTTAAAGGATTGGTAGCGCGGCATATGGCATAACTCCATTGCTTCTCGACATCTTTCTAAACCAGCTTGATATTGCCTCCGATAAAAGCAATTGGTAGCCTCTAGGATGTAACTGCGAATTAATACATCAGCTTGACCTCGCTCCAAAAGTAGTGGCTTCGATCGCTGTAGGAGACTATCCGATAGACCAGAATTTCCATTTTCGGCATATAAAAAACTCGCCTCAAAGTTTGTGATAGCTAACTCTTCGACATTGCCTTTACGCTCAAAATAGTTTAAACTCCCTCCTATCACCTCAATGCCTTTAGCAATCCGCCCGCTATGAAATAAAATGATAGCTAGCTTACGATTCAGCTCATAATACAACAAAGAGTCACCACACAAATCCCTCGCTTTTTCCATAACCGTGGCTGCCTCCAGGGTACTCTGCTTGCGATTCTCCCAAGCCCATTCTTCTAACAAGTGAATACTATCTTGGCGATTAGCCGTTTGGAGTTGTTGATTCAGCTCCAGCGTAGCACTGCTTTGTGCTAGTAGGATAGAGTGCAGTCCGATGAATACTAGTATAATGATCTTAAAGCGCACCTGCTATTATTTATTACAAATGTAGCAAACATCACCCTAATTTCTATTGATACGATTGAGCTCATCACTCGATACCTTCTTGTTATTAAATCCACCCGTACCTAACTTTCCAAAATTCCAGTTGAAGGTAATTTTATAGAAATGCCAGTCTCCTTCTGAGAGGTAGGTAAAATGACTTTGATTAAAATTGGAAATACCTCTGAACTTATATCGATCAAAAATGTCATTGGCCCAAAAGCGAACTTGTAAATGATCATTAAAAAACTTGCGCGTCAAGCCAATATGAAAGAACGAAACAGGGTTATCCACATAAATACCATCCACCCGTGGTGAGGTATATTGATAGATCATTTCTAGCTTGATGGCCCCTGGTAGCTGAACCGATTGGTTGGTATATAAATAATAGCCTGCCTTGCGATTTTCAAGCAATGACCCCACATCTTCTACCCTATGATCCTCGTAGCGAGCGCCCAGCATAAAATAGGCCGAATAGCTTTTATAGCTAAATGGATAGGCTACCGACACCGCATACAAATCAGTACTTTTAATATTATCCCGTATAAAGGCAAAAGTGCCTGGATTGTCAAAATCTTCCACTTGGATAATGGTATTAATGGGGTTACTTGTATGCGTATAATTGAGATTGAAGCTCCACTTGTTGATCGCTAAGCTGGCTGATATAGCATCACTAAAAGCAGGAACCAATGTGGGATTGCCCCGCAGCGAAACCAAGGAATCGACGTAAAAAACAAAAGGATTCAAATCCTGAAACTGTGGACGTTGAATACGCCGACCATAGCTCAAACTCCACCTGCTATCATCCGAAATAGCCTGACTAATAGAGGCAGAAGGAAAATAATTGATATAGCTCTGTGTTTCAAAAGCAGTAGCTTCTGATGCTCGGTCTACATGCGTCCACTCTGCTCGAAGCCCGGCTTTGATTTGGGTGCGCTCATTGCTCCAATCCAATTCGCCATAGGCTGCCAGTATATTTTCCGAATAGTCATAATCACTGCTTGCCTCTGCCTCTCGCTGGTACGTTCCATCTGCCAGTTGCGACTCAAAACGAAGCAAGCTACGGTTGGCAATATTGGCATTTTTAATACCGGTCTTCACCTGCATGCCATTAGGGAAAACTTTATGAATATCTAATTGTGCCGTGAAGACATCAATAGCATTGGTATTGAAGGTGCGTTTGTTTAAAAATTCACCAACCGGCTCGCTCTCATAGAATTGATTGATGTTTTCTAAACGCTCCAAGTCAAAGTTGGAATACTGACTAGTCAGGAATAGGTTAGAACCTAGCGTATCCCAATTCCATTCATAATACGCATTGACCGTATGGCTATTTTGATCGTATGGGCCGGTAATATCTGTGTCGAGGTTAAAAGCTGTTTCTTTATTTTCGTTGTAGATATTGCTGTTAGCAGCATCTTTTTCTCCATCCGTAAATAAAGTAGTGTATTGCATGCCCAGCTTACTGTTGGCGTTGATCTGATATACAGAACGGAAGTTAAAGTCTTGCGTGAATAATTTGCGGCTATATTCCAGCTTGTTGTCCACTTCAGTGAGCACCTCATTAAGCTCATAGGTACGGAAATAGTATTCTCGCCCCCCCATAGTCCAAGGCCGGGCACCATAGCTCGTTTGGAAAAGCCACTTGGATAATTTGTAATAGACATCTCCTCTGAAAAAGGAACGAAAATGCTTCCCCTGGCCCACTTCCTGCACTAAGCCAACTTTGAAGCCATTCAAAGCACCGCTCTTAGTGATGATATTGATGACAGCGTTCCCTGCTGCATCGTATTTTGCACCCGGATTATCAATAATCTCTATCCGCTTCAGTTCGTTGGAAGTGAGGTTTTCTAGTATCTGAGTCGAGGCAATCTGTTGCCCATCCACATAAATGAGCGCACTACCTTTCCCGATGACAGAAATCTGTCCCCCACTGTTAATAAGTACCTTTGGCGAATTGCGCAACACATCCATGGCGCTGCCTGCATTACTAAGCGCCGTATTAGCCACGTTTACCGTAAGGTCACTCCCCTTTTGCTCAAACAAAGAACGCTGAGCAATCACCTCTACACCTTCCAATAATTGCTGCTGAAGCTGTATTTTGCCTAGGTACAAACTAGCTTTATTGCTAGGGGGTTCTATCATTTGGTGAAATGCTTCGTAACCCAAAGCAGTGATTTTAAGCAAATAGGGCTCGCTCGCTACTCCCTCTATTTTAAAAGCTCCATCTAAAAATAAATCGCCTAAAACTAAAGCCGAATCAACCGGCGCGAGGAGGAGTACATTGCCAACATCGATGGGCTGGCCTTGTTCGTCCACAACGCTACCACTTAAGGTATGTTGGGCACCTAAAGGTAGCGTAAGCAATAATAGAGCAACAAAAGTGAGTGCGTAGAGTATCCATTTCATGGTGTAAGTAATTTTGTAACTAGTAAAAAAGAACACGACAAAAATATGGGCACAATTGGCTACCTTAGCAGTCCACTTTTAGCTTATTAAAGGATACCGGTTATGCTACCTTACAAAACAATTATCCAACTCCAACGTGCGGCTTCCAAGCCCCTCTACCTACAGCTTGCTGAAGAAATCATCAAGCGCATCACCAGCGGTATGATCCCTGCCAAAACTAAGCTCCCCGGCGCCCGAAAAATGGCAGGACTTTTAGACGTAAGTCGGAAAACGGTGCTCAGGGCCTACGAAGAACTAGAGGTACAAGCGTGGATCGTTATCGAACCCAACAGAGGGTGCTTTGTCAGTGCAAAAATGCCGAGTATGCGCCCTAGCAAATTGCCATTGACAGAGGTACGCCATCGAGAAAATAAGCGGCTGGGATTTGAGCTGGATGATCGTTTTAGCTTCATTACACCCAATGCCCCAAATACCACTCAGGGAGTGATATGCAAGTTAGATGATGGCTATCCCGATGTTCGATTGGCTCCGCTCAAGGAGCTAGCAAAAAATATGTCCTACCTCGTAAGTACGCCAAAAACCACCCAACTGATGACCTACCATCAGGCGTATCAGGGCGATATACAGCTCCGCCGAGCGTTGGCTAAATACCTCACCGAAACAAGAGGCATACACGTAGAAGTGTCTAATATCTTGATTACCAGAGGCAGTCTCATGGCTTTTTATCTTCTCTTTCAAAACCTACTTAGCCCTGGCGACAAAGTAATCGTTGGAAACCCCGGCTTTAATGAAGCACACAATAGTATTCGGCTAGCACAAGGACAGCTCGTCCGCGTAGCAGTAGACGAGGAAGGTATGGATGTGGATGCTGTGGAGCGCATCTGTAAAAAGGAG
>JBCCRH010000303.1:0-7955 GCA_039208045.1 Bacteroidota bacterium
ACGGCCCAGTATGGCCCAACCCACCGTGGAGTACCTTCATTTTGCGAAAGCTACTCGAAAACCCCACTTTTAGGCAGACCTTCGTCAATCGCTTTGCCGATCACCTCAATGTTTCCTTTAGCGAAGCTAGAGTGATGAACAACATCGACTATATCTATCGCATGCTAGAGGATGACATGCCGCGACATCTCCAACGCTGGCGCCTCAGTGAATCTAAATGGCAGCGCGAGGTACAGACCATGCGTGAATTTGCGCTCAAGCGCCCCCGCTATATGCGCATGCACCTAATGGAACGCTTCGAAACGGGCGGCCTGCGCGGGCTGCGCCTGACGGCCAGCCAAGGGGGGATGGTGCTGCTGAATAATCATGTGGAGGTGCGGGGTGCAGGTATCAATGGGCAGTATTTTGAAAATCTGCCGGTAGTACTCAAAGCCGTTCCTGACTATGGCTATCGATTCTCACATTGGGAGGGCATGGATGCCAATGCAACCCTGCGAGATATTTACCTCGAATTGCAGTCCAAGCAGACTACTGTCAGAGCAGTTTTTGAAAAATACGCACATCCGTTGGTCGATAAGGTTATGATCAATGAAGTATCGCCGCTCAATAAGCAGGCGGGGGATTGGTTGGAACTCTTTAACTTAACCAATCAAAAAGTGTCGCTGGATGGATGGATACTTACCGATAATAAGAATGAATTTGTATTTCCGCCGATTAGCTTGGCTCCCAATGACTACTTAGTCGTTTGCCAGGATGCATCGAAATTTTCGAAGAGCTATCCCGAAGCCTACAATGTCATCGATGGCTTAGGTTTCGGGCTTAACAAACGACAGGAAACGCTCCGCTTATTTTCGCGCTTGGGCGCGGCAGTAGATAGCTTTTCGTACGAACTCCCTCCCACAGATTCTACCTTCTCGCTCAGCCTACTGCTCCCTACCCTCGATAATGGGGATACTGACAACTGGGAGTTCCGCATGGGATTGGGCTCTCCCAATGCTCCCAATCCGTACTATGTAGAAAGCCGTATTCGGGCCGTTCAGGAAGGCTGGATACAGATTGGTGTGGCAGGTGGAGTACTGCTTTTGGGTATCTTATTGCTTATTTTAAGGTCGAGAGGTATTCTCTGATTAAACCTTTTGGCGAAAGCCTAGTCTTAGTATCGTGTAGCAAAAATCAGTTTTAGAGTCACGTGGATTACAAATCCACTAAGCGCGTGCTAAGCTTTAAAGAAAAAAGCCTAGTCTTAGTATCAAATTCCACAATTTGGAGACACCAATGGCCAACAATACGGATGAGCAAATATTACAGTTGCTTGCGCAAAAAGGGAGCTATGAGCGGGGGTTTCGCCTGCTGATCAGTACCTATCAGGAGCGGCTGTACTGGCAAATCCGACGCTTGGTCATAGAGCATGAGGATGCGAATGATGTGCTGCAAAATTGCTTTATCAAGATTTATAAAAATATTGATCGTTTTAAGGGTAACTCTAAGCTATACACCTGGCTATATCGGATAGCTACGAATGAGGCGATCACCTTTTTAAATAAAAAACAACGAAAGGCTACCATTGCTATTGATGACGAAGGGTTGCACCTTTCGAACAAACTAGAGGCCGACACCTATTTTGACGGAAGTCGCGCACAACTACAGCTGCAAAAGGCCCTGTGTACGCTGCCTGAAAAGCAAAGGGCGGTGTTTAATCTGCGCTATTTTGAAGAAATGAGTTATAAAGATATGTCGGCCGTGATGGGTACTTCCGTAGGGGCACTAAAAGCATCCTACCACCACGCAGTCAAAAAAATAGAACACTATCTAAAGAGTGTTGAAATATAACATACAATGGATCAACAAGAGGAAATAAATAAAGAACTGAACGAGCTTTCGCCTTTTTTGGCGAAGCTGAAAAAAGAGCCGGACGGCTTCGAGGTACCACATAACTATTTCAAGGCGTTGCCCGATGAGATCATGAGTCGCATCGAGGCGGAAGAGCAGTCGAGTCGCTCAGAGGCGCCTGGTTTTAGCTGGCTACAGCAATGGCAAGCGGCATTACAAGGACTACTGCAACCTCAGTACGCGATGGCACTAGCTAGCGTAGTACTCCTGCTGGTAGCTACTTGGTGGTGGTTTGCACCAAATAGTGCTATGGCGGAGCAAGAAAATGTATTTGCTACCTTGAGTGAGGAAGAGATTCTCAACTATATAGATGACCATATTGATACCTTCGGGCCGGAGCTTGTGACGGTAGTAGAGCAAGCCGATCAGCCTACAGACTTACTCCCTGCGCTTCCAATTGAGGACGCAGAGGCGGAAGAATATTTAGATGAAATCTTGAATGAATTGGACGATGCGGAATTGGAAGAATTATTATAACAACCACCAGGAATGAACAAGAAAACTATTTTAACCCTCGCATTGGTATTTAGTCTTTTTGGGGGGCTTTACGCCCAAATAGTAGACGACTATGAAGAAAATGTAGGCAGTAAAGTAAAAGCTGCCAGAGTCGCCTACATCACCGAGCGCCTCGGCATGACTCCCGAAGAATCCAGCGCTTTTTGGGCCCTCAATAATCAATTTGAGCAAGAACGGCGGGCTATTCGAGCGCAATATAAACCTAAGCGCGGCGTAGAGACCATGTCTGATACGGAAGCGAGTCAGTTTATTGAGCAACGCTTCGAGATGGAGCAGAAGCTACTGAATCTGAAGAAAGCGTATTATCCTAAGTTTAAAGCTATTATTTCGCCAGCGAAAATTGCTTTGTTCTCTAAGGCGGAGCGGGAGTTTCGGAAAACGTTGCTGAGAAAGCTGGGAGAGAAACGGAAAAATAACCGCAAGCGCAGATTTGGTAATAACTAAGAGCAATGCGCTAAGTTTGGTATATTCGAGCGTCCAAATCGGTATCTACCCCTGGTGGATACCGATTTGTGGTTTAAACTATACCTATGAGTCCTACTCTAAAAGCGCATATTGCTCTATTCTTAGTCGCCCTCATTTACGGTGCCAACTATACCATCGCGAAAATCGTGATGGATGGGGGCTACTTACATCCTGTAAGCTTCATTCTCCTGCGCATAGCCACTGCCACTACCCTATTTGTACTATTTCATCGCCTTTTTATTAAAGAAAAAATAGCCCGTAAAGATTATGGCCGCCTGGCTTTGTGCGGCCTATTTGGCGTGGCCATTAACCAACTCTTCTTTCTGATGGGCCTTAACTGGACAAGTCCAATCAATGCTTCCCTAATTATGACCACCACTCCTATATTGGTACTGATTGTATCGGCGATCTTGCTGGGCGAGCGCATCACGAGCCTCAAGGTACTTGGCATCCTCGTGGGTGCGGTGGGTGCGGGGCTGCTTATTGCTTATGGCAAAAAAGTGAGTTTTGATAGTCAGGGCCTGCTGGGGGATCTTATGATTTTTATCAATGCTTCTTCTTATGGACTCTACCTGGTACTTGCCCGCAAACTCATGAAAAAATACCACCCCATTACCGTCGTCAAGTGGGTATTCATCTTTGGCTTACTCTATGTTACCCCCATCAGTTCGCCCTATATTGTTCATACTGATTGGGCTAGTTTTTCGTTGGGTATTTGGCTGGCAGTGGGCTATGTATTGGTCTTCACTACCTTTTTTGCTTATTTATTTAATGCCTATGCGCTTTCGGTGGTTAGCCCGTCTATTGTGAGCATTTACATTTATTTACAACCCCTGCTGGCAAGTTTGATTGCCATACTTTGGGGGGTGGATGTACTGACTTCCGTCAAATTACTGGCAGGGACTTTCATTTTTGTGGGCGTCTACTTAGTTAGCTTTGCTGGGAGAAGGCGAGTAGTATCAAAATTAGATTAATTACTATTTATTCAATATGTAAAAATTATAAATATCAAAATTGACAAATAAATATAATTCCTAACGTATTAATTTGCAACCACTTAGAGTCAAATTGACCACTTACCCTTCAAAAGCAACCGTTCCCTTAATCAGTTAAAAAAAGCCTGCATCTATGGCATCTTTTGTAGTATCTTGTACGTAAGACGACGTATTGAGATTACATTTTAAGGAATAGATAGCATTTTACACAAGGTCTTATGAAAGAGAAAAGCTATATCGACGATTTGATTTTAGCCTACGAAGCACTCTCGCAAAAGGGGCATCAGCACCATTTTGAAGAGGAAGCTTTCTTGCAACTAATCGATTATTTTGCGCAGCAAAATCAAATCAATCGAGCTATCCAGGTGGCTGCGCATGCCTTTGAGACGTACCCCTTTTCGTTAGAGTTAGCTTTGCGCAAAATAGAATTACTACTAGATACTTATCAAGTACACGATGCCCTCCAGACGATTCACCTAGCCGAACATATTGCCCCCTACGATGCTGAACTTAGCTTACAAAAAGCAAAAACTTTGGCCATGCAAGGGGATTATTTAGCAGCCAATGCGTTGCTCGATCAACTAAAAAGTACTGCTTCTACCGATCTACTTACTGATATTTTCCTTTTAGAAGCCTTCATTTTCGAGCAATCGGAAGAATATGAGGCGATGTTTTACACCTTAAAAAATGCCATCCTTGAAAATCCAACTAGTGAGGAGGCGCTCTACAAGTTTGGCATTTGCATTGAGTTGACTAAAAAATTTGAAGAAAGTATCTTATTCCATCAGGAATTGTTGGATCGCAACGCTTATGCGGCGCAAGCTTGGTACAACTTGGGGCAGGCTTACGCTTATTTAGGGGATTACCTGCCTGCCATTGAAGCCTATGAGTTTGCTATTGTTAGCAACGAGCACTTTGAGCAAGCGTATCGCGATGTTGCTGACCTTTGCTTTGAAGTACAACAGTTTCGAAAGGCGGTGAAGTGGTATGAAGAATTGTTAGAGCAGTTTGAGCCTGAGGCGGAAGTATATTTCAAAATTGGCGCTTGTAATCAGCGATTGGGGCGCACGACCATTGCTCGCACCTTCTTCCAACAGTCGCTCACCCTTGATCCTTTTAATGATGAGGTGTATTTCGCTATTGCGGAATCCTACCAGCAAGAGCGCAACTGGCAATTAGCGGTAAGCAATTACCAGAAGGCCATTACAATAGAAAATAATCGAGAAGAATATTTTGGTGCCTTAGCACATGCCTACGTCCAACTCGATGAGTTGGAGGCTGCCGAAACCAACTTTCAAAAGGCAATTGACATTGCTCCTGAACAACCCGAATACTGGGTAAGTTACGCTTCCTTCCTGCTGCTCGAAGATCGAGCAGCAGATGCATTTGATTTGCTAGAAGAAGCCGACGAGTATACTACAGGTGCTGCACTAACCTACATCAAAATTGCTTGCTTATTCATAGAAGGTCGGCGCCAGGAGGCTTTTTACTGGCTGGGAGAAGCCCTTATGGAGGATTATCAATTGTATACCCTCTTGTTTAAGCTATGTCCTGAGTTGCAGCATGATAATAGTGTGCTAAATTTGATCTCTAGCTACGCTTCCTGATCACATCACTCTACCAGGAATTATTTCAACTCAATGTAGTCAATGTCTAGCTGGAAAGGCTTGGCTGCTTTATCGTTGGTGATAATGCCAAGGCGTATGACGTTTTGGAGGTTCTTATCCGTCATCTTTTTACCTTGCTTCCGGCCAACCACATACTCGTCAAAGTCTCTTAGGCTAAAGACTAATTCTTGCCACTCCTCCGTTGCATCAAACGTTACTTTGTAATTGGGGTAAAACCAAGTTCTGCTCGTTTCTAGTACCATCCCAAAGCTAGAGCCGTCCCCGCGCACGCGCATACGCAGTTCTTTATACTCGCTCAAATCCATACTGCCATACGGACTGCGCATCGAGGCAAAACCACCGTTATTTTCCAAGGAAATCGTACCAGCAAAGCGCAGGTGATCTTCGCTGTAGTCGATAGTAGAAGCAGAACGCCCTCCCATCACCCCATCGTTGAGGATACGCCAGGTCTGGCCTGCTTTTTCTTTACCAAAATCAATCATCATCGGCTCCATACTAGATAACAGTATAGCCCCTAAAATAAGCATCAAAGACTTCATAATGTAATTTTTTTTGTGGAGAAAATTGTCTTTGATGCCTAAACTCCCGCTGTAAAGAAAAGTTGTGTTAATTAATGTTATGCACTTATTTACTCACCTGCTGCTTAGCAAACATAGCAGCACCAATGGCACCCGCTCTATTCTCGAATACGGCTGGTAAAATTGGAGTTGGTGAAGTTAGCTGATCCTTGAATTGATTAAACTTTCGGCTAATTCCCCCCCCAAGAATAATGTGATTAGGCGATAGTAAGCGATCAGTATGCAACAAAAATTCATTGAGGCGTTTCCCCCACTCATCGTACTCTAAATCTTCTCGCTTGCGCGCACCACTAGAAGCATAGGCTTCAGCAACCTTTTTCTGCCCTTTTAGGTATAAGTGACCAAACTCTGTATTAGGAACTAATTTTCCGTCTACAAAGAGCGCAGAACCCAAACCTGACCCAATCGTAATGACTAATGTCACTCCTTTCGAAGCTTTGGGGTCACCAAAGGAGACTTCCGCCAAGCCAGCTGCATCGGCATCGTTCAGGACATATACATCTTGCTTAGTAGCTTTGCTAAAAAGCTTCGAAATATTGGTACCAATCCAGTCTTTATGAATATTCGCAGCGGAAAACGCTACACCATCTTTCACGATAGCAGGGAAACCACAGCCGATAGGCCCTTTCCATTCTAAGAGCTTTACTAGCTCTGCGAAAGTCTCAGCCATATCATTTGGCTTACCTGATTTGGGGGTGGGTAGGCGCAGTCGCTCTGTAAGCAATTTTCCATTACTGATGTCAATAATTGCACCCTTCGTCCCGGAAGCACCAACGTCAATTCCTAAAATTGTAGTAGTCGCCATAATGCTATTTGATTACTCTAATTTTCATGTACACATTTTCTGTCGGCCGATCTCTTCTGTCCTTTCTAACTTTCGCGATCTTATCGATCACATCAAGACCTTCAATTACCTGACCAAAGACGGTATAGTCGCCATCTAAAAAGGGAGTACCTCCTTGCTTCGCGTATTGTTCTTGTTGTTTGGTGGTGTATTGAAGTCCTTTCTTTGCTGCTGTTTGCTTCAAGTTATTAGCCGCTACCGCTCTTCCATGAACGATAAAAAATTGAGAGCCAGAAGATGCCTTTTTAGGATTGACATTATCGCCCAGCCGAGCGGCTGACAACGCCCCCTTTACATGCACCAACGAATCGGCAAACTCTGCTGGTAGGGTATAGCCAGGGCCGCCAGAGCCTAGCGCCGCTCCTTTTTTAGCATTTTTAGAGTTGGGATCACCCCCCTGAATCATAAAGCCATCGATCACTCGGTGAAAAAGCAGACTATCGTAGTAGCCTTTTTCAGCTAGTTTCAAGAAATTTTCTTGATGCTTGGGTGTACCATCGCTCAGTCGAGCGACCATAATACCATAGTCCGTTTCTATTTCTACCAAGCAAGCTATTGGAGCGCTAATCTGAATCGTCTGCTCAGCCGTTTCACTCCTGCCGCGCTCGTTCGTAGCTGTTAGCTTAATGGTGTAATTGCCAGACTGCCGAAAACGATGGATAGCAGCCTCGTCCTTTACAATAGTACCATCCCCAAAGTCCCACTCATATTCAACGGCCCCTTCCGATTGATTCGTAAACTGTAGCGTTGTAGGAGCGCTCAGCTTACCACTCCACTCAAATTGTGCCGTCATTGGCTGATCTACATAAATTTCCTGACTAATCACCTCAGCCTTCCCTTTTTCGTTGATCGCTTTCAGCTGAACTGTATAATTACCTGGCGCTTTGTACACATGGCTAGGGTTGGGTGCTGTCGATGCATTGCCATCCCCGAAATCCCACTCAAACTGGCTTGCCTTTTCTGATTTATTTTCGAAAGTAACAGGCGTTTGCACTTCCGCTTCCCCCTGATAGGCAAACTGGGCAATGGGCTTAGAACA
>JBCCRH010000304.1:0-7955 GCA_039208045.1 Bacteroidota bacterium
GCTTCTATTGGTATTTCGGTTAGCCTCTGGCATTACCTGCTGATGGGGGCCGTATCGATAACTACCGTAGCAGCCTTTGACTCCGTAGGCGCTATTTTGGTAGTCGCCCTATTTGTAGTCCCCCCTGCCACCGCCTATTTGCTAACCGACAAGCTAAAACCTATGCTTTTGTTGACTGCGGTACTATCTGTTGTTGTCAGTGTATTAGGCTACTATCTAGCTGTTTTACTTGATGGATCTATTGCAGGTGCCATAGTGACCGTGGCGGGTATGATATTTGCCCTAGTCTTTGTTTTCAGTCCTCAAACTAGGGTATTCACTTCAAAAAAGTCAATTCAAATTTCATCCGATGAAAAAATTTAATTTACTATATCTTCTGCTGTTGCTTTTTCCTTTTTTGGCTATCGGCCAAAAGGCAAGTATCAGCGGAAAAATTATGGCTAAAGGAGAAGCGCTAAGCTTCACCGCCATCCAATTAAGTGGCGAGAACTATTCCCAGGGGGAAGTCTCTGATGAGCAGGGCAACTTCCGATTCGACCAACTGCAAGCGGGCACCTATACCCTCCAGCTATCTAGCTTAGGGTATCAATCGTACAACGAAACCATTGAATTACAGGCTGGGCAGCAGTTGGAGCAACAAATTGCCCTGCAAGAAGACTGGCTTGAACTGGAGCAAGTGGTGGTGACCGGCACAAGAAATCAAGTCGCGCTTTATGATTCTCCAGTAATTGTCAACAAAATTTCCAACCGTACCTTTGAGACTACTCAGGCACTGAGCCTTTCGGAAGGACTCAACTTTTCGCCGGGCCTGCGCGTAGAAACGAATTGCCAGAACTGCGGCTTTACCCAACTGCGCATGAATGGCTTGGAGGGTGCGTATTCCCAAATTCTGATCAATAGCCGCCCCATTTTTTCTGCCCTAGCAGGCGTGTACGGCTTAGAAATGATTCCCGCCAATATGGTAGACCGCATTGAGGTAGTAAAAGGTGGGGGCTCAGTGGCGTATGGAGGTAATGCCATTGCAGGAACGGTGAATATTATCACTAAAGACCCTATCAACAATAGTTTTGAAGTAGGGCTCAACCAAGCTTTTGTCAATGCAGAAACTTCTGATCGGACGCTTTCGCTAAATGGGACATTGGTGAGTGATGATCTCTCGAAAGGAATGAGTTTTTATGCCTTTAATCGCCAGCGCGCGCCATGGGATGCCAATGACGATGGCTTCTCTGAGATTACTAAAATTAACAATACCACTTTTGGTTTTAATGCCTTTTGGAATATTTCGGAGCGGAGCAAGCTCAAGCTAAATGGCTACAACATTACTGAGTTTCGCCGGGGCGGCAATCGCTTCGATCTGGAGCCACATCAGACCGATATTACCGAGCAGCTTCAGCATAATATTCTTGGAGGAGACATTTCTTATGAGTTGTATTCAAGAGATTTTCGCCACAAGATTGCTGTATACGCCTCCGCTCAACATACGGAGCGCGATAGCTACTATGGTGGCGGTGGCCGCGTATTACAGCCTGGCGATTCGTTAACCGAAGATGACTTGCTTGCCCTTAATGCTTATGGGGAGTCGGAGGATATTGCCATTGCCACAGGCTTACAATACAATTTTGAGCTCAATAAAGAAATACTATTGACGCTAGGAAGTGAGCTACAGTACAACAAGGTGACGGATCGCATGCCGGGCTATGAGCGCCTGATTGACCAGCGGGTACGTACCATTGGCTCGTATGCTCAATTGGAATGGGAACCTACTGATAAACTTTCTATTCTGGCTGGCGGTCGGCTGGATTTGGTCGATATTGAAGGAGAATATTTATTTGCTACCGATGAATTGCCCGTCGATAACGAGCTGGCAGTGTTAGTACCTCGCTTATCTGTCCTATACGATTTCACCTCCAACCTCAAGGGCCGTGCCTCTTTCGCGCAGGGCTATCGCGCCCCGCAAGCATTTGATGAAGATTTGCACATCGAAACGGTGGGTGGTGCTGCCCGCTTCATCCAGCTCGACCCTGACCTGGCAACGGAGCGCTCCAATAATTTCACCGCTTCTTTAAACTATTCGCTTGCGCGAAATGGCATACAGTCTAATTTTGTGCTAGAAGGCTTTTATACCCAGCTGACTAATCCCTTCCTCCTCTCTGACCCTGTCGAACAGCCCAATGGCATCGCCATTATCACCAAGCGTAATGGCTCTGGTGCAAGCGTACAAGGGATCAACTTAGAGGCTAATGTTGCTTTTGGAAGCAAATGGCTCCTCCAATCGAGTGCTACTATCCAGTCAGCTACCTATGAGGAAGCAGAAACGCTTTGGAGTCCAGCTGAGGATGATCCACGTGATCCGACGACGACAACTCGCTTACTCCGCACACCTGATGTATATGGCTTTTTGACGGCAGTATATACCCCTATCCGCCCCTTACAGTTGTCTGTTTCAGGTGTTTTTACTGGCCCAATGGATGTACCGCGTGTGGTCGATGTGGATACGGAGTATACGATTATCGAACGTTCTCCTTCGTTTATGGAAGTGAACTTAAAAGCAGCTTATACCTTTGAATTTGGCGAGCAGTATGATTTGGAATTGTTTGGTGGCGTGCAGAATTTGTTCAACAGCTTCCAAGATGACTTCGACCGCGGAGCGGATCGAGATTCGAATTATGTATACGGGCCAAATCGGCCATTGACGATCTTTACGGGAATAAAATTTGGATTAAATTAAAGCTATAGACCTTGGAGGTTTTTCTCGGCTGAAACCAGTCAACCTCCAAGGTCTTAGCTCCCAAAACTCCCCAACCTGTCATCCAAAACCCAAAACCCATAATCCAAAACCCATCACCCAAAACCCATCACCCAAAACTCCCCAACCCATCACCCAAAACTCATCCCCCCCCACTCCTCGCAACCCCATCTCGCCGCTGATCGCCCACTGCAACCCACCCATTCCCATGCCGCGCCACCGTATGCACGCCACCAAAGTAAAGCGACTGCTCTTTCCACGCATTTCCCGGACGATCTAGTTGTTGCGATGAGGGGTAAGCAGCAAAACCATACTCCATATTGAACACCTCTTTTTCCAGATGCACACGCGGTGCCTGTACGGCTTCCGCCAAGGGTAGCTGGTGATCTAACAACAGATGTAGCACTTGCGTAATAGCCGTAGCAATCCGCCCAGCACCGCCACTACCTAGAGTAATCTCCAGCTGCTGCTGCGTATCAAATACCATACTTGGAGCCATCATGGAGCTGAGCCGTTGGTTAGGGAGCCAGGTGTGGTAGCCTTTCGGTAAAAGGGCAGCTTCCCCAAGCATATTATTGAGCTGAATATCAGTATGATCGATAAAATAGCCATTGCCTTCGCCATTGGTAGAGGTCAAACTTACCGCATTACCCTTGCCATCCACTACATTGAAGTGAGTCGTAGAACCCCGCCGAGTCTGCATTTCTTTTTGGATGAGTTGCTGGATGTAAGCTGGCTGCCGAGGAATTTGCTCTAGGGTACGTAATGCCTCGTACCATTTCAAAATATGCTCGCTTGCTAGATGGGGGCTCTTCGCTTTTCCATCCAATAATTGCAACAACTTAGCAATCAGCGGGCCGCCGAGGCTAGGAGCTGGGTTGGTAAAAAGCTCATAGTTGCCATAGCTAAGTTGTAGTGGCTTTCGCCAAATGACTTGGTAGTCTGAGAAGTCCTTGAGCGTAAGGTCTCCACCAATAGCATAATCTCGTACGATGGATTGGGCCACTTCGCCTTTGTAGAATAAATCGGCTCCTTCTTTGGCCAATATTTCCAAAAAATCAGCCAGCTGCGGCATCTGCATCTGATCTCCTACCTGTACCAAGGTGCCCTCTTTAAAGAAAAGCTGCTCCGCCTTACCGCTGCGCCGGAGAATGGGTTCTAACAGCTGAAAATCAAGTTGCTGAAATCGATTAACCGTCACGCCTTCTTTAGCGGCACCAATGGCGGGCTGTACCAACTCTGCCATTGGCATGTTACCTCCATACTTATGCATCGCAAAGATACCGGCAACAGCACCAGGAACAGCAGTGCTGCCCTGCCCTGCATAGAATATTTCTACAGTATCCCCAAAATCCACTTCGATAGGCACAAAGTCTAATTCCTCAGTGGGCCGTTTGGATTGGGGCGTTTGACAAAAAAAGTCAAATAAGATAGGGCTATTCCCCTTTTGGTGCACCATTGCAAAAGCACCACCTCCTGCCGAAGACATGCAAGGCTCAGTTACCCACGACATTACAAAAGCAGCAATAGCTGCATCAATAGCATTACCTCCTGTTTTTAAAATTTCTTCTGCTGCTTGAACCGTCAATTCATGTCCTCCAGCGATAGCATACGTCATTCTCCTTACCTATTTGGGCTAGTTTAATCCGTTTACTTGAACTTGTAACTGTCCTCTTAAGGCTACATCCACTAATAGCCCATCTACCGTTACAAAAGCATTTTGAATATTTAGTTGATCGAGATTACCATTCAGGAATATCTGATTGGTAATCGGGTAGTTTTTGAGCTGTTCTTGCAGCTGCTTTTGTACTGCTTTCATATTATCATCCAAGATGAAATCGATATTCTTTTGAATCTCTTTACGCAAGGTACCTTTCAATAGCCAGCCCGCCGTTTTGTAGAGGACATTTTTGGTTTCCAAGGTAAAGTCCATATCTTTTATATCAATAGCATCTCTGCGCTGGTTATAGATGGGTCGTGCAGAGAGCTTAATTTTACCTTCATAACTTCCCGAAAGTTGCGTCTCTACCAAAAGGCGCGATCCCTGCCCGGTGATGGCGATGTCTTTTACGGTTACTGACCGTTTGCCTGATTCAAAGGTTTGCCCTTTCAGCTGGGTTTGTGCCAGTCGTTGCACTTCATCAAAGGTGATTCTTGAGCGTAGGGTGACGGAAAAATCTTCTGCGGCCACTTGGCGATATTCGAATGGGGGTAGCGGCTGTGGACTAGGGGTAGCAGGCTGAGCACCAACGAGTACTTCTGGCTTTGATTCTACCACAACGGTGCTTACTATTTCGCCGTCATCTACAATCAAGGGCGTCATACTAATCGTCTGTGGGACGATCGTTAGCCAAGTCTTGTACTCCTCAGAAACTAAGAGCGGCGAATACATTTGCTGCCAAGCCCCCCCAATCATTCTTTTTAAATCTAAATTGTTTTTCACCTGATCATCAATGGCTTGCGCAATGGTTGCTTTGCTGTTTTTAAGTACTATATCAGCTATAAAACCTATCGGCAGGGTAATCCCAATCATGCTTACCCGAGGTTTTTTTAGCCACTCGTAGCCTTCAATAGTCGTAATCGTCTGCATCGACCAGTCGGGATTGATATTAAACGAAGTTTGAAAATTAAGGGCGATATCGCCGGTAGCTTCCACATCCATAAACCCCGCATCGTACTTGATCCATAGCCCAAGTGGTACTCGGTATTTTACCATTTGGCTATCAATTTCCAGGCTGATATCGTCTTTTTTTTCTGCCTTTACCATCATATCATCTCCATCATTAATGTCTTTATCGTCGTAGAGTAAGCCCTCCATTTGTGTATTCAGCGAGCGCTGTAATTCTTCAGCATTGATCCGGATCGGAATGTTTATTAAGGATACTTGTTCTTCGTACCATTCTTGATACTCTTCTTCCATTGCTGGTATTGCTGTTTTTTTAGAGGTTTTACAAGCAAGCATGCTCATGCAAATAAGTGCCACGCTAATTGCGTTTACTACATATTTAGACATACATCTTTTTTGATGGACAAAATACGTTTTTTCTTAGACCCCACCCTATATGCAACCCTTCTATGGGAAGGTTGTCTGTTAGGGTAAACACAATAAGAATTACGCATTCAATATTTTTCAACCAAGGTATTTTAAAATCACACCAACATGAAAAAGCAAATTTTCAGCTTGCTTACACTACTTTGCCTCTTTACTACAACCATTACCCAAGCACAATCCTGGTACGGCTGGAATGACGACGATGATGACGAGCCTTTTTTGGGCGTACAATCTGACCAAATATCAGATGAAAAAGCAGAAATTCTAGGGTTTGATAATCCTTATGGCAGCTATGTATCAAAGGTACTAGCGGGCACCGCTGCTGAAAAAGCAGGCATTCAACCCTTTGATTATATCTATGGTATTGATGGAGAGTGGGTCGATGACGATGATGGATTAACGGAGTTGATTGATGATTATGATGCTGGAGACAAAGTAAAGATTCACCTCGTTCGAAAAGGTAAAAAAATGACCGTCAATGCTACGTTTGGCACTAGAAGTGATAGAGCTAGTTCATCTCGCGTTTCTAAAAACGAACAAGCTTTCTTGGGCATCAATCGACACTCTAGAAACAATGATGACGAGCTAGGAGTGCGCATCTATCCAGTAAGCAATTCAACAGCAGCGTCGATGGGCCTGAGAAGTGGTGATGTCATTACGTCCATCAATGGCTATCCTATTATTGATTGGGACGACATTTCTACCGCTATCGACAACGCAGAAGTAGGGAGTGAAATGGTAGTAGAATACACCCGCGAGCGCGCTCCCAAACGTGCCAGTGCTCCTGTACAATCTTATGCTGCGACCAAATCCTATAAGTCCAAGTCTAAATCCAATAAAAGCAGAGCCTTTCTAGGTATTTACTCCGATAAGTTATCAAGAAGCAAAGCGCAAAAGCTGGGCTTCGAAAATCGCCACGGCAGCTATGTCTCTGGAATCATTGGTAATACTGCTGCGGAGCAAGCAGGACTTCAACCTTTCGATTATATCTATGGTATTGATGAATATCGAACCAACGAAAATCAATCGCTGACAGGTATTCTTAGAAAGTACTATGAAGGGGAGAAAGCCACCTTGTATTTGGTGCGTAATGAGCAAAATATTACGGTTCCGGTTACCTTTGGTAACAAAGCAAAATCCAAGAATAAAAATAAAAACAAGTGCCAAGAGCCATTCTTAGGCATTCGCCAAAATACTAGCTCTCCTAGTGATCGTGGCGTACGTGTAGACATTGTAAAATCCTCCACCGCAATGGCCATGAATATGGAAGATGGAGATATTGTCACTTCCATTAACGGCTACCGAATGATTGATTGGGAGGATATTGGTACTGCCATTGACAATATGACGGTAGGTGAGCCCATTAAGGTAGAATGGATCCGTGATGGCCAACCCATGCGTAGCAGCGAGCCCATCAAATCACAGTGCGATACAGAGAAAGACCGAAGCTGGGACTTCAACTTTAATGAAGATTTCTCTTTCGGCTTTAATGATAACGATGATGATGATAATTATCGAGGTACTAGGGGCCGACCAGACATTTCTAATATGCAAGTAGAAGTCTCCGACGTAGATGCCTCCGAAGCGGCCAACCTTCGTCGAAACTACGGCGTGGAAATGCCCACTACTAATAACCTAAACGTCCAAGCCTTAAAGATGACTCCCAATGCTAGCAAAGGCTTATTTGACTTAGAATTTGACTTGCCAGATACCGGTGAAACGACGGTACGTATTTTCAATAATGCGGGTCGCATCATTTATAATTACGAGTTGGGCAACTTCTCTGGAGACTTCCAAGACGAAGTTGATATTTCCCAGAATGGTACGGGAACGTACTATCTTGAGATTCGTCAAGACGCTAAGTCTACGACGAAAAAGCTAGTCCTCCAAGGGGGCTAAGCGTTATTCAATCTATCCTTTGGCTGCATTCAGAAGAACAATTATCTGCTGCTTTTAGCGGCCATATAGCGGTTTTCTCAATTTAGTCCCGTTAGGCTGTACCTATTCGTAGGTGCAGCTCTTTTGGTGTTGTTGACATCTATAGTTAAACAACCCAAGTTTTGTGAATTCTGACTTGCCCTTTTTCCGTCCTGCCGCGTTAAAAAGCCTCGCCATATCTAAGGATATGCCTACGTTTTTTGCCTTGCAGGCCAAAAA
>JBCCRH010000305.1:0-7932 GCA_039208045.1 Bacteroidota bacterium
CCTAAGCTACCAAGGAGATATTGTAAACACTATTTTTAGCGGCGACCCTGAAGTTTTTTGGGGGTTTACTTCCGCCACAGGAGGCTTCAATAATACTCATGAAGTCTGCTTCACGTACAGCTCTGACTTAAATGCGCTGGACGATGTAGTGGTCTGCCCTGGTGGCTCAATCATGCTAGAAGCTTCTTCGGGGCTGTCCCACTCCTGGTTTCCCACAGCGGGCTTAAGCAATTCCACCATTGCAAATCCCATCGTTACGCCAAGTCAAACCACCTTATACACGGTAGAAATCATTGATGAGTGCAACCGTCCCTTTTTTGAAGAGGTACTAGTAGAAGTGGCAGGTGATGCTATTACTTTCGACCTTGGGCCAGATACATTTGTCTGTGCAGGGCAGCCGCTAGTATTAGATGCTACTTCAGCTGATGCTGAATACGCTTGGTCAACTGGTGAGAATACCTCCCAGATTAGCGTACAACAAGCAGGTTCCTACTCGGTGACGGTGACCCAAACTACTACCTCCTGTGTGACCGAAGACGCCGTTCAAATCAGTGCCCGCGCACTCCCCGAAGTAACACTCCCTGAAGACACTAGCCTTTGCATCGGTCAGACTATTTTGCTTCAAGCAAGCGACCCTATGGCCACCCACCAATGGCAAGATGGCAGCAGCGGAGCTTCTTTTTTGGTAACTACCCCAGGCCAATATATGCTCACTAGCACCAACGAGTGTGGCAGCCGCGATGCCAGCATACAAGTGGTCATTGAATCCTGCCGAGAGGTTTATCTCCCCAATGCCTTTTCTCCCAATAATGATGGGTTCAACGATCGATTTTTCCCAGATCATGGAGATGATATTCTAGAAGTGACGGTGCTACAAATTTTTGATCGATGGGGCAATTTACATTTTGAAAATACGAACTTCCCCGCAGGTGCAGCCCTTGCCGGATGGGACGGCCAAGTAAATGGCGAGGACGCTGCAACTGGCGTGTATGTTTATTTGTTGGAATGCGTGTTTAGAGACGGCACTACGGCCCAGTTGAGCGGCAGCATCCACCTTATTCGCTAATCGGAATAGACTATTATGGAACCGAGATCACCTTTTACTTTCTACAAATACCAAGGCACCGGCAATGATTTCGTAATCATCGACGCCCGTACAGCTATGCCTTTTGCTGCCACTGATGTGGAAACGATTGCTCACCTCTGTGACCGCAGGTTTGGTATCGGAGCCGATGGCTTAATCTTATTGCGCCAAGCAGCGGGCTATGATTTCGAAATGCTCTATTTCAATGCCGATGGTCGCCCCAGTAGTATGTGCGGCAATGGCGGGCGTTGTATAACCGCTTTCGCTAAAATGCTGGGTATTTTCCAGGATTCCTGCCGCTTTCTAGCTGTGGATGGCCCACACGAAGCGAAGGTGCGCGCAGATGGCTGGGTAGAGTTAAAAATGGGCGAAGTAAGTGCCGTAGAGAAGGGTGAGGACTTCTTTTTCTTAGATACCGGCTCTCCTCATTATGTCACTTTCGTGGAAGACTTGGACGATATTGATGTCCCGGACTTGGGTAGCACCATCCGCTACTCCGAACCTTATGCCAAAGCAGGCACCAACGTGAATTTTGTAGAGGTACAGCAGAACACCTTATTAGTAGGTACTTACGAAAGAGGGGTAGAGGATGAGACCCTTTCCTGCGGCACTGGCGTAACGGCTGCTGCCATCGCGCATGTGGTGAAGCACCAAAAAGTAGGGGCTCAGGTGGTACCCATCCAGACCAAGGGTGGGGCACTGGAAGTGCGATTGGAAATAGGGACAGAGGGTTTTCACTCCATC
The DNA here is from genome assembly GCA_039208045.1 of Bacteroidota bacterium. Lineage (GTDB taxonomy): Bacteria > Bacteroidota > Bacteroidia > Chitinophagales > Saprospiraceae > JBCCRH01. Next base: position 1,829 of record JBCCRH010000305.1, read on the forward strand.
TGGCTATGTGGGCCTGCGAGTTTGGTGTTTGAGGGTAGTGTTGGTGTAAACTAAGTCTCACTGATTAAATAGCCCTCCAATGATCGGATTACAAACCTGTCTGCCGCCAGGTAGATCCGAACGGCCCGACCCGCGACAAAACCCAGGCCCGTGCTCAGCGGATTTGCAATCCGCGAGTAAGCTGGCCCGAACCGCGCACCCTTCACAGCTTGTCCACCTCCGTGGACAGCCATAGTTACGCACAAGTAAAGTTACAGACAGCTTGTCCACCTCCGGGGACAGCCATAGTTACGTACAAGTAAAGTTACAGACAGCTTGTCCTTACCGGACAATAGCTCCAAAGTCAATCGCAATTGTATACAGCGGCTCGGCCCGCGCCAAAAGCCAGGCTCATACTTATACACCTCGGAGTCCTTAAGGACTCCGAGGTGTTAACCCTAACAAAAAGCCAGGCCCGTGCTCAGCGGATTTGCAATCCGCGAGTAAGACGGCCCGAACCGCACACCTAAGGAATCCGCAAAATCTTATGCGTCTGAATACTCAAACTCCACTGCGGATGCGCCAGGCAATACTCCAAGCAAAGCTTGGTATTTCGCTCCGTATACGCCCCGTCCATTGGCTGCAAGAAAAAATGGGTAAAGTCTAAATGTGCATAGCGCTCCGGCTCCGCCCCAAGCTGAGGAAAAACAAGTTTCAATTCATCTCCTGTGTCTACTACCAGTTCTGCATTTGCCTTAGGGCTCACGCACACCCAATCGATGCCCTCAGGAATAGCGATCGTACCATTTGTTTCAATGGCTATTTCAAAACCCTTGGCATGGAAAGCAGCAATTAGAGGGGCATCTAGCTGCAAAAGGGGCTCTCCCCCAGTGCACACAATGTACGGCTGCCCTTGCGCACTAGGCCATAGCTTGGCAGCCGTTTCTGCCAATGATTCAGCACTGTAGCGCCCTCCATTTTCGCCATCCGTACCCCAAAAGTCGGTATCACAAAATTGGCAGATCGCCTTAGAGCGATCTTTTTCTCGCCCGCTCCACAGATTGCAGCCGGTAAAGCGGCAGAAAACGGCGGGACGGCCCGCGTGCATGCCCTCGCCCTGTAGCGTGTAGAATAGTTCCTTGATTTTATAGTGTGCCATACAAGAATTCTTTAAAGGAATGCAAAATTAGAGCTATTTATTTCGCGGGGCAATTGAATTGCTTACTTTTGCGCTCTATATAAAATTTTAGGATGCAGTTTTTATACCCGACTTTCTTATTTGCACTGGCGGCTTTGGCTATTCCCATTATTATTCACTTATTCCACTTTCGTCGGTTCAAGAAGGTGTACTTCACCAATGTCCGATTTTTGAAGGAAGTGAAAGAGGAGACTAGTGCACGCTCCAAACTGCGCAACCTCCTAGTCTTGCTAATGCGCTGCCTAGCGCTTGCTTTCCTGGTATTTGCTTTTGCACAGCCGTTTATCCCACAGGATGTAGAAGTAAAAGCAGGGCAAAAAGCAGTGAGTGTGTTTGTGGACAACTCCTTTAGTATGAGTTCGCTGAGTGAGGATGTGCCGTTGCTCGACAAGGCCAAGCAGCGGGCCCGTGAAATTGTATCTGCTTACACGATAGAGGATCAATTCCAAATTCTAACCCACGATTTTGAAGGGCGCCACCAGCGTATGCTGAGCCAAGAAGATGCACTAGGGCTGATTGATGAAATCGAAAAGACACCAGCGGTAAAGCAGCTGTCTAGCGCGCTTACCCGCCAACAACAGGCACTCAATACATCTGCTGCGGAAAATCAGGTGAGCTATCTGATTTCAGATTTTCAAAAGAATATCACCGATATCCAAAACTATACGGATACTACCCTGGAGGTCAACTTGCTGCCACTGCAAGCGGTACAAGAGCGCAATATTAGCATCGATTCAGCTTGGTTTGATGCTCCGGTTCAGGTACTCAATCAAACCAACCGTCTGCTCGTCCGCGTTGCCAACCTGAGTGATGAAGAAGTAGATAACATCCGGCTTTCTATTCGCTATGATGGACAGACTAGACCAGTAGGAACCCTCTCGATACCAGCACGAGCAAGTGTGGTGGATACGGTCAATATGACGATCTCCCGTACTGGATGGTATCAGGCAGAATTGGCGATTACGGATTTTCCGGTACAGTTTGATGACAAGTATTTTCTAGCTTTCAATGTCGCGGAAGTCATTAAAGTGTTAGTCATTAATGAAGTCGCTCCTAATGCTTTTTTGAATGCAGCATTAGGTGGCATTAGCAATTTTGAGCTGACCAACCGAACAAGCGGAAACCTGGATTACTCTAGCTTCAGCGATTATCAGCTCATCATCACCAATGGTCTAAATGCGGTATCAACAGGTTTAGCCTCCGAGCTGAATCAATACAGTACGAATGGTGGCAATTTGCTTGTTTTCCCAGGGCGAACGGCCAATCTGAGCAGCTACAATAGTTTTCTGAACAGCTTCCCCGCCAATCAGCTCCAAAACTTTGAAACGCAGGAGCGTCGGGTGGGACAAATGAATACAGAAGAGTTTGTCTTTAATGACGTATTCGAAAATACGGGCGCTAACCTAAAGCTACCCGTCACACAAGGCAACTATAAGATGAGTACCTTCTCTAATCGCGGCGAAGAGCGCCTGCTCGTCTATCGCGATGGAACGAGCTATTTGAATAAATACAGAGTGGGAGAGGGGCACCTTTACTTTTGCGCAGCGCCATTAGAAGAGGAGTTCAATGATTTGATCCGTAATGGCGAAATCTTCATTCCGATGCTGTATAAAATGGCGATCTCGGCTGGGCGCAAAGCAAAAATTGCCAATACCATTGGTAAAGACGAAGTGATAGAGGCCCGGCATCGTACGCAGAGCACAGATTTGGTGTACAAACTTAAAGGCATAGACAATGAGTTTATTCCAGAGCAGCGCATCATTGGTTCTAAGGTCATCCTGACGGTGAATAATGAAGACTTAGATGCTGGATTTTATGATCTTTATCTCAATGAAGAGGAGTCGCTGGGAACCTATGCCTTTAATTATGACCGCACGGAATCGGATTTGCAATACTATAGCCAAGACGATCTGCAAGCAGTAGTGGGCGAAGTGGTAAGTGTACTTGACGTAAATGACCGAACGGTGCTCACGAGCAAGATTCAAGAGCGGAGTCAAGGGATTACCTTGTGGCGTTGGTGCTTGATCTTGGCGCTGGTCTTTTTGGCACTAGAAATTTTATTACTCCGATTCTGGCGAGTGTAAGCGAGCAAACCCATGAGGCAACGACGGCGCGAACGGCTTTATTCTCTCTTGGTAGTACTCATCGCTTTAGTGCTACTAGGCCTGCGCTTTCCCGATTTTTTCCAGACGCCCCACCGTATTATTGAGCCGTATGGCGATGGCCTCAAAGCCTATACCGTCATCTGGTATCATGCTCAATACGATAGCACCTACTCGCATTTTCAGGGTATGAACTACCCCTATGGGGAGCATGTGATTCCAGCAGCTACCCAGCCGTTTTACTCTAATTTGATTAAATTTATTTCCGATAATTTCGTCGATATTTCATGGGCTACCATACCCATTATTAACTTTAGCCTACTGCTTGGTATACTGCTATCAATCCTCTTTTTGTACCTCATTTTACGAAAGTTAGATACTCCCCCTTGGTATGCAGCACTGGTCGCTATTGGGATGAGCTTTCTGGCGCCGCAGTATTTGCGGCTCACTTCGCACTACGGCTTAGCCCATATGGAAGTGCTGCCGGTGGTGCTCTATCTCTTACTCTTATGGGAGGAGCGGCCTAGGTGGCAAATAAGCATGGCGCTGGCAGCGGTGATTTTGGTGTTTTCACAAATCCATTTCTACTTTTTTGCCATCATGGTGTTTGTGATCTCCTTTTACTTTTTGTTTCGCTTTTTGCGGCGCTGGGATTGGAAACGAATGGGGTGGTACGCTTGGCATTATGGGCTGATGGTGGGTTTGCCACTAGTGTTTTTTATGCTTTGGCTCAATTGGAATGATACCGTTGACGATCGGACGACGGCGCCTTGGGGATTCTTTGCCTATCGGGCGCGTTGGGAAGGGCTGTACACGTCTTTGCAGTTGCCGCATTGGATTTGGTTGGATAAAAATGGCGTGCAGATCATTACGGTAGATGGAGAGGCGCGGGCATATTTGGGGCTCGTGGCAGTGGTGGGCGTATTGGTGCTTTTGCTGCGCTGGTTGTTTTCGCTCTCGCGAAATCCTGTGGTGCAGGTGGATAGTGAAAAGCAATCCTTCCTCAATCATCTATTTTGGAGTAGTACAGCTATTTTATTGTTTGCTCTAGGCTATCCCTTTATCATCCCAGGCTTGGAAGGACTGCTGGATTATGCAGGCCCTATCAAGCAATTTCGATCAATTGGTCGTTTTGCATGGGCCTTTTATTATGGGGCTAATATTACCATTTTTGCGATGCTCTGGCACTGGGCCAAGCGCCCGCGTTTTTGGCGAAAGCCCATACTAGCTGGGGCACTGCTGCTGCTCTGTATGGAAGCTTACTATTTTGCCTACAGCAAACAAATTGATCTGGATACCATTCCACACTACGAGTCACCCGACCAATTTACAGAGCTAGAAGGTATCGATTTTTCTGAATTTCAGGCCATCCTACCCATTCCATACTACAATATTGGCTCCGACCAATACTGGTATCCGATGGAAGGCATCACTGGGCAACGCACGTTACTCCTTTCGGCGCAGACCGGCTTACCCATTACCGGAGGAATGCTCACCCGTACTTCCCATAGCCAAACGCGCAAGCAGATTCAGCTGGTGCAAGAGCCATACCGAGTCCCAACAGTGCTGGAGGATTACCCCAACAATAAGCCATTACTCATGGTGTGGAATGACGACTGGAAAGGGGACTATGGTTTATTGGAATACAATTACCTACGCCAAGGGGCTACGCTTCTGTATGAGGAAAAAAATATGAAGTTGTACAGCTTGCCGCTATCGAGTTTTGAGCAGCGCATAGCAACTCGGAGTGAGGGGATTCGACGCTCTTTGGCAGCCAATTGGCTGGATAGCGTGGGAGGGTTCTGGACAAATGATAGTTTACAGCACTTTTATTACGAAAGTTTTGATTCCCTGGCTAGTGCCAAGCAATACCTCGGTACAGGCGCCTTTACGGGGGAAATGCAGGATACCAATGTCGTATTTGAAGGGCAATTACCCAATCAGGCAGAAAAGCGGTACGAGTTTTCAGTATGGATGTATTTGGGAGAAGATCAAAGTCCTCGTTCTTACTTGTGTGTAGAAGAACGCAGCCCCTACAATAACGACTTGTGGAATTATAAGACCAGTTTTGTTCATCGCAATGTAAAAGTATTTGATGGCAATTGGGGTTTGGTGCAGTACAGCTTTAAGGTGACTTCTTCTGTTAGTAAGCTTCGGTTCTACTTGTATAATCCTGATTTAGAGGGGCAGCCAATCTATTTGGATGAGCTCTTTATCTGGAAAACGGGCAAAGAAGCACTTTTCGAAAAGGATGGTGTGCGGTGGCATAATAATCGGCATTTTTCGTTTTGAAAAGATTTGCTTTTACTATTTTTGACCCCCAAACAAAATCACGTTCTGATGAGATTCCTGATTCCCATTTTTGCGGTGCTTTTTATCTGGGCTTGTAATGGTGGTGGGCCTAGTGAAACCAGTACTACGGCTACTACAGCAAGTGCATCGCTTGAAAACCGAAAGTTAGAAAATCCAAATATTACAGTTAATGTAAATGGCCTTCCCGCTGGCGGCGAGGCGATATTGATCGGCTTTTTTGCCGATCAGCGCTTTAAGGCAGACTCCACTATGGTGGGGGCAAATGGGCAGATGTTGTTCCAACGAGCAGAGCCTTACAATCCAGGGTTTTACTTTTTGCTAATGCCTAATAACAGCGCTGTTCAAATGCTGATTGATGCCGATCAGAGCTTCACGATGACTACTCAGCTCAACGATTTAGTAGGATCGATGGCGGTTGATGGGAGCTTGGACAATGAGCTATTGTATAGCAACCTAAAGTTTGAAGCACAGCTACAGCCTCAGTTTCAGCAAATTGGGCAGCAGTTGCAGTC
>JBCCRH010000306.1:0-7929 GCA_039208045.1 Bacteroidota bacterium
CTTCGTTTTTAATTACAATTCAAAGTTACGGGGAGGCGCGATGAGAAATCTTGCCATATGACAAGAAAGCAGAAATAGGATGATTTTTTTTGTTGCACCCCCGGTAGGAGCGGTATGAGGTGTGGCCAAAAGCTAATAGTGCCCCTATGCTAGGTGGCTGAGCGAAGACGTGGAGCGAAGACACCTGGCATGGGTATGGCACTATAACTTTTGGATGCGCCGAATTTTAGCGGATGACCCCCGATAGCAATCGGGGAAGGGCCCTAAAGCAAGCCGCCCTAGCTAGTTTTGTATACCTTTCGGTAAACGCTGAGGTGTAGGAAGATAATGGTGGCAGGTGCGAAAGCAGGGATAAAGCAAAAGGGGAACTGCCCCAGGATGTCCACGCCGAGGCTGCCGGTATCGATATTAAGCTTGGTGTAATAGATGGCCATGCTGGAAGTGGCGATGATGTCTAATAGGCCAAAGGTATTCCACGCGAGGGTGAGGTTTTTGGCGTAGGATTTGCCTTGCTGCAGTTGCTGCGCCACCCAGATGGAGCTGAGCGCGGTGAACATATCGCCTACACCCGCGATGAATGCGAAAGTGGCTGGCAATTGTTGGAAGGAGAGCAGTAAGATGAAAAATACGCCGACGAGCCTAAAAATATGCACGCGCACCAGATCGGTCAGGGGGGTGCGTTGCAGGAGATCTTTGTAAAAGGCAGTATTGGAAATGAATAGTAGGTAAAATAAGAGTAAGGGGAGCGCAGTGACCACTACGATTCTTGGCGGGAGGGACACGACGTCGAATACGCCTGCTATGCTTGCGACAGCTGCTGCGGATAGATAGATGCTGTAGAATAGTAGGGTAAAGTAAAAGGCGCGCACAGAGGCACCTTTGCGAACTAAGTTGGCCACCATTCCGACAGGGACGGTAAAGGCTAGCAAGAAGGCTATAGAAAGTAAGGTGGGTACAGATGTAGTAAACATAATTAAGCGCTTAATTCTTTTCGTATTCTACTCAAAGAGGTATCAGTAATGCCCAGATAGGTAGCGATATGTTTTAGCGGCACATTTTGGACAACGTCCGGCTTTTCCCGAATCAGATTTTTATAGCGGTCTATAGCTTGATCGGCGATCAGGGAGACGGAGTGGTTTTTGAGTTCAAAATAGTTTTGTACGAGTCGGGAGCGCCCCACTTCTCGGAACGCTTCGATATGGAAGAGCTTCATAAATCGAGAAAAAGTAATTTTCCAGGCTTTCCCTTTGGTCAGTGCTTGGATCGATTCTTTGCAGGATTCCTTTAGGAAATAGGAGCGCCAATCGATGATGATGTCTTTTTGGGAAAAGAACTTGGTGGTCACATCATTGCCGTTTAAATCTACACTAAAGGAGCGCAAAAAGCCGCTTTCTAGGTAGTAATAATAGCTGGCCCTTTTGTGTTCTTCGATCAGGAAATCGTTCTTTTTGAAGAAGACCGGTTCGAATTGTTCCAATACCAATTGCAGCTCATCGGCCTTAAAGTTTTGCGGTTTGAATATGGTTGTTAGAAAGTGCGCCTCTGTCATTGCTGCGTTTTTGTTGAATACCCACTCAAGATAATTGATATAATGCCCATACTAAGGTTTGCTTTTCTTGCTTGGCTTTTATTATTTTTTCGCTGTTTAGGAAGGGAAGTAAGAGGGTAGTATAAGCTTATCTATGCTGTTCTAAATCAACATACTCTAAACCGAGATAGACCTTATCTAAGTGGTCAAAGTCCTTATCTGTGGTAATTAATGTCATATTGTAAATACTCGCTTTTGCGGCAATCCAAATATCGTTCTTCCCCATATTCCTTGAACTTATTCCTAATGGCTTTTCATCAAGCCGCCCTTGGCTGTAGGCATCTATGTCTCCATATCGTTCTATTACTTCTTTTATATTTGTGTCTATCACAAATAGCTGAGTTACTAGTCGCTCAATTTCTTGCCTTCTCCTTTCACCATAGTTAAACTGTTTGGCTAATGAATTTAATTCTCCTAAAGTCACAACAGATATAGCCAAGTTGTGATTTCCACTGAAGAGCTTATATTGCCTCTCTATTTTATCTGCCAAGTCAGATGTTCTGCTATAGATCAATAAGATATTTGTATCCAATAAGTAATTCACTACCCCCTATTTTGATAATGCCTCTAATAACTCGTCAAGTGACTCTTTCCACTCTATTTTATCAGCCAATGCTCTAAATTTTTCATAGCTAATGGGCTGATAGTTTTGCTCTGCCATCATTTCTTCTATTGTAACATTTTCCCTGATAGTTTTGACTCCTCTCATGAACAGCGGTTCATCACCACTTATATTTGCCAATTCAGATGAATCTTGATAAATCAGCTCAACCTCATTACGAATAGCCTCTAGCTTTTTCACGCTATTTACCTTGAATAGCATCTCTAATATATCAAATCTAATTCGCTTTGCTGCGTCCATTGATTATGTTATTTACATTCTAAAAATAAGGCCTTTCCGTCAGCTTTACAATTTAGTCAAGTGTTAAAACAGTATATTTGGGGAGCGCAAAATCTCTATCTCTATGCAATACCTCCCACGCTCCTGCTTTCTCTTATTTAGCTTTCTAACCCTACTCTCCTGCACCCCCGATGCGCCCCCCAACCTACCCACCACCGAATTTTCTCCTTTGCAAGCTCTACGCCCCATCACCATCAGTGGAACCATTACCAATTACGATACGAGTAGTCAAATCAGCCATATTGCTTTGCAGTGGGAAAGCTTTCATCAAGGGAGCGATTATCAGCTAGTCGAAAAGATAGATGCAGCAGGGCAGTTTTCGTTTGAGTTAGAGCATAATTGTATTCACGACTATCGCCTTACTTATGGGAAAGATTTTCGAAGAATTGCGCTAAAACCTGGTAGTAGCGTCCACTTATCGATCGTGACGAATGCAGATACGATTCAAGCTATTACTGCTACGAATGATGCTTTTAGCGAGAGTAGCCTCCAATTGTTTGGAGCATTGGATCAGCAATGGAGCGCTTGGTACCAGCAGCGGCCGTATGAGGGATTGACTGATTTTGGGGAAGTACTACGTATAGCGCAAGGCAAAGAAGCAGAATTGATGCAATGGCTGGCGAACTATCAAAAGCACCAGAAAGTAGACGCTTATTTGGTGGAGCTGGCTAGACAACAAATTGTCTTCAAACAGAGGGGGCAAAACTTGATTCTTCCCATTTCGGGCCAATTCCCAGTTGCCAATAACAAAGCACTAGACAGCTTATTTCAACTCGTAAACTATAAGGATGCCTCCTTCCAGCTTCAACATTCCCCGGTCTATGCCTCTGAATATATCGCCTTTTCAAAGAATAAGTGGCTCCCCATCAACAACCAAGTGAAAATAAAATACTTGAATCAACTCCCTGTGGAAAACCGGCGAGAGTTTGTAGTAAGCACAACTGTGGAAGAAATAGCTGCAGCCGCAGAGGGCCTCACGCAGGAAATTCTGATGACTAACTTTATAGCGATGCATTTGAACAAAGAGCACCCACCAGCCACAATTCTTGAGAAAGCTGGCGAGCTGGCCCAACACTCGCCATACCCTATGATTAGCATACCTATCGAAGCATTATTGCGTAAAGCTACCATGACCCCAGCAAAGTCCTTGGACAGCAGTGCAGCGCTCCAAAGCATCGAGGATGATCTATTGAATCAAGTATTGACTACCCATGCTGGTAAGGTGGTGGTACTTAATTTTTGGGCTACGTGGTGCAGTCCTTGCCGAACAGAGATGGTACAACATTTTCCGAACCTCATAGAGGAATATCAAGATCAGGAAGTAGCATTTGTGTTTATGGCCAAGGCAAGCCCTGAAGCGATGTGGAAAGATTATGTCAAAGACCTCCAGTTTTCTGCCGAGCACCATTTACTGAGCAACGATCAAGCGCTGCTCTTCAACCAAGTCTTTGAGATGTCAGGCGTGCCACATCATGTTGTTTTTGGGCAAGATGGAGCCTTAGTCACTAATAATGCTCCCCGGCCAGGCGCTGGCCTGAGGGCATTGCTGAATAAGCATTTAGTTGATTAGCCCCACTCTAACCTACCGCGCCAACGTCACCTCCCCCTTCAAAAAAATGCGTTCCACCCCCACCATCGTAGCCTTTAAATAATAGACGTATACACCATTATTCATACGCCTACCTGCGTAGGTGCCGTCCCAACCTAGGTTGGGTTCGTTGGGTAGGAAATTGCGCTGCTCGAAGAGCAGGCCACCCCAGCGATCGAATATTCGGAAGAGCTGTATCTCACTGGCCTGATTGGGAGCAGTTTGGGGGAAGAAAAAATCGTTGGCACCATCATCATTAGGACTAAAGATATTGGGGAGGTAGATACTCGCGGGCTCGTTCACTACTATTTGGAGGGAGGCTTCAGCAGAGCAGCCGAGCGGGGTGAGGATGGAAAGGGAGTACGTGCCCGTAGCAGTAGGTTGTATAGTGATGCTGCTGCAATTAGAGCAAATCGTATCTATACCTGCTAAGTTCCAGAAAAAATCACCATCTGTGATATTGGTAATAGCGTTGAGTGTGAGGGCGGCCCCTCGTATGATTTGCTCTGCCCCCTCCAATATCAAAGAGGGTTCGAAAGTGCTTAGCCTGAGGAATAGAGTGGAGTCGCAGCCGCTCTCTGCCGTAAGGGTTGCCGTGTAGGTACCAGCCTCGGTAAAGGGGTCTCCCAGCCAACTGTAGGTATCCCCCAAGCAAATGTTGGCGTTGGTTGTATCTCCCACAATGGGAATAAAAGTAATCGTTGTAATCACTACGCTATCGCAGCCTGCTGCACTGGTAAAGGTTTCTGTAGCAATACCTGCTTCTGATGGCTCGCAAGTGCTTGCATTTACGAAAGTGGTATCAGTAAGGAGCAAGGTGACAATAGTCGTAACTACGCTGTCACAGCCTGCTGCATCAGTAAAGGTTTGTGTAGCAATGCCTGCTTCTGCTGGCTCGCAAGTGCTTGCATTAACGAAAGTGGTATCACTAGGAAGCAAGGTGACAATGGTCGTAACTACGCTGTCGCAGCCTGCTGCATCAGTAAAGGTTTGTGTAGCAATACCTGCTTCTGCTGGCTCGCAAGTAGTTGCATTTACGAAAGTAGTATCATTGGGCAGTAAGGTGACGATCGTAGTGACTATGCTATCACAGCCCGCTGTATTGGTAAAAGTTTGTGTGGCAACACCTACACCGGTTGGGTCGCAAGTGCTCGCATTTACGAAAGTAGTATCACTAGGAAGCAAGGTAGTAATAGTAGTGACTACGCTATCACAGCCCGCTGTATTCGTGAACGTCTGTACAGCAATACCTGCTTCTGCCGGCTCGCAGGTGCTCGCATTTACGAAAGTGGTATCATCTGGTTGCAAGGTAGTAGTAATGACGACCAGGCTATCGCAACCGCTTTGGTTGGTCAATGCTTGGGTGATACTACCCACTGCATTGGGATCGCAAGTCGTTCTTTCGATGGAAGTGACCTCTGGTGGAGGACACCCAGGAGAACAGGTGGTAGGAGGTTGTACTTTGACGCTAGACTCACAAGAAGGATCTTCGCTATCAAATACTTTAAATGAAAAGCTTCCTTCGCTAATGAGGTAAGGGCCAAAGGTAAATAACCCACCCATTGCTCCTTCACTATTAGCGTCATCGTCAGCAAACCAGAAACCACTACTATTGACTCCTGTAATGCCTAATTGAAAGGTAAAAATATCGTCGGAGGGATCACCTGGAGTGCCATTATCTTGACAAATAGGACTGAAATATTCAAGGTCGATAAAACATACATTGGCGCAAGTTCCAGGGGAAGGTAGCTCTACCGTGAGGGTACAGCTAGGATTCTCGTCATCAGTTAAAGTAATAGTCAGGCTGTCTAAGCCAGCTGTGCCAGGAGGTGTGCTGAAACCAGTAGCCCCGTAAATAACGGAACTAGGCGTGATGGGGCCTGCATTCGAGGTAACGGTGTAGGTAGCACCCAAGCCTTCCCCAACAGGCTGTAACAAAAAGTCAATAAAATCATCAGAAGGATCATCAGGAGTACCATTATCCTTGCAATTAATGCCCGCTAAGCCTGATGCAATAAGGCTACAGGGAATGGAATCTAAGTAGGAGAAGGTATTGATGGAAAGCATGCTGAAGGTAGCATGCAAATGGCAGGAAACGGATAAGCTACCCCATAATAGGAGTATCCTTAGTCCTATTCGATTAGAACTTGGCAACATCATAGCTGAGCATTTTAGCGTCCAACATAAAGTGATGGAAAAGGTTGCTCAAGCTGCCCTAGATGGGCCCGTTTTGTCAAATAAAAGCAATAAATACCAGTATTAGCTCGCTTTTGCCCGCCGCTGCGTCCGATCCAGGTACGCGCTGGCCCCTGGCTTTTGCAATAGTACATACAGCATTTCCTTAGCACGATACAACTGCGCTTTTACCGTTCCCAAAGGGATATTCAGCTCCACAGAAATTTCCTCATAGGAGAGTTCCTCAAAGTAGCGCAACTCGATCATATGGCGGTATTTGTCTGATAGATGGGTCAATAGTCTACGCAATAAGTGCTGCCGCTGATTACGAATAACCACTTCTTCTGGATTGAGGTCATTGCAGTGCAAGCAGCCCGCATAGTCTTGGTCGCTATCGTGCTCGATGGGTTCATCGATAGAGAGCGTGATTAAGCGCTTTTTGCGAATATAATCGATGGCATTATTGATGGCAATTTTGAAGAGCCAAGTGCTGAAGGCATACCTAGGGGTGTAAGAGGGGAGCTTCACGAAGGCTTTGCCAAAGGCCTCTAAGGTCAGATCATCTGCATCTTCGCGATTGCTGACCATTTTATACATCGTATGATAGATAGACTGCCGATATTTATTCATCAAAAGGGCATAGGCCTTTTGATCCCCCTGTGTTGCTTTTTGCACGAGTAGATAATCTTCCTGGGCTTTTGCAGATGTCAAATTGGAGCGTACTGCTACTTCCATTGTTGTTGTTTTCCGGTGATTAAAACCGGCGCGAATAGTGCGTAGTACAGTACTAATGCGGCATCTAGGAGGGGGATCCAAGGCAGCAGCCGTAGGGCGTGGAGCTTGCGCAAAATGCGGGCATATAAGAACCAGACTACACTCATTCTCACCAAATAAATAAGCAATACTACCAGTAGTAAGGGGGAATTAATCAAGCATAGGCCCAACACATAATGCCCGAAATGGCTTGCCGAAACCAAGCCTAGCACGAGCTGATGGACACGCTTGTAACTACTTCCAGTAGTGAGATGTCTTGTTTTTTGGTAATAGTAGCCGCTCCAAGTTCTTTTGGGTATCGAATCAATAAACGTTTGCGGATCAAGTATAATGCTTGTATTCTGCTGATCGGCTACGGCATTGATCAATAGATCATCGTCGCCCGAAGCAAGATGCGCATGTTGGCGAAAGCCACCTGCCCGCTCAAAAATAGAGCGGTGATAGAGCAAGTTGCGACCAACACCCATATAGGGAATTCTAATTAGCGCAAAGCTAAAATACTGCACCGCAGTAAAAACCGTCTCAAAGCAAATAAAATAATTCAGAGGAGTAGGTGCCGGAAGATAGGGACTGTACCCAAGTACGATCTGTTTACGATCGATTAGTGCAGCTTGCATCTGAGAAATCCAGTTTTTGCTTCGGGGGGAGCAATCTGCATCTGTTAACAACAGCAAATCATGGGTAGCATGCCATATGCCCTCTGTGAGGGCTGCCTTCTTTCCAGGCGGCGTTGCCTCTTTCAAGTTTACAATCACTAAGTTCGAATATTTTTTCTGATTATCCAATAAATATTCGAGGGTGCCATCCGTAGAATGGTCATTTACGACCACTACTTCAAAGGAACGGTAGGATTGACTTAGGAAACGGTCTAAATTTTGTTGCAAGTTTTCTAGCTCATTGCGC
>JBCCRH010000307.1:0-7899 GCA_039208045.1 Bacteroidota bacterium
CAAAAATACTAGTTCTAAAATGGAAAAGAGTAAATTTATCACCTTGCTAAGAACTTTTTCGGTAAAAGAACTCAAGCAGTTCAATGCATTTGTCGCTTCTCCGTATTTCAATACGAATGAAGAATTGGGGCAGTTTCTAGGGTATATCAATCAGTTTGCGCCGAAGTTCTCGGATGCTGGGTTGGAAAAAGCGCAGGTATTTCGGGCAGTCTACCCAAATATGCCTTACGATAAAAAGCAAGTCGACTATCATATGAATAGTTTACTTAAACTGGCAGAACAGTTTTTGGCTATTCAGGGATTTCAGCGGGATGCTATTCCATTTCAGTCCTATACGCTAAAAGAATTTGTAGAACGCAAGCTAGACAAACACTACCATTATGCCTATCGCAAGTTAGATCAATTGGTGACTAAAAAGGAAGCCCGAGATATTAATTCTTATTATGATCGTTATCGCTTAGCAAATATAGGGACGGATCATTTCATAAGCCAGAAAGTACGTCGGAATGACGTGCATTTACAATTGGCCTCTGATTCCTTGGATCAGTTTTATTTTTTGAAAAAGCTTCAGTTTAGTTGTGAGATGCTCAACCGGCAAGCAATGCTTTCGGGGAATTATGAAATGCGATTTGCAGATGAAGTGAAAAGTTTTCTTGAAAGCGTAGAGGAGCAACCGCCACTGATTCAGATTTATCTACAGATTTACGGCTATTTTCGCACCGAGGAAGATACGTATTTTCATGCGCTGATGGGGTTGATCAAAGCGCATAGCTCGAAAATTGCGCGGCAAGAGCTACGCGAAATATTTCTTTATGCTATCAACCTCTGTGCGCGCAAAATACGTAGAGGTCAGATTGAAATGATCGATACCGCTTTGACGCTCTATGTAGATGGCATAGAGAGTGAGGCCATTTTTGAAAATGGCTACGTTTCTCATTGGACATACTCCAATGTAGTAAAACTCGCGCTTTTGCGAGAACGCTACGATTGGATTGAGTCATTTATACATAAATATACGGATAAGGTGGCGCCCTCTGCACGCGCTGATGCCCTACACTATAATTTGGCAGAGCTGAACTACCATAAAAGAGACTACGGTCAAGTGTTAGATAATCTCAATCAGCTACATTTTACCGACTGGTATTATCACCTGGGTTCACGGGTACTGTTGCTCAAAACCTATTATGAACTGGAAGAAGTAGAACCTCTAACCTCTTTACTGGCTTCTTTTAGCGTCTATCTACGGCGCAACAAAAAAGTATCCCAGAACATGAAGAAAACGTGTCTTAATTTCTGTAATATTCTGCATAAAATTTTGCGGCAGCCCCTCGAAAAGATAGACGGCTTGCGCGAGCAGGTTAAAAATACCCCGCTTCTGGCAGAACGAAGCTGGCTGCTAAAAGTATTGGATACAGGGCCAAGCTTAGGATAGAAGTTGGTAGACCAATAAACTACTTAAATAGGCCAGCGCCGTCATAAAGATGAACTGGATGAGCGGCCATTTCCAGGTTTTCGTTTCTCGATAGACTACTGCTAAGGTGCTCATACACTGCATCGCAAATACATAGAATAGAAGGAGCGAAAGCGCAGTAGCCATAGAGTAAACGGCTTCTCCGGTGATTGGATCTTTCTCTTGGGCCATTCGATTTCGGATTGAAATTCCCTCCTCGTCCTCCTCGCTGCCAATGCCATAGATGATGGCCATAGTACCAATGAACACTTCTCTAGCGGCAAAAGAAGTGATAAGGGCAATCCCCATTTTCCAGTCAAAGCCAAGGGGAGCGATAGCTGGCTCGATAGTCTTACCCATGATGCCGGCGTAGGAAGCTTCTATTTTTCGACTGGCAATTAAGTTATCTGTAGCTTGTTCATCGAGTTGTTGGGTCTGAGCAGTCTGGCGCGCTTCCTGCTCCGCAATTTCCAGGGTGTTGCCAGGGCCATAGCTAGCTAAGAACCATAGGATGATGGAGATGACAAAAATGACCCTTCCTGCTTCGATGGTGAATGTCTTCACTTTCTCCCATACGGTCAGAAGTACATTGCGCATTACGGGTAGGCGGTATTCAGGTAGCTCCAGCATGAGGTAGCTGCGCTCGTTGGTTTTTAGGATGAGTTTGAAAATAAAGGCAGCAATCAATGCAGCAGCAATGCCCAAAAGATAGAGGCCCATAAACGCCAAGCCTTGTGCATTGAAAAATCCCCAGACGACCGTGCTGGGTACGACAAAACCAATCAATACGGTATATACCGGAATACGCGCAGAGCAACTAATAAAAGGCGTAACTAGGATGGTAATTAATCGCTCTTTCCAATTTCCTATGGTGCGAGTACTCATCACAGCAGGTATGGCACAGGCTCCGCCGGAAATGAGCGCAACAATGCTCCGGCCATTTAAACCAAAAAACTGCATAGGACGATCAAATAGATAGGCTGCGCGCGCCATATAGCCCACTTCTTCTAAGAGCGAGATGAGGAAAAATAGAACAGCAATTTGAGGAATAAACACCAAAATACCTTCTAGCCCGGCAATAATACCTTCTGTCAACAGACTGGTAAACCAACCCTTCGGTAAAACCAATGCTATCGAATCGCTAAGCCACCCAAACAGCCCTTCGATCCAATCCATTGGAACAGTCGCCCAGCTATAGATCGCCTGAAAAACCAAGAGCATGAGCACAAAAAAGATAATGGGACCCAAAAAGCGATGGGTAAAAATACGATCTAGTCGTTCTGTCAACCCACTGCGTTCCTCACTTTGTCGCTGGATAGCGTGCTGTACAATTGGCGTAAAGCGATCAAAGCGCTGCATGGTTTCGTTTACCTGGAAGCGCAAAGATTCCATCTCATGTTTTGCCGTAATCTGCTGTAATGAAGTGGTTTCTTGCTTGCTTAAGTAGGGGAGCCAGTCGTGGTGATGGGCCAATAGGAGCGCTTGATAGGCATTTACATTAGGGAAAAGTGCTTTTACATCTTGTGCGATGGCTTGTTCTTGGCGGCTAAGTTGGTAAAGCGTCTTAGGGGCTTTGAAGTCTACTTCTAACAATTGCGAGAGCTTGTTTTTGAGCTGATCCAAGCCCGAGCCGGTACGTCCACTTACAGCAACTACGGGTACTTGCAGTTTTTTACCTAGGTAGTTTAAATCAATGGTAATTCCTTCTTTTTCTGCCACGTCTGCCATATTAAGAGCCAGTAAGCAGGGAAGGCCAAGATCTCTCAACTGTGAGAATAATAATAAATGCCGCTCTAGCTGCGTGACATCAGCTACATACACAATGGCATCTGGATAATCCTGGTTGGCAGGCTGCGCAAGGGTTTGTACAACGATGCGCTCGTCTTCCGAGTTGGGATAAAAGCTATAGGTACCAGGAAAATCGATGAGTTTGATAGCCGTAGCGGAAGACAGCTGAAGGCGCCCTATCTTTTTATCTACAGTGACTCCTGGGAAGTTACCCACCTTTTGGCGTAAGCCAGTAAGCTGGTTGAACAGGGAAGATTTACCCACATTGGGATTACCTAGGAGTGCTACAACGCACTCACGTACTACACTTGCTGTACTCATTTTAATAGAATGCTAGCGGCTTCTTTAGTGCGGAGGGCTAAATAAGATTGGTTGACTTTTACATAAAGCGCACCGCCAAAAGGGGCCGCACGCAGTACCTCGACCTTGCTTCCTGGCAATACTCCCATTGCGAGTAGTTTGCTACCGGCACGCTTATCTGTAAAGCTGTCAATGTAGCCTGCTCCACCCACAGGAAGTTCCAATAATGGCTTTAAATTTTCCATTGCCCTTCGTTATTATATGAATGGATTATAAACACGAAATAGATAATATTGATGTGATAAGCGTTAAAATTTATCAAAATAGCGGACTTATAGGCCACTGTGAGGAGCTGCTAGAGTTGGCGGTTGCTTATGTTGTGCAAGCCCTTGGTTAAGGCGCGGATGACGCCTTTTTGCTTGGGGTCGTACAGCCAATTGGTATCAAATTGCTCAATAATTTGGGTATTGGGCTCATCGGAAAGGGTTAGGCTGTGGAATTGGGTGCCTTGATTTTGCTGGAAAAAGGCCACCTCTTGCAATACTTTTTCATTGACGCGATACATAATAAAATCAGAGACCATTAGTACATCGGCATCGCTATAATTGTGGGTGCGCAATTGCCGTAAGGCTTCATACAGCGGTAGGGAAATGTCAGTGCCACCGTAAAAAGACATCTTTAGGAACTTAGCGATTTCATTGATCGAATTAGCAATGTCAAATAGATCGAGTGTCTTCACACCAATAGAGAAGTTAATCAGGTAAGCGCGTCGGTTTTCGCGCATGGCCATTTTTAGGATGCCTAAGCAGAGTACCTTAGCGATCTGCTCGGGTCGCCCCGTCATCGACTCGCTTGTATCAATACAAATAATGAAAGGCCCTTTCTCCTTCTGGCGCACCCGCTGGTGTACCTCCATAATCTGGTCGTTGCTCTTTACTAGCTTGCGGTCTTCATAGCGGAAGGTCATTAAGTTTTTATCCGCATAGCGTTTGAGGAAGAGCAATTCGGTGGCTTCCTGACTCAGCAGCCCCACTTCAGAACTGAGCAGGTTATTGAGGTCATCGCTCTCGTGTACGCCTACAATTTCTGCTTTTACATCTTCGTCCACTTGCCATTCTTGGCGAATAATGGTCTTTTCGAGCGTTTCTTCCTCCATTTCAATTTCGGCCTCCCGCATGCTTCCAAGCAGGTCGGCTAATTCTTTGATGGATTGCTCGTCTTCCAATAACTCATGATAGTCTTGTAAGACATCGAAGGAGGTTTCCTGCCAGAGCGAACGCGATAGGTCCCAGCCCAGATAGTCTGAAACGGGCGAGATTAATTGCATCAGCTTGCTATATTCCGATACTTTGGCCTCCATCAAATTGGAGAACTGCTGGCTTTCTTCTTGTAGCTTTTGCAGTTCGTACTCCAAAATTTTTGCATAGAGCAAAGCATCCCACTGCGCCAGTAGATCGGTGAGTATGAGTTCTATCTTCTTTCGGTTCTCTGTGGGTAGTGCTTCCGCTTCAGTAGAAGTGATCAATTGTTTGAACTGGTCGTTATAAAAGCCAATGTCAAGCTGGTCTTTGGAGTAGTTGTTTTGTAAAAATTGCACCAAGTAAGGCCAGCGTTTGAGTACGGTATGAAAAGGCGTGACGGCCCAGCCTTCCAGGCGTTGGAGCTCAGACTGGTAGGGATTCTTCGCACGTACTTTATCAAAGGTTTTGCGCATCCATTGAAGGGTATCGAGCACAATTTGCGAGCTAATCTGCTGGTTATTTTTGCAGAGTGGCAAGAGTTGATCTATGCGAAATAGTTGATCCAAAGCCTGCTGAAAGTATTGAAAATATTGGTCATTGAGGTCGGGAATGCTATAGCGGTTGGGTTGCAGCTTTTCTTGGAGGTACTGCACCAAATACTGGCGCATCTGCCGATTGAGCAAACTTCCAAATTCAATAAAACGCTGGTATTCTTGTTCTAAGCGATCGCTAACTTCCCGCTGCATGAAAGGAATTTTAGTTACTAAATCAAAAAGTGGAGGGAAATGTTTGATCTTTATGCTTCCACAGTTTAGATATTGGATGTTTCATGGATACACCTGGGACTAATCGTCATTTTCTTAAACAATACTAAAATCTAATGAGTACCAAAAAATTGCCCCTCCTATTGCTTCTCCTCTTCATCCTCTACTCCTGCAACGAAGAAAACAATACCCCAACTGACCCCACCACCATCGCCGCAGGCGAAGGCGTACTCATCTTCAACGAAGGGCAATTCGGCAATGGCAATGCCTCAGTCTCCTACTACAACTTTGCTACAGAGCAAGTTACTACCACCCTTTTTGCGCAAGCGAATGACCGCCCCCTAGGCGATGTGCTCCAAAGCGCGCGCCTGCTCGACCAGCAACTGTGGCTCGTGGTTAATGCCTCTCAAAAAATAGAAATAGTCGACTTACCTGATTTTACGGCCAATCGTACGATTGTGGGCCTCACTTCCCCCCGCTTTTTCCAACCTATCAGTGCAGATAAGGCTTATGTCACAGATCTATTTGCTGATGCGATCAGTGTGCTTGACCTAGCTGCCAATACCATTGATAAAACCATCCCGCTTCCCAACTGGACAGAGGAAATGATACAGGTCGGGAACCAGATTTTTGTATCTGCTCCCTGGTTTTTTGGCACCACGCCATCTAATCAAGTATGGGTGCTGGATGCTACTACCGATGCAATTGTCAATCAGATTGAAGTGGGTATCGACCCTGGGGCAATGGTATTGGATGGGGCGGGAAAGATATGGGTATTCTGCAAAGGAAATGCGACTGACAATACCTTTGGGGGGCTTTACCGAATAGATCCTGCTACGCAGGTGGTAGAGCGGGAGTTTAGCTTCAGCGATTTTGACTTGACATTTGCCCCCCGCCTGGCGCTTGACCCAAATCTGGAAGTGCTATATTATGTGAAGGGCGACGTTTTTGAATTGCCCATTGAGGCAGAAGCCCTACCCGCCAATCCGCTGATTCCTTCAGATGGGCGTAGTATTTATGCCCTAGGGGTTGACCCAAATACAGGTCATATTTTTGTGGGCGATGCGGTGGATTTTCAGCAAAATGGACAGATTTTTGAATATGACGCGAGCGGTCAGGAGGTAGGTCGTTTTACGGCAGGGGTGGGG
This sequence comes from Bacteroidota bacterium, assembly GCA_039208045.1. Classification (GTDB taxonomy): domain Bacteria; phylum Bacteroidota; class Bacteroidia; order Chitinophagales; family Saprospiraceae; genus JBCCRH01. The sequence goes on from JBCCRH010000307.1 coordinate 6,692, forward strand.
CCTAATGGCTTTTTATTTTATTAATAAGCTACTGCCTTTTATCCAGATTTCTTGGCCATCAATAAGTTGGAGCTGTGCCATGAAGACGTAGACGCCAGGACTAAGCAGTCGGCCATTGCACCTACCGTCCCAGCCAAAAGCCTCGGTATTTGGGGGGAAGTTGCTTTGCGCAAAACAAGCCCCTCCCCAGCGATCAAAAATTTTAAATTCGAGTACTTGCTCCACTTGGTAGGGATTGGCAAAAATTACTAGTCGATCATTGATGCCATCCTCATTGGGCGAGAAGGCGTTAGGCACAAAGTAATCAGCCTCCACCTTGACCTCTATCGTTAGGGGGTACTCAAAGCGGCAGCCATTGATATCCTGTATCTTCAGCAGAAGCTCCGCATTGCCCAAGGCACGGAAACTCGGCATCAAGCAGTCGATACAATCCAACTCGGCGCCAGAAACCCATCGAATATTGCTGAGCTGTTCCGCTGGAACTTGCAAGAGGGGCTGTAGCTGCACTTCCTCCCCAAAAGTAACCTCCATCCATTCGGGAAGTTTCACCACTTCTGGCACCAGTTTGGGCATAAAAAAGCGTTGTTCTAGCTGGCAATTATTGGCATCTTTGGTAAGTAGATTATACCACTGGCCACTGGCGAGTTGATCAAAAAGTCGATCATCTGTAAAGCTATTCCCCGCATTGATACTATATTGATAAGGTGGTGTCCCACCCGAGGTAGTAAAATCAAGCGTATCTTGTAAAAAGGCCTCGCAATTGAGCTCTAGCGGAGCCAGCGCGGAGGGTTCTGTAATCAAATAGTTTAGCGTTTTTGTACAGCCTTTTGCATCTAAAATATGCAGATCAACAGGCCCTGCGGGTAGATTTTGCTGTTGCAAAATACCGGTAGCGCCGGTACTCCACTCCCAGGTCAGTGGCAGCACCCCTCCGTTGATTGCTACCTCAATCGCCCCATCCTGCCCGCCAAAGCAACGTACTGGCTGCACGGCTGCTTCTACTTCAATAGGAGCCATATCAATACGACCACTGCCTTCCATACTTCCAGCGCACGCTGCATCTTCAAAATAGAATAACTCATAAGTCCCATTTTGAGTGACAGGCGCATAAAATGGATTGTTCCATACGGAAGTGAAGGTAGTATCCACCTGCCCATCCCGCGCCAAAGTAAAGTGCCAAGGGGCTACTCCCGTAAAATCTACTCTAA